>DASZMZ010000096.1:0-12075 GCA_035551455.1 Candidatus Sulfopaludibacter sp.
GTGGCATCGCTACCGCTCCTCGCAAATGGGAGTGAATTCCGCCCTCGCCGAGGAACTCACGGCGCGCGAAGAGAGCGTGATTCTGGTGGTGTCTCAGTACCTGGGCAGCCAGCGCGCCGCCGCCGATGTGCAAGCCGCCCAATCCCGTGTGGAACTGGCGCAGGCTCTCTACGACCAGGCTGCCGACCTGCAGAAGAATGGCGCCGGCACCGGCATCGACACCCTGCGCGCCAATGTCGAACTGCAGAACGAAAAGCAGCGGCTCATCCTTTCGCGGACTCAGCTGGAGACTTCTCTCTTCGGTCTGGGCCGCCTGCTGAACCTGGATCCCCATCGCAAACTGGAACTGGGCGACCAGATGTCCTTCTTCGACACGCCGGAGACGGCGGTGGATCAGACGCTGGACCAGGCCTATGCTGCGCGTCCGGAACTGCGCCAACTGCAAATTGAAGAGCAGCGCGCCGGGTTGGACCAGAAATCGGCGGCCGATGCGCGCCTGCCAAAGTTGACGGCTAACGGCGCCTGGCTGGAACAAGGGCTCACTCCGGCCAGCATCATTCCGGTCTACCAATACCAGGCCAGTCTGGATTTTCCGCTCTTTACCGGCGGCCGGATTCAGGCCGAGCGCGCCAAAGCCGACCTCGCGCTGCGCCAACTCAAGCAGCAGGAGACGGAGCTCCGCAACCGCATCGCCCTCGAAGTAAAGACCGCCGCCGCCCAATTGGAGGCTGCCCGTTCGGAGGTTACCGTGGCGAATCTCGGGGTGCAACTCGCGCGTCAGGAAGTGGACCAGGCCCGCGACCGTTTTCAGGCGGGAGTCGCCAACAACATCGAGGTAGTCACCGCGCAGGATGCGCTCACGCGAGCCAGCGACAACCAGATCGCCGCACTCTACCGGTATAACCAGTCACGCGCCGATCTGGCCCATGCGTCCGGCCAGATGGAGTCGCTGTATGCGAAGTAGCGGGGGCCCGGCCCCTGTGATCAATCCATGGATCATAGCCGGCACGGTGATGCTGGCGACCTTCATGGAAGTGCTGGACACCAGTGTGGCCAACGTCTCGCTGCCGCACATCGCCGGCAGTCTTTCGGCCAGCGTGGACGAATCCACCTGGGTGCTCACGTCGTACCTGGTGGCCAACGCGATCATCCTTCCCATGGGCGCATGGTTCTCCACGCTATTCGGACGCAAGCGCTTTTATATGACTTGCGTGGCGCTGTTCACGGTGAGTTCCTGCCTGTGCGGACTTGCCCCCACGCTGCCGCTGCTGATCCTCTTCCGCATCGTGCAAGGTCTGGGCGGCGGGGCTCTCCAGCCAATTTCGCAGGCCATTCTGGTGGAAAGTTTCCCCAAGGCAAAGCACGGCATGGCCATGGCCGTCTACGGCATGGGTGTTGTGGTGGCCCCCGTAATCGGTCCCACGCTGGGCGGCTGGATCACGGACAACTATAGCTGGCGCTGGATCTTCTTCATCAACATTCCGGTCGGCCTGCTCTCGCTGGCATTGACTTATCTGCTGGTGTTCGACCCGCCGTTCATCATCCGGCGCGGCTTTAAGGACGGATTGAGGATCGATTACGCCGGTCTGGGCCTGCTGGCATTGGGTTTGGGCGCTCTCGAAGTGGTGCTCGATGAAGGTCAGCGGGAAGATTGGTTCTCGTCAGGGTTCATTGTGGTGTTCGCGATCATCACCGTAGTGTGTCTGGTATCGGTCGTCTTCTGGGAACTACGGCAGAAGCAACCCGTCATCGATTTCCGCATCTTAAAAGAGCGGAACTTCATGCTGTCCACTCTCTCGATGCTGGTTCTCGGCTTCGTGCTCTACGGCAGCACCACCCTGTTGCCGCTGTTTCTCCAGACCCTGCTGGGCTATACTGCGCTGCTGAGCGGCCTGGTGCTTTCGCCGGGCGGAATTTTCATCTGCATCTGCATGCCCCTGGTGGGAATTCTGCTGCGTCATTATCAGGCCCGCTGGCTGGTGATTTTCGGCGTCCTGGTGTCGTCGTTCGGTCTGTTCGCCATGTCGCGATTCACGCTGCAAATCGATTATCAAACTGCCGTCTGGGGCCGCATCGTGCAGAGCACCGGGCTGGCATTTCTGTTCGTGCCGATTAGCGCCGCCGCCTTCGCCTTCATTCCGCGAGAGCGGGCCAATTATGCGACGGGACTGTTCAATCTGGCCCGCAATATCGGGGGCAGTTCCGGAATCGCCACAGTGACTACGCTGTTGGCGCGGCGATCGCAGGTGCACCAACAGGTGCTGACGGCGCACCTGACCCCGTACGACGCGCCGTATCGCGAGGCTCTGCAGCGCACCGCCGCGATGGTGCAGGCCCACGGCGCGAGTCTGCCGGATGCCTCGCGCGAGGCCACCGGACTGATTTACGGCAGCATGCAAAGGCAGGCCGGCATGCTGGCATTCTCCGATGCTTTCTGGGTGATGGGCGCGTTGTTTCTCGCCATTATCCCTTTGATGTTCCTGATGAAGAAATCGGGGCCGGTGAAAGGCCCCATTGCCGTCGATTGAGAAAGGTATAACCAGTGGCTACATTACCGAAATCCATGCCCCCGTCAGAGAAAGCTGAACCGGCTCCCCAAGTGAGCCGTGGCTCGGGGAAGAAAATCATCATTCTGTTGGTGGTGCTGTTGGCCGCTGCCTCGGCGGCAACGGCAGCATGGCTGCACTTCCGCGACCGGGTCTCCTCGGACGATGCCAACGTCGACGGGCACATCAGCGCGGTAGCGCCGAAGATCAGCGGCAACGTGATCGAAGTGGCGGTGCTGGACAACCAACAGGTGAAGGCCGGCCAGGTGCTGGTGCGCATCGACCCGCGCGATTATCAGGCCAAGGTCGATATGGCGAAAGCGGCGCTGTTGCAGGCCGAGAGTCAGCAACAGGCGGCCCGGCAGATGGTGCCGCTGACCAACGACACCACGCAATCGGCCCAGGCCGGGGCTGCGGCGCAACTGGCCGATGCCGAAGCCGAAGTGCAGCGGGCGCGCGTCTCCTATGAGCAGGCCTCCAGCGCGGATATCGCGGTGGCTCAGGCCAATATCCGTTCCAAGCAGGCAAGTAACGATCGGGCTCAGGCCGACCTGGCGCGCATGAAGCCGCTGGTGGACAAGGCCGAGATTTCACAGCAGCAGTACGATTCGTACGTCGCCGCGGCGCGCGTCGCCCAGAGCGAGATGGAAGCGGCGCGTGAAAAGCTGGCCTCCGTGCAAAAAGACGCCGGCATCCGCCAAGCTGCCGTTGCGGCCGCTGAATCGCGCGTGAATCAGGCCCAAGCACAGGTGCAGACCAGCCAAGCCAATCGCCAGCAGGTGGGGATCCGCACGTCGGATGCCGGCACTGCATCCGCATCGGTGGCCGCAGCCCGCGCCAATCTCGAAGCTGCCGAATTGCAGCTCAGCTACACCACGATCACCGCGCCGCTGGACGGCGTAGTGACGCGCAAGAGCGTGGAAGTCGGCCAAATCGTTCAACCGGGCCAAGGCCTGATGACCATCATTCCGCTGCAGGATACCTGGGTCACGGCGAACTTCAAAGAAACCCAACTGGCCAACGTCCACCCCGGACAGCGCGCCGAGATCCACGTCGATATGTACGGTCAAAGCGTGAGCGGCCATGTTGATTCAATCGCCGGGGCCACCGGGTCGAAGATGAGTTTGCTGCCTCCGGAAAACGCCACCGGCAACTTCGTCAAAGTGGTGCAGCGCATTCCCGTGAAGATCCTGGTGGATAAGCAGGATAGTCTGGTGCTCCGCCCCGGCATGAACGTGGATGTGACGATCTTCACCAAGTAAGACCGTACTCTTCGTAACAAGGGCCGCAGCCGTGCCGTCACACAAGGTGTGCGAGTGATTTTGTCTGCCATCTTGCTGTTCGTATCTCTAGCCGCTGCTGCTGACGATCAGCAACTTGCGCTGCTCCTGAAGGCGCAAACGGACTTCGACCGGGTGGATCTGTCGGCCTCGCCCCAACTGCCGCAGACTTCCGCCTGTGTGCTCTCCCAGGCTGCCCTGGTGCCGATCGCGCCGCCAGCCGACCTTCCGATCGTGTATTTCCGCAAGGCCTGGTGTACTCTGGCGGGCGCCACTATTACGGGCAATCCGTCGCTTTACCAGGGAGCGATCGCCGATTTCCAGAAGGCGATTGACTCTTGGCCGGGACGCGTCGCCGTGCAGCCGAAGAAAACGACCCCGGAACCGATTTCACCGGCCTTCCCCGTGATGGACGCCATCGCGAAGCTGCTGGCCTCGCCCGGCAACCCGGCAGTCGAAGCTGCCGCGCGGCAGCAACTCGTCGCGGCAGTCGCCACTCCCACCTGCCTCGCGGAGGTGATGCCGGCACTGGCGTGCCAGGCCGACGTGAAACTGGGCCGCGAGTGGCTGGGCTACATCGCGCTGTCCGCCGGTCAACTGGCGGATGCGGCTCGCTATTTCGCCGGCTCGCCGGATTCGGGCTGGCCTGCATGGGTGGCCGGGAGGCAAGCGTTTCAGTCGGGGAACTACGCCGAGGCTGTACGCCAGTATCGGAGTGCGATCGGTGTTTGGCAGGCCGCGGGAAACACTGGAATCCGGCAGCGATTCGGTCAGCCCCGGGATCTAGGCCTGGCGCTTACGGACTTGGGAGGCGCCCAACTGTTGTCGGGTGATACCGTCGGCGCCATTGCCACTTTGGATCAGGCGGTGAAGACCGATCCGGCGCATGCCCGTACTTTCTTCTATCGCGCGCGCGCCAAGGAAATCGCGGGCCGCGGCGAGGCGGCGCTGGCGGACTACAGCATCGCGGCGCGCACGGCATTCGCCGCCACGGCCGACCTTTCCTCGGGCGAGGCGCACCTGTACCGCGGCATCACGGCCTATCGGCGCAAGGATTTCCCTCGCGCCGAGGATGAGTTTTCGAGCGCGCTGAACTTCTCGATTCCGCCGGAGCAGCGGGCCGATGCGGTGGCCTGGCGCCATCTCTCGGCGGTGGCCGCGGGCAACTGTGACGCGTCCCGCAATCTGTTGACGCACGACCTTTCCTCGGTATCGCCGTTTTTCCCGAAGAACGAAGCTTCTACGCTGATTGCCGGCTGTCCGACCGCCTCGGCAGCCAAGTAGCGGTTCCGTGTGCTAGAGTGCAGGATAAGATGGCATCTCGAAGCGTCAACAAAGTCATACTGCTTGGCAATCTCGGCAAGGATGCCGAGACGAAGTTCACCCCGAGCGGCGTCGCCCGTTCCACCTTTTCCATCGCCACCAGCCGTCGCTGGAAGGATCAGTCATCCGGCGAGTGGAAGGAAGAGACGGACTGGCACAATATCGTTCTCTGGCGTTCTGAGAACCTGTCCACCTACCTGTTGAAGGGCAAAAAGGTCTACGTCGAAGGCCGCTTGCAGACTCGCAGTTGGGACGATAAAGACGGCCAGAAGAAGTACATGACCGAGGTAGTGGCCGACGAGCTGATCCTTTTGGGTGGACGCGGCGATGAAGGCGGTGGTGGCGGCGGTGGCGGAGATTTCGAGCGCAGTGAGCGGCCCGTCTCCATGCCCCGTTCGGCACAGCCTCGCCAGCAGGCACCCGCGGCGCCGGCCGAGGACTTCAATCAGGGCATCACCGACGACGACGTTCCGTTCTAAATACGTCTGCTTCACTCATGGGCAGGAAATCCGGAAAAGCCAACTCAAAAGAGGGTGACTGGAAAAGCGCAAAGCATCTGTGTCGCCTCAATCAGAACGACATCCAGATGGCGAAGGCGCTGGGCTTTAAGCCCAAAACTCTGATCCGCAACCGTCCGGACCCAAAGCAAAAGTGGAAGCTGCCGGTCAAATACTGGATCCACGATTTGCATCGGGAACGCTTCGGCCACGTAATCGGCGAAGCGCCGGACACCGGCCCAGTGGAAGACGTCTCATACATGGAAGAGGACGACTTCCCGGCCTTTTCGGACGACGACGTTCCGTTCTGAGAAAGCCGAGCTTCGCTCGGTTGGACAGACGACTGAAAACCGATCGTCTATCCTACACTGGATCATTATGGATGCTCAGACGCTCACTGCTTATCCCGTGGTCCGCGATGTGCCCGCGCTGAATGTGTTTCTTGCGCGGGTGTTCGGCGCGACGGAGAAGTTCCGCACCGTGGGGTCCGCGGGCGGGTATCACACCGAGGTGCAGATCGGCGATACCGGACTGATGATCGGCGGTGGCGGCGAGGGAGTCGACTGGCACGGCGAGGCGGCGCCCATGGCCTTCGATATCTACGTGCCGGATGTGGATGCCGCCTATCAGCGCGCCCTAAGCGATGGCGCTACGTCTCTGCAAACGCCCACCGATCAGGAATGGGGCGAGCGCACCGCCAACGTCAAAGATCCGGCCGGCAACTTCTGGTACATCGCGACATTTCAGGGCGAGAACTACTTTTCCGAGGGTGCGCCGACTGTCCAGCCGTTTCTCCAGCCGGTCCGCTGCGAGCCGGTGATCGATTTCCTGGTCAGTGCTTTCGGAGCAATCGAACTCGGACGCGCCGCTACTCCGGACGGAGCGATTCTCCACACCACGCTCAAAATCGGCAACTCCGCCATAGAACTGTTCGACGCCAACCACATGTATCAGCCCATGCCCGGCATGTTCTACCTTCGAGTGGACGACGTCGATGTAGCGTATCGCCGCGCCGTGGAGCATGGCGCCACGCCTGTCCGTCCCGGCGCCGTGAAGGATGTGGCCGGAAATTCCTGGTACCTCGCCCCCTGTTGACTTTCAACATAAAGGGGCGTAACCTCCCTGTTGATGGACAACAGAGCAGAAGTCCCGTACGGCACTCTCGACCTGATGGTGCTGAAGACTCTGGATACCCTCAGCCCACTGCATGGATACGGCATCGCCCGCCGTATTGAGCAGGTGGCGCAAGGTTCGCTGGAACTGAATCAGGGCACCATCTATCCGGCGCTGCTCCGCCTGGAACAGCGCGCCTGGATCAGCAGCAAGTGGGGCGTGAGCGAGAATAACCGGCGCGCGCGATTTTACTCCATCACCGCGGCGGGACGCCGCCAACTGGCCTCGGAAGCCGAGAACTGGTCGCGCACCGTCGCCATGGTCAACCGGATGCTCGGGGGCGAAGCGTGAACCGTCTGCGCGAACTGCTCTCGCGTCTGCGCGGGCTGTTCGCGGGATCGGGCCGGCTGGACGAGGAGATTGCCGGCCACCTGGCCTTGCTGGCCTCCGAGTACGAGCGCACCGGACTCTCGCCCGAAGAAGCGCAACGGCGGGCCCGGCTGGACTTCGGCGGCATCACGCAAATGCGCGAGGAGTATCGCGAGCAGCGCGGATTGGCCCTGGTGGACACGTTCTTCCAGGATCTCCGCTACGCCGGCCGCCAACTGCGCCGCAGCCCCGGTTTCGCTGCCGCGGCCGTGCTGACTCTGGCGCTCGGCATCGGGGCCAATGCCGCCATCTATCAGGTGCTGGACGCCGTCGTATTCCGTTCCTTGCCGGTGCGGCATCCCGAGCAACTCGTCCTCCTGCACCTCTCGGGCAATGGGAAGACCACGCCATTCAGTTATCCGCTGTACCGCGAAATGGCGGCGCGGCAGCAGGTTGCGGCCGGCATCATCGCCACCAGCAACTCTCCCCTCCGCGAGGCCATTCTGCGAGCGGCCGGCGGCGTGGAAACCGTGAACGCCGCCCTGGTCAGCGGCAACTACTGTGATGTGTTGGGCGTCGCTGCCGCCACGGGCCGCTGTTTTCACGATGCCGACGATCGCGCCGCCGCGCCTGTCGCCATCATCAGCCACGCTTTCTGGCAGCGCCACTTTGGCGGAGGCCCGGCGATCGGCACGACGCTCGAGATCAATCGCGCATCCCTGACCGTGATCGGGATCATGCCGCCATCCTTCTTCGGGGACTCCGGCGACAATGCGCCCGACCTGTGGCTGCCCATGGGCATGCAGCCGCGCGTTCTGCCCACCGATTGGCTGGACGCGCCCGCTTACTCCTGGTTGGAAGTGACGGCGCGCCTCCGTCCCGGCGCTTCACCGGCCCAAACCGCTTCGGCACTCACGGCGCTCTATCGCAAGATGCCGGACCTGGGAAGCCCCGATCTGCAGGTGCAGGCAGAGCCGGCCAATCGGGTGCTTGCCGAATTGAACGCCAAGACGGCGCACCCGCTCTACGTTCTGATTGGCATCTCCGCCGCGGTCCTGCTGATTGCCTGCTGCAATCTGGCGAACCTTCTGCTGGGCCGGGCCACGGCGAGGACCCACGAAATCGGATTCCGCCTGGCGCTCGGCGCGGGACGTGGACGCATCATCCGCCACCTGCTCACGGAGAGTTTTCTGCTGTGTGCTCTCGGTACGGCGGCCGCCGCCGTTCTGGCATCCTGGGGATCGCGGGCGCTGGTCCGCGTGGAAGATTGGAAGGTGACGCTCGACGCAAGCTGGCGCGTGCCCGGCTTCATCGCCGTCGTGGCGATTCTGGCGACTCTGCTGTTCGGTCTGGCGCCCGCCATGGCGGCAACGCACCTGGACCTTCTGCCCGCGCTGCGCTCCAATCGCCGCACAACCGCCGGAGAGTCGCCGCGGCAGTTCTTCGGCAAGATCCTCATCGTGGTCCAGATCGCTACGTCTCTGCTGCTGCTCAGCGGCGCCGCTTTGTTGGGTCGAACGTTGTGGAACCTGCAGCATCAGGACTTCGGATTCAGCCGGAGCAACCTGCTGATGATCGATCTTCCGCTGGAGTTTCGTCCGGGTATGGTCAGTCGCAGCGTGGCGCAGCGTCCGGCGTTGTACGAGCGGCTGCAATCGCTGCCCGGCGTCCGCTCCGTGGCCATCTCGGCGTGCGGCATGCTGAGCAGTTGGCAGAAGACCGGGTACGTTTCCACGCCCGCCCGCCCCCTGCAAAAGAGCGATTTCATTCGCTATACGTATGTGACGCCGGGCTATTTTGAAGCCCTGGGAATCCGCATGGTTTCCGGCCGCGGTATCGACCAGAGCGATCGCGAAGGCGCGCCTCGCACCCTGGTGATCAGTGAGACCGCGGCGCGCATTCTGTTTGGCCGCGCCAATCCCCTGGGTCAGATGGTCTCCCTCTCGAAGACGTTCGAAGCGAAGAACGCCGCTCAGGTAGTCGGGGTGGCGCGCGACGTTCGCTTCCTGGTGCGCGATCCCTACGCTTTTCAGGTGTACCTGCCGTTCTCGCAAGCGGTCATACCGATGACCGAGGCGCTGGTGCGCACCGCGGGCGACCCGGCAGCCATGGCCAACACCGTGCGCGCCGCGATTCACGACCAGGATTCGACTCTGGCCGTGGGTGACATCAAGACCGTGCAGAGCAAATTCGATTCCGGTTTGCGCCGGGAGCGCATGATGGCCCTGCTGACCGCCTGTTTCGGTCTTCTGGCGCTGGTGCTCACGAGCGTGGGCGTTTATGGCGTGATCGCCTACTCGGTGGAGCGGCGCACACAGGAGATCGGCATTCGCCTCGCGCTGGGTGCGGCGCGGCGTCAGGTGGCCTGGATGGTGCTGCGCGAAATGGGATTGCTGGTCGGGGTCAGCTTGGCGATGGGTCTTGGCGCCACGCTGGCGGCATCGCGGCTGATCCGCTCGCTGCTCTACGGAGTGGTGCCGAACGATGCGGCCACGCTGGCCATTGCCGCCTGCGTGCTGGCGGGTGTCTCCATTCTTGCCGCCTGGCTGCCGGCCCGGCGCGCCTCGCGTCTCGACCCCATGGACGCCCTCCGCCAGGAATGAGCTTCCTGTATCCTGATTACATCCATGCGAGTTTCTCGTTTTGCCCTCTTGGTACTGACATCTGCCGCGGTCTTCGCCCAGCCGGCCGACCTGGTATTGCGCAACGGCAAGATCGTCACCATGAATGCGGGTGCGCCGGTGGTGCAGGCCCTGGCCGTGCGCGGCGACCGGATCACCGCCCTGGGTCCCGATAGTCAGGCGGCGCAGTGGATCGGCCCGGCCACCAAAGTCATCGACCTGCATGGACGCCTGGCTATTCCCGGATTCATCGAAGGCCACGGCCACTTTACGGGTCTTGGAGAGTTTCGACTCGGTCTGGATTTGCGCGAGGCGCGCACCTGGGATGACATCGTGGCGCAAGTGGCGCGCGCCGCGAAACAGGCCAAGCCGGGCGAGTGGATCATCGGCCGCGGCTGGCACCAATCGAAATGGGACCGTGCTCCGGACCCGAATGTGGAAGGTTTCCCGCTGCACGCCTCGCTGGACAAGGTTTCGCCCAACAATCCCGTCCTGCTCACGCATGCGAGCGGTCACGCGGCCTTCGTCAATAGCAAGGCCCTGGAAGCCTCCGGCATCACGCGCGACACGCCGAATCCTTCGGGCGGCGAGTTGCTGAAGGACAAAGACGGCAATCCCACCGGCCTGCTGCGCGAGACCGCGCAAGGACTGGCCGGCCGCGCCCACAATGCCTGGCTGGCCAAGCGCACTCCGCAGGAGAAGGCCGCCGAAGACCGCAAGATTATCGATCTGGCGACGGATGATAGCCTAGCCAACGGCATCACGACATTTGAAGACGCCGGCAGTTCGTTCGCCACCGTGGACGGCCTCAAGAAACTGGCCGAGGCGGGCGCCCTGAAACTGCGCATGTGGGTGATGCTCAGCGGGTCGCAGCCTAATCTGGAAGCGAATCTGGACAAATACCGCATGATCGGCGTCGGTCAGAATCATCTGACGGTGCGCGCCATCAAGCAGTACATGGACGGCGCCCTCGGGTCGCGCGGCGCCTGGCTGCTGGAGCCGTATACGGATAAGCCGGACAGCGTCGGGCTGCCGACGCAAGATCCGGCCAACATTAAGAAGACCGGTGACGCCGCCATCCGCCACGGCTATCAACTCTGCGTCCACGCCATCGGCGATCGGGCCAATCGCGAGGTTCTGAACGTGTACGAGCAGGTCTTCCGCGAACATCCGGACCAGAAGGATCTGCGGTGGCGCATCGAGCATGCCCAGCACCTCAGCGCCGCCGATATTCCGCGCTTCGGCAAGCTGGGTGTGATCGCCGCCATGCAGGCTGTACACTGCACTTCCGACGCACCGTATGTTCCGCTGCGGCTGGGCGATAAGAGGGCCGAGGAGGGCGCCTACGTCTGGCAGAAGCTGATGAAATCCGGCGCCATCGTCGGCAACGGCACCGATGCCCCCGTGGAAAGCGTCAGCCCGCTGGCGTCGTTCTACGCCGCCGTGTCGCGCAAAACGAAAGACGGCAAGGTCTTCTACCCGGACCAGCGTATGAGCCGCGAAGAAGCGCTCCGCTCCTACACCATGAACAACGCTTATGCCGCGTTCGAGGACAAGCTGAAGGGGTCGCTCGAAACCGGCAAACTGGCCGACATCACGGTGCTTTCGCGCGACATCATGACGATTCCCGAAGACGAAATCCTCTCCACGGACGTTCTGTACACGATTGTGGGGGGCAAAGTGATGTACGAAAGCGCGGCTCGCGGCCGGTAAGTTACATTTCGGATAATTCTGTCCGAGTTGCCCGGTATACGCACCTCCTGATATCCTTTGTATTAACCCCATCCCTCGTTTGAACAGGAGAAACAATGGCAGTAAAAGTAGGTATCAACGGCTTCGGCCGCATCGGCCGCAATGTCCTCCGGGCAGGTCTGCATCGGGACGACATTGAAATCGTAGCGGTGAATGACCTTACCGACACGAAGACGCTGGCTCACTTGTTGAAGTACGACTCGGTTCTGGGGCCGTTGGGCCTGCCCGTCACGCATGACGCCGATTCCATCACGGTGAACGGCAAGAAGATCAAAGTCTTCGCGCAGAAAGATCCCGCACAGCTCGATTGGAGCAGCGTTGGGGCGGAAATCGTGATTGAATCCACGGGATTCTTCACCGACGCCAAGGATGCCTCCAAGCACCTGCACGGTACCGTAAAGAAAGTCATCATCTCGGCTCCGGCGAAGAATGAAGACCTCACGGTCGTGCTCGGTGTCAACGATAGCTCTTACGACGCCGCCAAGCACAACATCATTTCGAACGCCTCCTGCACCACCAATTGCCTGGCGCCGGTGGTCAAAGTGATCCACGAGAAGTTCGGCATTCAAAAGGG
>DASZMZ010000097.1:0-29444 GCA_035551455.1 Candidatus Sulfopaludibacter sp.
CATGCAGCGATCCACCTCTTCAGGATTCTGCACCATCTGGCCCATGTGATTGTGGAGTCCTGCGCGAAAGCCCATGGCGTTGGCCGCGGCGCCGATTTCGTTGAAGCATTTGCACATCGAAGGAAACGCGCCGGGGGCGGCTCCGTTGGTGCGATTGGGGGAGAAGACCACGAGGTGGCGCGCGCCGAATTCCTTGAGAAAGGTCATGGCCGCACGCGCGTTCGCCACGGTCTCAGCAAGACGGGCGGGGTCGTGAGCAGGCCCATTGAAGGAGATGGTGACGATGCTGCAGCCGCGCTTTTCGGCCTCTTTTTGCATCTGGGCGGCGGTGATGTCGTAGGTCTTCAGGATCTGGGGAAACTGGGTCAGGCGAAGTCCGATGAAGCCGGTGTCCTTCATGACATCCAAAATGTCGGTGAAGGGGACACGCGGAAAGTAGTTCCAGAGATTGGAGCCGAGGCCCCACTTTACGTTTCGATTGGCCGGAATCTTCTGGGCCGCACGTGCCAGGGCGGCGGCAAAAATCGCGACTGCGCTGCGGCGAGTCATGAGTAGACTGTACTATACCTATTTCAAGTATGCGGCCAGCGGGTTGTCCGGCAGCGCCTTCAGGCCCGCGATTACGATGGACGCGTTGAGTTCGGCTCCGGCACGGCTGGTGTGGGTGTGCGGGTCGGCGAACATGGCTTCGACTTGCTGCTCCCCCATCTGGTCGTAACGGGCGGCGATGCGCTCATTGAGATCGATGAGGGGGACATGCTCCGAAGCCGCGACGGAGGCGGCCCAGCCGGCGTAATCGGTCGCATTGCGGACGATCTTGCCGTCCTTCCAGATCTTGCGCGGAATGAGGGTACAGACGACTGGCGTGGCGCCCTTGGCCCGGGCGTCGGCGATGAATTTGCGGAGGTACCAGCCGTAGGTGTGGACCACCTCGTGCTGCCTGGTGATCGGATTATCGATCTCGCGAGTCTCCTCGCCCGCTCCCTTCAGAGTGCCGCGGGCACGCGCCGCATCGTCCAGCGGACCGTTGTCGTTGTGGCCGAACTGCATCATCACGAAATCGCCGGGCTTGAGCATCTCCAGCACATGATCCCAATGGCCGCTGGTCAAGTACGTGCGGCTGCTGAGGCCGCCGACGGCGCGATTGACGACGTTGATCTTGCCGGTATCGAAGGAATCGACAATGGGCTCGCCCCAACCCCACTGTCCATTGGCGCCGTCGCCGCGGCCGTTGCGCACGGTGGAATCGCCAATCAGAAAGAGCGCCGGCAGATTGGGATTGGCGGGCGTGGGCAGCCGGAGCGCCGCGGGACTGATATTGAGAGGCGCGGGATATGCGGTGACAGCCTGACCCTTCGGCGAGAGAAAGGCCACGAGCGGCGAGCCCGCGCCTTTCAAAGTGGCCACTACGATGGAGGCATTCAAGTCCGCGCCTTCGGGACTGGTGTGGGTGTGATCCGCCGGGAAGTAGGCTTTCACTTTCTCAGGACCCAGTTTCTCGTACGCGTCGGCGATGGCGTTGGATTCGTCGAGGAAGGTGAGGTTTTCGGCCTTCGCAACTTCCTGCGTCCATTCGGCGAAGTGGCCCATCTGCCGCTCCACATGGACGCCGGTCCAGATGTTGCGGACCGTGGGCGAAAGCAGGATAGGCGTGGCGCCTTTGGCCTTCGTGTCGGCGATGAACTTGCGTAGATACCAGCCGAAAGTGTGGACGGTTTCGGGCTTGGCCTGGGTGTTGGCGATGTCCTTTTCGTCGTCGCCGATGCCGGGCAGATCGCCGCGTCCGGGGGGCTGATCGGGAGCGCCGCCGTCGTTATGTCCGAACTGAATCAGCACAAAATCGCCGGGCTTGATCTGCTGCGCGACGGCGTCCCAGAGGCCTTCGGTGAAAAAGGTGCGGGCGCTGCGTCCGGCTCGCGCGCGGTTCAGCACGCTGGCTTTGGCGGGGTCGAAGTAATCGGCGAAGGGATCGGCCCAGCCTTTGTGGCCCGTGTTGTTGGCGGTGGAATCGCCCACCACGAAGACGGCCGGCTTCATTTCCTGCTCGGCCGGAATGTCGAAGTTTTGGAACGGATCGGGATGCGCCGGGTCGAAAACAGGCACATCGAGCAGAAACTTCGCGATGGGAAGTTGGGCGTCTTTGATCCCTTGCACGACGCACTTTGCCAGCTCGTAACTGCCGTAGTCGCTGTGATGCGTGGTGTCGTCGCCGGCGAAGGCGCGGTGCGCATCCACCGGACCAAGGGCCTCGTAGAATGGTTTGCTCATGGCGTTGAGGTCGATCAGCGCCACGCGCTCCTCGCGCGCCACCTGACGCACGGCTTCGGGATAATCGCCGAGGCTATTGGTGATCTTGCCGCTCTGGTCGAAGGTCAGCCGGTTCATGGATGTGATCAGGACCGGGGTGGCCTGGTGCTGACGGGTCTCGGCGACCGCGCGCTGCAAATCGGCCTTGTACGAGGTGAAAGCGCCGACGCCTTCGCCGCGCTCCTTCTGATCGTTGTGGCCCATCTGAATGAAGAGCCAGTCGCCGGGCTTGATGAGGCTCATCACTTTGGCCAGACGCCGCTCGCCGATGAAGCTCTTCAGCGATTCGCCCGATTCGCCGTGATTGGCAATGGCGATATCCGGCGTGAAGAAACGGGGCAGCATCTGGCCCCAACTGTTGAAGGGCTCTTTGGGCTGGTCGGTGGAAGTGGAATCTCCGGCGATGTAGATGGTGGGAATGTCCGCCGCCTTTTCCACGGCGATGCGCGTGAAGGCGGGGCTGGCGTTGCTGAATTCGAGCGTGATCTTGTCGTCCCAGGCCCAGGCTTCCGAGGTCTTCTCGCGATCCTTCAGGCGCACTTCGCCGCCTCCGGCGATCTGCGGACGGCGCACGTTGACGATGAAGCTACGGGTTTCGAATTGGCCCGGCGCGGTCGCCACCTTCTCCAGCATCAGGCGGCGCAGTTCGGCCTTGACCGTGGTGACCGTGGCCGCTTTGGCGTTGCCGAAGGTGACGGTGACGCGGTAGTTGCCTTCGTCCAGCACCTTCACGGAGAAGTAGTGCGAGTCCTCTTCGAAGCCGTAGCCGCGCTCGGCCGAGTAACGGATGCCGGGTCCAATTTTTCCGGGTCCGAAATCGAACTGCTGGGCAGACACCATGCCCAGGCACCAGAGCGCCAAATTCAAAGCTCGCATCCGCCCTCCCTGTCTGATCGTACGCCGCGTTTGCAGGGGCTATCAAGAGCGCCGCGCGCGAAATGCGGAGTTTCGCTGCGGAAAACCGCGCTGCGTGGCGCACTGGCTTAAAAACAGCGCTTCCCCATTTCGGTCTGGAATTCCCGCGACTCCGGCGTTTTGCCAGCCGAAACTCACCTGCGCGCCGGCGCTGCCCGTTGCCATTGCCGCCGACCGCCGCTAGAATCGACAGCGTCACCATGCTTCGCTATCTCGTCCTCACTTTGACCACGCTGGCACTGCATGCCGGCGTGGGAACTTCGTTCGACCCCGGCTGGCGATTTCTGAAAGCCGATGCATCCGGGGCGCAGGCGCCGGAGTTTCCCGATCAAAGCTGGCGGCCTCTCAATCTGCCTCACGATTGGGCCATCGAGGGCCCCTTCGACGCGAAGAATCCGGCGGGCGGCGCGGGCGCATTTCTGCCCGGAGGCGTGGGCTGGTATCGCAAGCACTTCGTGCTGCCGGCCGTCGATTCCAACAAGCGGGTCTTCATCGATTTCGACGGCGTGATGGCGAACAGCGACGTCTGGATCAACGGCTTCCATTTGGGCAAGCGGCCCTACGGCTATGTGAGTTTCCGCTACGAACTGACTGGTCACCTGAACTTCGTGCCGGGTCCTCCGAACGTGATCGCGGTGCGCGTGGACGATTCGGCGCAACCGGCTTCCCGCTGGTATCCGGGCGCGGGCATTTACCGTCACGTTCGCCTGGTGGTGACCGACCTGATTCATTTCGAGCATTGGGCGACGTTCGTGACGACGCCGAGAATCACGGCCTCCGAAGCGAGAGTGGCGGTGCAGAGCCGGATTGTGAATCAGTCGGCGATACCACGCGGCGTTTCGCTCGAAGTCAGCCTATTCGGGCCCGACGGTAAGCTGGTGAAGACGGCGATCACGCAATCGCAGGCGCTGGCAGCGGGACAAGCGGTCGACGTCCATCTGGAGATGGCGGTGGCGTCGCCGGAGTTGTGGAATCTCGAGCAACCGAATCTCTACCGCGCGGTGGCGAAAGTACGCGCTGGACCGGCGGCGCTGGACGAAGAGACGGTGGCGTTCGGCATTCGCGACGCGCATTTCGACGCGGCCACCGGCTTCTGGCTGAACGGGAGGAATTTCAAAGTGAAGGGCGTCTGTCTACATGCTGACGCGGGCGGATTGGGTGCGGCGATTCCGCTGCGCGCCTGGGAGCGGCGACTGGAACAGCTTCGTAAGCTGGGTGTGAACGCCATCCGGACAGCGCACAATCCGCCGGCGCCGGAATTCCTGGACCTCTGCGACCGTATGGGCTTCCTGGTGATGGACGAGATGTTCGATCAGTGGACCGTCGCCAAGAATCCATACGACTATCACCTCTACTTCCGCGAATGGTCGCAAATCGACACGCGGGATACGGTGATGCGCGATCGCAATCATCCCAGCATCATTCTCTACAGCGCAGGCAACGAAATCCACGACACGCCGAAGGCGGACTTGGCGAAGGAAATTCTGAAGGGCCTGGTGGACACGTTCCATTTGGCCGACCCGACGCGCCCTGTGACGCAGGCCCTGTTTCGTCCGAATGTGAGCCACGATTACGACGATGGACTGGCCGACCTGCTGGACGTGGTGGGCCAGAACTATCGGGAAAACGAGATTCTGGCCGCGCACGCCGCCAAGCCCACGCGCAAGATTATCGGCACGGAGAATCAGCATGGACGCGATGTGTGGGTGGCGCTGCGCGACAACGCGGCCTACGCCGGCCAGTTTCTGTGGGCGGGAATCGATTACCTGGGCGAATCTCGCGCGTGGCCGCTGATCGGCGATTCTTTCGGCCTGCTGGACCGGACGGGCGAGGTGAAGCCGATGGGCTATGAGCGGCAAAGCTGGTGGAGCGAAAAGCCCATGGTGTACGTGACGCGGCGTGTGGCTCCCGTGATGGCCGCGGCGACCGACCCGGGCTACGAGCAGCAGGCCCGCCGCAGCCTGCAGACGCTCTACCCGGACTGGACGCCGGCCAACACGACGGCGCACGAGGAGACCGTGGAGGTGTACAGCAACTGCGAGGACGTGGAACTGCGGCTCAACGGCAAATCGCTGGGCTCCAAGCCGCTGGCCGCCAACGCCGCGGCGCGGGTTTGGCGCGTGGCGTACGAAGCGGGCAGGCTCGAAGCGGTGGGCAAGAATCAGGGTAAGACGGCGGCCACGTTCGAACTGCGCACGGCCGGTAAGCCGGCGAAAATCGTGCTGTCGAACGAGCATCCACGGATCGCGCTGGCTTGGGACGACGTGGCGTACATCACGGCCACCATCGTGGACGCGAACGGGGTGCAGGTGGCCTCCGCCGATGCGCAGGTGCAATTCAAGATCAGCGGACCCGGCCTGATCGCGGCCGTGGACAACGCGGATAACGCCAGCCACGAAGCGTTCCAAGCAGCGGAGCGGCGTGCTTTTCAGGGCCGCTGCGTGGCGGTGGTGCGGGCCACGAGTTTGGGGAGGTTCACGTTCACCGCGTCCAGCGCGGGAATCGGCGCCGCATCCACTACAGTGGAGTCGGTCCGATGAAGGGCTGCTTTTTCGCGATTCTGTTGGCGGGCGCGGCGTGGTCCGCCGAATTTCGCGCGGGGGACTTCGGCGCGAAGGGCGATGGCGCGGCTGTGAATACCGGCGCCATCCAGCGGGCGATCGACGCGGCGGCGAAGAGCGGCGGCACCGTGGTGTTCGCTCCGGGCGTGTATCTGACTGGCGCGATCTTTCTGAAATCGGGCATGCACCTGCGCGTGGATCAGGGGGTGGAACTGCGCGGCGTCCGCGATCAGGCCGCGTATCCGGTGATGCCGACGCGGGTGGCCGGCGTGGAGATGGAGTGGCCCGCCGCGCTGATCAACGTTTACGAGCAGCAGAATGTGACCATCAGCGGCAAGGGCACGATCGACGGCGACGGCAAGCTCTGGTGGGACCGCTACTGGAAGATGCGGCGCGAAGAATACGAGCCGAAGGGCCTGCGCTGGGCCGTGGATTACGATTGCCAGCGTCCGCGCCTCATCCAGATTTTCAAATCTTCCGGCGTCAGGGTGGAAGGGGTCACGCTCAAGCGGCCCGGCTTCTGGACGCTCCACATCTGCTACTCGCAGAAGGTGACAGCGGACGGCGTGACCATCCGCAACAACAGCGAGGCTCGCGGACCGAGTACGGACGGGATCGATATCGATTCGTCCTCCGATGTGACGGTGCGGCGCTGCGACATCGAATGCAACGACGATGCGATTTGCCTGAAGGCAGGTCGCGATGCCGATGGACTGCGCGTCAACAGGCCGTCGGAAAAGATCGTGATTCGCGATAATACAGTGCGCGCGGGTGCGGCGGGGGTCACGTTCGGCAGCGAGACTTCGGGCGGCATCCGCGATGTGGAGGTCTCGGGGCTGCACGTGCTCGCGGGCGTGCCGGTGGGGATCCTGTTCAAATCGGCGAGCACGCGCGGGGGCACGATTCAGAACATCCGGATTCACGATGTAGTGCTGGAAGGCGTGGCGACGGCGTTCAGCGTCGCATTCAACTGGAATCCCAGTTATAGCTATGCAAAGATGCCGGTCGACGTGAAGGATCCACCGTCGTATTGGCGGACGCTGACGGAAGCGGTGCCGCCGGAAAAGGGACTGCCGCATTTGCGCAACGTGCAGGTGACGAATCTGAAGGCCACGGGCGCGCGGCAGGCCTTCTCGGTGGCGTCGTATCAGGACTCGCCGCTGGAAGATGTGCACTTCAAGAACGTGACCATCGAGGCGCGCACGGTCGGCACACTGCAGCAGACACAGGGCTGGACGTTCATCGACACGCAACTTCAGACCGGCGATGGCACGAAGCTGCCGCGGTAGCGTTTCGGCTTAGCAGTTAGTGGGATGGCCGGGCTGCGCTGGTCTGGCTCAGGCGGGGGGCTTGTTTCTGGTCCAGCGGGATGCAGAGAACGGCGGAGGTGATGTGCGGCTGCACGAGGACTTCGAGCCCGGCGCCGGCGCCGTAGCAGATCTCCAGACGGCGCCGGACATTTTGCAGTCCGACGCCAGTGCCGGCGTTGTGCGGAGGGACTCCGCCGCCCGAGTCTTCCACTACGACTCGGAGTTCGTCAGTGCGGAGCGAGACTACGATCCGTACATAGCCGGGTTCGGTTCTCAGAGCGACACCGTGTTTTATGGCATTCTCTACCAGTGGCTGAATCGAGAGCACGGGAATCAGAATGGCCCCAGCCGATTCATCCAGGTGAATCTCTATGCGCAGCCGTTCTCCCAAGCGAGACTGCTCCAGTTCCAGATAGGCGCGTACGATCTCCATTTCCTTGTGGAGGGGGATGAAGGTCCTATCGGTCTGCAGGAAATAACGGAAGATGTCCGCCAGGTTAATCACCATGTGACGGGCGGTGGCCGCGTCGCGCGGTATGGAGCCGTAGATGGTGTTCAGCGCATTGAACAGGAAGTGCGGGTTGATCTGCGATTGGAGGGCGCGCAATTCGGCCTGACTCACCAGCCGGGTCAATTCCTGCTGACGAAGGGACTCGACGCGCTCGGCAATTTCAGCGGCGGCCTGCGCCAGGCCATCGAGGTCTTCTCCCAGATAGCGCTGTCCGCCCTGCCGCCGTCCGAGAAGAATGAGGCGGGAATCGCCCGGTCCCAGACGCAGGGGGATGGCGGCCTCGGCCCATTCGGGACGGCTGGCCGGGCTGTGGCGGACGATCTCGTACCGGGCGGTCCTGACGGCGGCGGCGAGGCGGCCGGCGGCCCAGGCGAGATACTCAGCCTCGTTGGGGAATGGCGGGGAATTGCGCATCGCGGCGGGTAGAGCTGCCAGGTGGTCCTGGCGGAACACAGCGCGCGTGAGCCAGGCTTCCACGTTATTTCGCAGCCAGGCGAAGAAGACCAGGACGAGACAGACACTCACTAAGAGAATGGCTAACTGGACCGGGTCCGGAGACACACGCTCGATCAGCACCAGACGGAAGGCGGCTTCAATCACCAGAAGGGTGAGCACCGCCGCGAGTAGCGCATTCGCCAGAAAGCGCACAAAGGCGTCCAGCAGCACGAACCGGTAATCCTGCAGAAGCACGAAAAGCGCTAAGGGAATACCGGCATGATGGACCACCAGTTCAGCCGACCAGACTTCTCCAGCGTGGCCGCTGCCGAAGTGGACGAACGACATGGCGAAGAGCGCCAGGCACATGGAGCCCAGGATGCGGGTGCCGCCGGGCCGATCCGGAATCTCGCTGCCGAGCGCGGTCAAAGCAACCGCGAGGCCGGTCAAAACCAGGAATCCGATGGTGATGAGCAGCAGCGCGGCCTGGTGTAGATCCGCGCCATGGCCTCGGATTTCCCAGAAGTGCATACCCACGGCAATGGCGCTGAGAGCGTATCCGGCAACTACCAGCGGGCGGCGCGAATCTCGCAGGGAGATGTGCAGCAGGACGGCGGGCAGCAGGCTCAGCACCGAGAAACTGAGGGCCACCACGAAATCCATGATGCGCGGCGAGAGGTTCGGGTGCATCAGCACAGCCAGGGATCCCAGGTTCCAGACGAGCGAGAGAATGGCGGCGAGTGCGGAAAGACGGCGGCCGCGGACGCCGCTCCAGCCCTTGCCGCTGAACAGCAGAACCAGGAAGATGGCGAAAATCAACGCTCCACCGGCATGGCCGAGAATGTTGATCAGCAGGGTTTGGTTCAAGCCGGACATGGGATGCTCAATTCATTCTCTCTCACGGCGGGTAATACTAAAGGTATGCGGCACGCGATGAAAACGCTGATCGTGGACGATGAACCCGCCGCGCGACGCGTCCTGCGCGAGGAACTGGAACTCATGCCAGAGATCGAGCTGCTGGGCGAAGCGGAGGACGGAAAGCAGGCGCTGCGGAAGATTGAGCAACTCAAGCCGGACCTGGTCTTTCTGGATCTGCAGATGCCCGCGATGAGCGGTTTCGAAGTGGTGCGCAGCCTGCACGGGCACAATCTGCCGGTGGTGGTGTTTGTGACGGCCTTCGATCAACACGCCATTGAGGCCTTCGACGCCGGCGCCATCGATTACCTGCTCAAGCCGGTGAGTGAAGCCCGTCTGCGAAAAAGCGTGGACCGGGCACTCGGCCTCATGGGCAGACCTGTGGAGATCGCCGACCGATTAGCCGATCTCGCCGCGGTTTCCGAAGCCGGACCAGCGGGCGCACGCCGCAAGATTGTGGGCCGCAGCGGGGACGAATATATTCTGCTGGACACGGAGGAAATTCTTGCCTTCCAAGCCGAGCGCGAATTGGTCTGGATTGTTACCGCCAAGCAGCGACTCCTGGCCACGCTCTCTCTGCGCGCGATTCAGGAGCGTCTCGGTGAAACTCAATTTCAACGGGTGCATCGCAACGCCCTAGTCAACGTGGATCACGTTCGCAAGATGAGCGCGCTCACCAGTCAACGATGGCTCATCACTTTAAGCAACACGCTCCAACTGGTAGTCAGTAAGCGCCAGGCACATCAGATTCGCACTCTGCTGCAGTGGTAGTCCGCTCCTGGGAAGGCAACTGTACTACCACAACTGCCATTGGTTGCCGGTGAGGACGTAGATCGCGATCAGAGCGTTGGTGGTGGCGTGCGCGGCTGCCGCTTCTCCGATGCTGCCGCGGCGGATGGCGAGATATCCGTAGACGAGGCCGGCGAGGATGCCGCCGAACCAGCGCTGGCCGTGCATGAGGCCGAAGGGCAGGCTCGAAAGGAGCAGCGCGGTCCACGGCACGGCGTTCCACGCGACTTTTTCGAAATCGGCGGAGACGAGGCGGCGCAGCAGGAAGCCTCGAAAGGCCAACTCCTCGGCGATGGGGACGGTGACGGTCGCGGCGAGGGCGCGCACCAGGATCCACGAGGTCCGCAGTGCGAGGGGAGCCGCCAAGAGGGCCGCGGGCATGGATTCACTGCCCGTCACGCCGCGGAGGCGGTCCAAGCCGATCCAGATGGCGAATACCAGGACTCCGGCGGACAGGCCGAGCCACGAGAATCGCCAATCGAGCGTCCGATAGCAGTTGCGATATGCCAGCAACGCGGCGCAGGCGGCCACGAAGCGGAGTCCGTAGAACCATTCAAAGCGGGCCGAAGCGGCATTGGACAGCATTCCCGCCGCCAAAATCGCGAGGAACGGCAGGAGGTAGGCGGTGGTGGGATTGGCCTCAGCTTCCAGCGGAGGGGAGGCAGCGACAGCGCCGGCGGCCAGCCACGGGTTGCGCCGCGCGACCATGGAGAAGCCGAGCGCCGCCGCGGTGAATGCCAGCCATCCGGCCTGCGAGTGGAAGCCGCCGACGGCGATATCCGGCGCGCCGGCATTGCCGATCAGCAGCAGCGCCACAATGCGCACGATATTCAGCAGGTAGATGAAGACGATGCCGGCGGGCACCAGCACCAGGGCTCGCGGAAAGCGGTATTCGGCGCGGAACAGGTAGAGCCAGACGACGCCGAAGACCAGCATCAGACCCATGCCTTCGAAACCCGAACAGGCCGCCGACACCTCGACTTCGAAATGGGGGGTGGCGATGATGTGGCGCGCCGCATCCATCGAGACGGGAGATACAAAGAGGCGCAATACGGCGACGACGAGGTGGATTGTGAGTTGGCCGAGCGGCGCCCACGCCCTGGCGGCTAGGGTTCCGGCAAACGAGACTGAGGCGCCGGCGAGCACGGCGAAAATCCAGAGGACACCCATCCCGCGGATCATGCGCCACCAGGCGGCGGCCGGGATAAATGCCAGCGCACCCAATGCGATGGCGGCCAGTCCGGCGGCGAGCCAGGAAACTGCGGTGAAGTCGCCGGCCTTGTGCGCGAAGAGCAGGGACGAGAGTCCGGCGAAGACCCCCATAGCCGCAAAATGGCCGGCCAGGAAACGCCACGCGATGACGGGTTCCGCGGGTGCGGAGGCGCCGATTTTCAGGTATGCCAGGGTCACGGACACCAGGCCAAACACCACGGCGGCGCGCAGAATGGGTGAGCCGTAAACGCCGATGGTGTGGAGTAGAGGGCTGCCGGCGGCCAGAGTCGCGGTATCCAGCCAGACGGTGAGCAGGAGCAATTCGGCGGCGAAGAGAATCGCCAGGGAAATGAGAGGCCGGAGGGAATGCCAGGTGTAAGAGGCGGAGCCCCGCAAGGCAATTGGGGGCTCCGCGCGAGTGGTTGGTGCTTGTGAGGTCAAGTGCCCGGGAACTATTTCTTACGGCTGCGGATGATCAACAGCGCGCCGGCCACCAGAGCGATTGCCGAGCCGCCCGATGCCGGATCAATCTCCGGAACCGGAGTGGCCATACAGCACATCGAGGCGCCTATCAACAGGAACAACATCGCGATCGTCTTCTGCATGAGTTACCCTCGTTTCTGATTTGTACCCAGCCCCTGCTGGAGCCGATAGTTTGGATAGTATACAACGCTTTCCGTGTTGCCAATATCGACTCCGGTGGCATAACCTTGGGAAGACCATGCGAACCAATCGAAGGGAGTTGATGGCGGCGGCTTTTGGACTTGCCGCGGCGGCGCAAGTGAAGGGGGCGGACGATCCGGTGGCGATACCGGGTAAGCGGCCGTTGATCCTGCACAACGACCGTCCGGAAGATCTGGAAACCCCCGTTAAATATCTGGACACCTACCTTACCCCGGTAGATGCCTTTTTTGTACGGCAGCACATTCCCCGGCCCGGGAAGATTGACCCCGAGGCCCACCGGATCACCGTAAACGGAATGGTCTCCAAGCCCGCGCAACTCTCGCTGGCCGACCTCCGCAAGCTGCCGCAATACACGGTACCGGCGACGCTGGAATGCACCGGCAACGGACGGGGCTTTTATACTCCCAAGGTGCCGGGAATCCAATGGGGACGAGGCGCGGTGGGTAATGCCGAATGGAAGGGTCCACGGCTGAGCGACGTGCTGAAACTGGTGGGGGCCGACCCGAAGGCCGCTTTCCTGGAATTCGACGGCGCCGATGCCGGTGTTCTTTCGACGCCGGATTTCATCCGGTCGATGCCCATGAAGAAGGCGATGCATCCGGCCACTTTGCTGGCGCTGAGCATGAATGGCGAGACGCCGCAGATGCACGGTTTTCCGGTGCGCCTGATTGTGCCGGGATGGGACGGAACAAGTTGGGTCAAATGGGTGCAGCGCATTTCGGCGGCGGCCGAAGAGGGCAAGGGGTTCTTTATGAATCCCGGCTATCGGTATCCCAAGTACGCCCTTCCGCCGGGTACGCCGGCGCGGCCGGCTGAGTTGGAAGTGATTGAGGGAATGCCGGTGAAATCGACGATCACCTCGCCCGAAGATCGCAGCAGCGCGCCTTTGGGAACGGTGGCTATTCGCGGCTTCGCGTGGGCCGGCGAGGAAGCGATTCAGCGCGTCGAGATCTCGACGGATGGCGGCAGCAAGTGGCGCGACGCGGAGTTGCCTTCGCCCAAACTGCCGTTTGCGTGGCGGCAGTTCCGTTTGGACTGGAAGCCCACCGAGCCCGGCTATTACACGATTCTTTCGCGCGCCACCGATTCGGCGGGACGGGTGCAGCCGATTGTTCCGGCGTGGAATCCGTCCGGGTACTTGTGGAACGGAATCGATCGGGTAGGCATCACTGTGGAGAAGAAGGCATGAAGCGGGTATACCTGGCAATTCCGTTGGTGTGCGCGGCGCTGGCGATGGCGGCCGATCAGGCTACGATCGATCGCGGTCAGAAGGAGGAGCAGCGTACGTGCCTGCCGTGTCACAGTCTGCGGCTGATTCATTCGCAGCGGCTGTCGCGCGCGACATGGAATAAGGAACTCGACAAGATGGGCGGGTGGGGAACGAAGTATCAGGATCGCGACGCGCTGCTGGAATACCTGGTAGCGACGTACGGGGATGATAAGGCGGCGGTGCCGGCGGGGCTGGCTTTGGACGGACGGAAGTAGCGGGTTTTGCACCGGCCACTTCCGCCGCGGTAAAGTCCAGGGACGTGCGCTGCTTACCGGGCCGTCAGGTCGGTGACGGCTTGCGCCAGACCTTCCGACGTGGCGACTACGTGGATCTTCCCGGGCTGGCCTTTGTGGCCGTTGACGATCAGCAGGGCCATGCCGGAAAATGCCTTCCGCTGATCCGCCTGGAAGGACTCGTCACTGGCGGCATTGCCATTATCGACGGCGCGGCGCGCCCCTGCTCCGCTCACCGCGAAGTGGACCAGATTGTCGGCGCCGGGGACGAGATTGCCGTCCTTATCTTCGACGCGGACGGTGATGAAGGAAAGATCGTCGCCATCGGCGCGAATCGCGGCGCGGTCCGGGATGAGTTTGATGCGCGCGGCGGGACCGGCGGTATTGGTCTGGTCGGCAGCCACCTGCTTACCGCCCGAGTAGGCAACGGCCTTCAGACTGCCGGGGGCGTACGGCACCTGCCACTCGAGGCGGTACTTGCTGGCGAATTTCTGATCGGGGCTGACGTTGCGTCCGACGGGAATGACGACGGGCTCGGAGAAGCGCTTCTTGCGTCCGAGCGATTTGCCGTTGAGAAACAGTTCAACCTCTTCAGCATTGGTGTAGACCATCACGGGAATTGCCTGTCCCTCCCTGCCGGGCCAGTTCCAGTGCGGCAGCATGTGGACCATGGGGGCTTTGGTCCACTGGCTCTGGTAAAGGTAGAAGCGATCCTTGGGGAAGCCGGCGAGATCGATGAAGCCGAAGTAGGAACTACGGGCCGGCCAATCCTTACTGTTATCGACGCCGCGTCCGCCGCCGAAGTACGGGGTGGGCTCGCCGATGTAATCGAAGCCGGTCCAGACGAATTCGCCGAGCACATTGGGCAGCTTGTCCTGGTATTGGAACTCGACGTCGGGGCAATAGGCCCATGGGGGAGCAATGATGTCGTAGCCGGAGAGCTGGAGCGAGGGGTGCTTCTCGTACTTCTCGACAGGCAGGTGGTACACGCCGCGCGAACTCACGCAGGAGGCGGTTTCCGAACCGTAGACAATCCAGGTGGGATGCTCCTTCTGGAACTGCTCGTACTGCCAGGGCCGGTAGTTTACGCCGAAGAGGTCCACGTTTTCGCCGAGGTGATTGCGGATGGCGGCTTCAGGGCTGTTGAAGGCGGAGGTGGTGGGGCGGGTGGGGTCCTCTTCGTGGAAGAAGCCGGTGAGGCGCTTGGCCATGTCACCGCCCTGCGGACTGCCCTGCTCGGGGATCTCGTTGCCGATACTCCACATGATCACGCTGGGGTGGTTGCGGTCGCGGTGGACGAAATCCCGGACGTCGCGCTCGCTCCACTCGTCGAAATACTTGGAGTAGCCGTTGGTGACCTTGGGCCGCTTCCACATGTCGAAGGACTCGTCCATGACGACGATGCCCATGCGGTCGCAGAGGTCGAGCAGTTCGGGCGAGGGCGGATTATGGCTGGTGCGGATGGCATTGACGCCGGCCTTTTTGAGAATTTCGATCTGGCGTTCGGTGGCGCGGCGATTGACGGCGGCGCCGAGCGCCCCGAGGTCGTGGTGATCGCAGACGCCCTGGATTTTCACGTGGCGGCCGTTCAGCAGGAAGCCCTGCTCGCGGTCGAACTTGATGCTGCGGATGCCGAACGGCGTGGTGTACCGATCGACCACTTTGTGGTTCGCGTCGAGAACTTCGGCGACGAGAGTGTACATGGCGGGATGGTCGAGGTCCCAGCGGTCGGGGCGGGCGACGGTGAGGTTGGCGGCGACGGTTTGGGTGGCTCCGGCGGCGAGTTCGGCGGTGCTGCCGTTCTTGGCGACCGGCTTGCCGGCGGGGTCGAGGATGGTGGTCTGTAGGGTGACGGCGGCGGGCTTGCCGGTGCGATTGCGGAGGTCGACTTTGGCGGTGCCCGTGGCCTTTTCGGCGGTCACCTCGGGCGTGGTGATGTATGTGCCCCACTGGCCCACGTGGATGGGTCCGGTGACGTCCAGCCAGACATTGCGGTAAATGCCGGCGCCGGGATACCAGCGGGAGGAGTGGTCTTCGGGCGAGAGGCGGACGGCTAGGACATTGGTTTGGCCGCCGAACTTCAGGTGGCTGGTGAGATCGACCGAGAAGCTGATGTAGCCGTAGGGGCGGCTGCCGATTTCGACGCCGTTGAGGAAGACGTGGGCGTTGTTCTGGGCGCCGTCGAACATGATGCTGAAGTAGCGATCCTTGAGCGAATCGGGGACGGTGAAGCTCTTGCGGTACCAGCCGGTGCCGAAAATGGGGAGGGCTCCGGTGTGCGGGTTGGCCTTGGGGTCGAAGGGACCTTCGATGGCCCAATCGTGGGGCAGCGAAAGAGCGCGCCAGTGGGAATCATCGAACGTGGGATTCTCGGCGCCGGGGGCGTCGCCTTTGAAAAAGCGCCAGTTGTCGTCGAAGCTCTGGCGGCGTTCGGCGGTGACGGCTGCGGACGCGGGGAGCAGCAGGACGGCGGCGATAGCGAGCGTGCCAACAAGGGATCGCATCCCTTTATTTTAAGACCATAGCGTCGGAAAGAGGGACAGGGGCCTTCGCCTGCCAACCTAAAGTATTTCGAAACCACACCGATACTACAGGTGGAGGCGTAACGTGAGTTCCTGGAATCTCAAACAGAGGGTCTGGTTCATTGTGGGGATGAGCTGGCTTGTGGGGATGGGAGCGTCATGTTTCTTGATGTTCCATCTGCGGAGCGTTGCCCGGGAATATGATCAGTTGTTCGTGGAAGAAATCGGCCAGCAGAAACTGGTCCGCACGCTGCAGGTAGGCTTCAAAAAGCAGGTTCAGGAATGGAAGGATACCTTGTTGCGCGGGTACAATCCGGCCGATCTGGCCAAGTATTCCGGACAACTACTGGAACAGGAGAAGCGGAACAGAGAAACGGCCGCGGCATTGAAGATCCGTCTGGGGAATGACGACTTGACGGCCAAACTGGATGAGTTTGTTCAGGCGAACGAGAAACTGTGCGCCGAATACGCGGCGGCGCTGGAGATCTTCGCAGGCAGCGGCGGCAATGATGTTCGCCAGGCGGATAGTCGGTTAAAAGGTCAGGACCGGGCGCCGACCGACCTGCTTGACGGGGTCGCCGACCATATGAGCGCCCGCATGGCGCACCAGGCCGCCACGGAAGAAAAGTTGGTGACGTGGCTGGGCATGGGGTTGGGCCTGTTGATGGCGGTTGCGGCCGTGCTGGCCGCGGTGGTAGTGCGGAGAATCGTGGAGGCGCTGCGCGGATCGGTGAACGAAACAGCGACGATTGTGGCGCAAGTAGGAGCGGCGGCCTCGCAGATTGCGTCGACTAGCCAGTTGCTGGCGCAGGGGGCTTCGGAAGGCGCGGCCGCAGTGGAGGAAACTTCAGCGGCCGGTAAGGAGATCCACGCGTTGTCCAACCAGAACGCGGACAGTTCGCAAGCCGCGGCAGATGTGGCGGTGCAATTCGAACGAGACTTCACCGGAGCGCGCCATGCATTGCTGGAAACGGTGAAAGCCGTAAACGAAATTGCGGTGGCGTCGCGGAAGATGTCGGGCATCATCAAGACGATCGACGAGATCGCGTTTCAGACGAACCTGCTGGCCTTGAATGCGGCAGTAGAGGCAGCACGCGCGGGAGAATCGGGAGCTGGTTTTTCGGTAGTGGCGGACGAAGTGCGGAATCTGGCGAGCCGTTGCGCGCACGAGGCCAAGGAAATTTCGGGGCTGATCGAAGGGATGACGGCAAGCTGTAAGGATGGCGCCAGGACTGTGGAGACGCTGGGAGGCGTCATCGACAGCGTTTCGGGAGAGGCCGGAAAGATCAAATCGCTGATGAGCGAAGTGGGGCTGAATAGCCATACGCAGGCCTCCGGGATTCGCCAACTGGACCAGGCGATTGGTCACATCGAAGGCGTGACGCAGGGCACTGCGGCGGGCGCGGAGGAGAGCGCCGCGGCGGGTGAAGAACTCGCGGCCCAATCGACAGCGCTGCAGGAGGTGATGCGGAGGCTCAGCTCGCTGGCGGGCGCCTGATTTGCAGCGGGGCACGGTCCACCATTTAGCCGATTGTAAGGATCGAGGGCGGGGCGTACACTCTGCTGATGTCTCGGAGTATTTGTCTGGTTGTAGACGACGAGCCTTTGGTTCGTTCGTTTCTGAAGTTGCTCCTTCAACGTGAAAACATGCAGGTTTTGGAAGCGGAGAGCGCCGCGCAAGCTTCCGACGTGATCGCAAAATTAGATGGCTGCGTGCAGTTACTCATTACCGATATCGAAATGCCCGGGGAACAGAATGGCCTTCAGTTGGCCGATTTGATTCGAGACAGCTATCCTGCGATTGCGATCCTGGTGATTTCAGGTTACCGGCCGGACGATTTCCGGCATTCCGGCAGGACGTTTGAGTTTATGCGAAAGCCCTTCAGCGCCCGGGCCTTGCTGGACACCGCGGAGCGGCTCCTGCGCGAGCGGAACGTTACTTGAGCGATTGAGAAATGCGCGTGCGGTATTCGGCAGCCTTGGCGAGGATAGCCTTCTCGTCGAGCGTGAGGATCTTCGCGTCGCGGACGACGGGTTTGCCGTTCACCATGACGTCGCGGACGTCGTCGGCTTTCAGGGCGTAGACCATCTGGGAGATGGGGTCATACAGCGGGACGGCGTTGGGCCGGTCGATGCGGACCAGGATGAGGTCGGCGCGTTTGCCGGTTTCGAGCGAGCCGATTTCCTTTTCCATGCCGAGGACGCGGGCGCCGCGGATCGTGGCCATTTCCAGGGCCTGCGTGGCGGGGAGCACCTGGGGGTTCAGAGTGGTGACCTTCTGGAGTTTAGCGGCCAGATCCATCTCCTCGAAGAGGTTGAAATCGTTATTGCTGCCGGCGGGGCCGTCGGGACCGAGCCCCACGTTGATGCCCATGGCGAGCATCTTGACCACAGGGGCGACGCCGCTGCCCAGCTTCATGTTGCTGGACGGGCAATGCGCAATGCCCGTGCCGCGGGCCTTGAGGATCGCGAGGTCGGCATCGTTGAGCCAGACTCCGTGGGCGGCGACGGTGCGGCCGGTGAGGACGCCGAGCGAGTCGAGGATCCGGGTGGGAGTCATGTGGCGCTGCGCCAGGGCGTCGTCATTCTCCTTTTTGGTTTCAGCGAGATGGATGACGAGCGGGACGCCGTACTTGTTGGCAAGGGCGCGGGCGGCTTTGAGCGTTTCGTCGGAATTGGTGTAAAGGGCGTGGGGGGCGACGGCGGGCACGACGAGCGGGTCGTGGCGGAAGCGGGTGATGAAGCTCTCGGCGAGTTTGAGGGAGTCGGCGGGAGTTTTGGCGTCGGCGACGGGAAATCCGATGATGGTTTCCCCGAGCACGCCGCGCATGCCAGCCTCTTTGGCGGCTTCGGCGACGACGTCCTCGAAGTAGTACATATCGGTGAAGGTAGTGGTGCCGCCGAGTAGCATTTCGAGGCAGCCGAGGCGAGTGCCCCAGCGGACGAAATCGGGCGTGACATTTTTGGCTTCGGCGGGGAAGATGAATTTTTCGAGCCAGTCCTGCAGTTTGAGGTCGTCCGCGATCCCGCGGAAGAGGGACATGGCGGCGTGGGTATGAGTGTTGATCAGGCCCGGGGCGAGGATGGCGTCGGGCCGGTCGAGACGCTGTTTGGCCTGAAATCGGGCGTCGATCTCGGCGCGGGTACCGACGCCGACAATGTGATCGCCCACAATGGCGACGGCGCCGTTCTCGATGACGCGGTGTTGGGGGTCCTCTGTGATGACGTAGCGGGCGCTCCAGATCCAGTCGGCAGGCGCCGCGGAGAGGGAGAGTGCGCCGGCGATGAGGAGGAGAATGCCACCGCCGAGACGCCGAGACGCCGAGAAAACTCTAGAGAAAAGTGACATCGAAGGGCTTCGGAAAGAGGTCTTTCAGGTTATAGGTTTCGAGTTTGCCCTGGGTGTTGACCAGGAGGATGGGGATGTCTCCGCAGAATTCCCATAGGATCTGGCGGCAGGCTCCGCAGGGGGGCGTGAGGATGTCGGTATCGGCGGCGACGGCGATGCGGCGGAAGTTGCGGACGCCTTCGGAGATGGCTTTGAAGACGGCGATGCGTTCGGCGCAGACAGTGAGGCCGTAGGTGGCGTTTTCCACGTTGCAGCCGGTGTGAATGCGGCCGTCGGCGTCTTCGAGCGCGGCTCCGACGCGAAACTTGGAGTAAGGGGCGAAGGCGTTTTCGCGCACCGCCAGCGCAGCCGAAAGAAGCGGATCGTCCATGCTATTCCACCAGGCGAGGCAGCAGGGCTTTGAGGAAGCGGACGAGGGTATCGCGAACCATGGCTCCGGTCTCGAGCACTTCTTCGTGGTTGATCTTCTGCTGGAGGATTCCGGCGGCCATATTAGTGACGCAGGAAATGCCCAGCACTTTGATTCCCATGTGATTGGCGACGATGACTTCCGGGACGGTGGACATACCGACCACGTCCGCGCCGATGATGCGCAGGTAGCGAATCTCGGCTGGAGTCTCGTAACTGGGACCGAGCATGGCGGCGTACACGCCCTCGGACATGGGGATGCACTGCTCGGCTGCGACCTGTTTGGCCCGCTCGCGGAAATCGCGCGAGTAGGCTTCGGACATATCGGGGAAGCGGGGGCCGAGCGAATCGTCATTGGGACCGGCAAGGGGATTGAAGCCCTGCAGATTGAGGTGATCGGAAATGAGAACGAGGCCGCCGCGCTGGAGCGACAGGTTGATGCCACCGGCGGCGTTGGTGAAGACCATCGATTTCACGCCGAGAGAGCCGAGCACGCGGACTCCGTAGGTGACTTGGGCCGGCGTGTAGCCTTCGTAGAGATGAGCGCGACCGGCCATGACTGCAACGCTGGTATCGGCGAGTGTGCCAAGAATAAACTTGCCCGCGTGACCGACGGCGGTGGAACCGGGCCAGCCTGGAATCTCGTGATACGGGATATCGACGCGATCGTTGAGCACGTCGGCGAAAGCGCCGAGTCCGCTACCCAACACCACGCCCACACTGGGACGGATCCCGGTGTGTCCTTCAATAAAGCGCCGGGCTTCGTCGATCACAGAATCATTCCCGCAATGCAGGCGGACATGAAATTGGCCATGGATCCGGCCGCCACCGCGCGCAGGCCGAAGCGGGCCAGATCGCTCTTGCGGCTGGGCGCCAGAGCGCCGATGCCGCCGATCTGAATGGCGATGGAACTGAAGTTGGCGAAGCCGCAGAGGGCGTAAGTGGCGATGGTGAAAGAGCGCGGGTCCAGCGTGGCGCGCATGGGGCCGAGTCTCAGGAAGGCCACGAATTCATTGAGGACCAGGCGGGTGCCCAGCAGATCGCCGATGGCGGTGCAGTCTTTCCAGGGCACGCCCATCACCCAGGCGACGGGGGCGAACACGACGCCGAAAATCTGTTCCATGGAAGGCGGCAGCCAGCTCATCAGGGGTAGCGTGTGGACCCAGCCCAGAATGCCGTTGCACATGGCGATGAGCGCCAGAAAAGCGATGAGCATGCCGCCGATATTCAGGGCGAGATGGAGTCCATCGCCGGCGCCCTGCGCCGCGGCATCGATGACGTTGACGGCCGTCTTTTCGACTTTGATATCGACGCGTCCGGCGGTGGCCGGCTTCTCGGTTTCCGGCACGAAAATCTTGGCCAGCATGATGGTGGCCGGGGCAGTCATAATCACGGCGGTGAGCAGGTGCGTGATGGAGACGCCGGCGATTTTCACGTACGCGGCCATTACCGATCCCGAGACGTGGGCCATCCCGCTGGTCATGATGGTGAAGAGTTCGGATTCGGTGAGACCGGCGAGGAAGGGGCGAATGGTGAGCGGGGCTTCGGTCTGCCCCATGAAGATGCTGGCGGCCACATTGAGCGATTCAGCGCCGCTGACGCCCATGACCTTTTGCATCCCGATGGCCATCAGTTTGACCACAAACTGCATGACGCCCAGGTAATAGAGGATGGCAAAAAAGCTGGCGATGAAGATGACGATCGGCAGGACCTGGAAAGCGAACACCACGCCGAAGGGTCCCGCGCCTTTGCCGAGAGGTCCGAAGAGGAATTCACTGCCGGCCTCGGTATAGGCCAGCATATTGTTGACGCCCGCGCCGATGGCCTGGAAGATTTTGCCGAAGTCGGTTTTCAGCACCAGAAAGGCAAAGGCCAATTGCAGTCCCATGCCCCAGGCGATGATGCGCAGTTTGATGTCGCGTTTGTGATTAGAGCACAACCATGCGAACCCGAGGATGACAGCGAGCCCCAGCAGTCCGGTGAAGCGGCCCATTACCCGACAACTTCCAGAATGAGTTCCCGTTCGTCCGGCTTCGTGGCGGAAATGCGGAAGGCGTCTTCCACCATCTCGGCAGCTTCTTCCACGTTGTCTTCCTTGGTGTAATAAAGGCGGCAGAGGACCGAGCCGGCATCCACCTTTTCGCCGACTTTGACTTCGAGGATGATACCCACCGCGGGATCGATCGCGTCGTCCTTCTTATTGCGGCCGGCGCCGATCATATTGGAGGCGACGCCGATACCCTGGGCATCGATGACGCTGACGTAGCCGGCGCGCGGGGAATTGATTTCGCGCATGCCGGTGGCGTTGGGCAGCAGTTCGAACTTGTCGAGCGCCTGCGGATTTCCGCCCTGCGCGGCGACGGCCTGCTTGAACTTCTTGTAGGCGGAACCATCCACCAGGTGCTTCTCGGCGATCAGGCGGGCTTCTTCCAACGTGGCGGCTTTCTTGCCGAGGAAGATCATGCGGGCGGCCAGTTCGAGCGATAGCTTGGTGAGGTCGGCGGGCCCGGCGTTCTGCAGGGTCTGCGAAGCTTCCATGATTTCGAGGGCGTTGCCGATGGCGTAGCCGAGCGGCTGGTTCATGTCGGTGATCAGCGCCTGGACCTTCTTATCCATGCGGCGGCCGATGCCGACCATGGTTTGCGCCAGGCGGCGGGCGTCCACCTGCTTCTTCATGAACGCGCCGTTGCCGACTTTCACGTCGAGAACCAGCGAGTCGATGCCTTCAGCCAGCTTCTTCGACATGATGGACGAAGAGATCAGCGGGATGGATTCGACAGTAGCGGTGACGTCGCGGAGGGCGTACAGTTTCTGGTCGGCGGGCGCCAACTGCTCGCTTTGGCCGATGAAGGCGAGACCGATTTCGGCAAGCTGTTTCTGGAACTCCTCGGCGGTGAGGTTCGTGCGGAAGCCGGGAATGGATTCCAGTTTATCGAGCGTACCGCCGGTGTGGCCCAGGGCACGGCCGGACATCATCGGCACGATTACGCCCGCGGCAGCCGCTAGGGGGGCCACGATGAAACTGGTCTTATCGCCGACGCCGCCGGTGGAGTGCTTGTCCACTTTGTGTCCGGGAATGGCCGATAAATCGACGGTATCACCAGAGCGCAGCATGCACTCGGTGAGGCGGCTAACTTCACGGTCCGACATCCCCGAGAAGAAAACGGCCATCAAGAAAGACGACATCTGGTAGTCGGGAATGTCGCCGTTGGTGTAACCTTCCACCAGAAACTCGATCTCTTCAGGAGCGAGTTCTTCCCCGTCACGCTTGCGCTGGATCAAGTCAACTGTACGCATTATGAGACACTTAGCCTAGCATCCCAACACCCATAAAGTAAAGGTAGAGTTTTGGGCGATGGGCCGACGGAGACCGACCATCCCGGATTACTGCCGGAAATGTCTTATCGGTGTTCCTGGTTTCGCAAGAGTTTGCTTGACTTCGGCAGGGCAAGGTACTAATTAATTAGTATGCGTAGCATCTTCTTAGTGAGCATCCTGTGTGTGGGCGCCTTCGGGCAAGGCTCCGAGGAGCATCCCACTTTCGAGGCGGCGGACGTCCACGTCAGTGCGAAAAGTCAGAACAGCTTTATGCGCACGGGGCCGGTGCGGGGCGGCCGGTACGAGATCAAAACCGCAACGATGGTGGACCTGGTCCGCACGGCATACAGCTTCGATGCGGACAAGATCCTGGGCGGACCGAACTGGCTGGAGATGGACCGTTTCGATGTGATTGGCAAGGTGCCGTTCGGGTCGACTCCGGAATCGCAGAAGGAGATGCTGCAGGCGCTACTGGCGGACCGCTTCAAGCTGGTGGTCCACAAGGAGACCAAGCCGCTTCCGACGTTCGCCTTGGTGCAGGGAAAGAAACACCAACTGAAGGAGGCGAGCGGGAACGAGCAGGGGTCGGGGTGCAAACCGCAAGCCGGAGGGGCTGGTCCGGGCGGCGGCGGTCAGTTGATGATGGGCAATCCCGATGGCACGACTACGACGATTCGTATGGGTCCCGGATTGACGGTGGAGTTCAACTGCCGCAATATGACGATGGAGGCCTTCGTTTCCGGGCTGCGGAGCATGATTGGCGCGAACATGGGGACGAATCCAATTCTGGACGAGACCGGGCTGAAGGGCGGCTGGAATTTCGATTTGAAGTACTCGCTGGCGTTGAACGGCATGATGATGATGGGGCCGCAGGATGTGGAGCGCCTCTCACTGGCACAGGCGATCGAGAAGCAGTTAGGGCTGAAATTGGAAGAGCGCCAGGTGCCGACGCCGGTGCTGGTGGTGGACAAGGTCAATCAGAAGCCGAGCGAGAATCCGGCAGGCACGGCCGAAGCGCTGCCGCCGATTCCAGCGCCCACCGAGTTCGAAGTGGCCAGCATCAAGCCGAGCGACCCGGTCGGGACGGGACCGCGCATGTCGATGTTTCGGACGCAGCCGGGCGGTCGATTGGTTGCGGACGGCATGCAACTGCATTTTCTGGTGAATCGCGCGTTTAACACGAATAACAGCGAGTACGTTGTGGGTCTGCCGAAATTCGCGGATACGGACCGGTACGACATCGTGGCCAAGGCTCCGGCAGCGGGCGGTTCGTCGATGATGGATATGGAAGCCATGGCGCCGATGATGAAATCGCTGCTGGCCGATCGTTTCAAGATGACGTATCACACCGAAGACCGGCCGGTGATGGCCTACACGCTGGTGGGGTCAAAATCGAAGATGAAGAAGGCGGATCCGGCCAGCCGCACGTGGTGCAAGTACGCGAGTGCGCCACCGGGCACGCCCCCGGGCTCGCAAGTCTTTCAGTGCCAGAACGCGACCATGGATCAGTTTGCCGACCGACTGCAGAATATGTCGGGGGAATTAGGCTGGCCGGTGGTGAATGGCACAGAGATCGAGGGCGGCTGGGACTTCACGCTGATTTTCAGCAGGGGTGGTCCGATGATGATGGGCGGCGGACGCGGCGGCGACCCCGGGGCGGGCGGCGGCGGCGGTGCGGCGGTGCCGACGGCGTCGGATCCGACGGGCGGCTACACGCTGTTCGAGGCGCTCGAAAAGCAGTTGGGGCTGAAGCTGGAGAAGCAGAAGAGACCCATGCCGGTGATTGTGATCGACCATCTGGAGCAGAAGCCGACGGAGAATTGAGGGCAGCCTGTTACGATAGAGGCAATGACCCCCAATCAACCCGGCCAAATGCCCAAGCTGCCGATTCCCGGCGTGAAGAATCTGATTGCCGTCGGAAGTGGAAAAGGCGGAGTGGGGAAGACCACCGTCAGCGTGAATCTGGCAGTGGCGCTGGCCTCGCTCGGCTACAAAGCCGGACTGATGGATGCCGATGTTTACGGCCCCAACGTGCCCCTGATGATGGGCATCAATCGCACTCCCATGGCGATGGGAGAGCGGATTCAACCTATCGAGCAATTCGGCGTCAAGCTGATGTCGATGGGCTTCCTGAATCCCGGCGATAAGCCGCTGGTATGGCGCGGCCCGATGCTGCACAGCGTGATTCAGCAGTTTCTGCGCGGCGTGGATTGGGGCGAACTGGATTACCTGGTGATCGACCTGCCGCCGGGCACGGGCGACGTGCAGCTTTCGCTGATTCAGACAGCGCCGATCACGGGGGCGATTGTGGTGACCACGCCGTCGGACGTTTCGCTGGAAGATGCGCGCAAGGCGATCTTCATGTTCCACCAGGTGAAGGTGCCGATTCTGGGCATCGTGGAAAACATGAGCTTCCTGATGTGCCCGCATTGCAACGAGCGGATCGACGTGTTCAGCCACGGCGGAGGCCGCAGGACGGCGACGGATATGGACGTCCACTTCCTGGCGGAATTGCCGCTGGATCCGGCGGTGCGCATCGGTGGCGATACGGGTAAGCCCATCGTGTTGCGCGAGGGCGAAAACGGGCCTTTTCTGGCGCTGGCGAAGAGCGCGGTGGAGCGCTGCGCCGAAGCCGCGAAAGAAGAAGGACCGAAGATCGAGATCAGCGAGTAGCGACGACTCCCAAACAGAGCAGCAGGGCGAGTAGCGTGAGGCCCGCTCCGATCCAGAAGTACGTGGAGTGGAAGTCCACGGAAATGTCGCCTTCTCCCGCCGGCACGATGGTGCCCATGAGGGCGTGATCCACAGGGAATACCTTGCCCGACGACGAGGCCCACCCAGGGAAATACGCATTCGAGATGCGCAGCAGACTCGGCGTCGCGGCGCGGTAGTGGATCCGATAGTGGCCCGGAGTGTACTCGCGGACTTCGGCAGTAGCGCCGGGATCTTGAGCCGCAATCGCGATGTCCGCCGGGACCAGAGCCTGCCGCGTCTGATCCACCGTGGGCAGCTTCTGGCGGCTCTCCTCGCCGTCGTGGACCGCAATCAATTCCTTCGGAAAACTGGCGCGCGCCACCGGGTCCGCTTCAGCGCGGATGGCGCCGATCTGCACGTCCAAGGAGCGGCTGATCCCGAGACCGCGCCGCAGACCGGGACTGATGCGCATCGCCTGCACGTAATCGCTATAGCGCGACAGCATGAGGGGACCGTAGCCGTAATCGGTCTCGATGCGGCGGTCCAGGTAGTGGCTCAAGGGGCCGAACACGGGCAGGTGCTCGGGAGCATCGAAGCGGGTGAGCGGCGGGAGGGCGTCGATGCCGGCGCGGTGGACGAGGTCCTCCTTGTCGCCGTAGAGACTCTCGTAGCTCTGGCGCGCGTAGGCCAGCGGATTGGCGGCCGAATTCCAGTAGAAGAGATCGCAGGCGAAGACTAGCAGCACGGCCGGTCCGAGCCACTTGAATTTCCAGCGCTCGCCGACGCGTTGCAGGCCGGCTCCGGCGAGGAGCGCGAGGCCGAGCGACGGAACAAACCAGATGTTCACCGGCGCGCGCACGCTGCTGAAGCCGGGAAGCCGCGCGATCAACAGGTAGAGTCCGGCGGATTGTCCCATGGCGTACCAGATGGTGGGGATTACCAGGAGCAAGGCGGGCCAGCGGATTGCGCGCGTCCACAACCCGGCGATGGCGAGCGGCACGAGTAGAAAGCCGGCGTAGAAGTAAAACTGGGTGATATCCTCCGGTCCGTGATATTGGCCGGAGAAGATGCCGTAGAAATTCGGGGACATCATCGTGGAGAGGGCTGCGGGCGGAATCACGCCTTCGGTCCGATCGACCGCATGGAGCGAAGTGCGAACTGAGTTTACGGTGAGTTCGAGCCCTGGAAGCGTGGCGACAGCGGACAGAAAGGTGCCCATGACGGCGATGGCGAGGGCGGTCCCGAAGATTGCGATCCAACGCTTCGGCGCAGCCACCGCGTAGGCCACGGCGAAGAGGCCCAGCGCCAGGAAACCGTACAGGATGGTCTGAAAGTGGCCGCCGAGGATCATGGCTCCGGCCGCCAGCGCACCGAGGGCGATATAGCGCAGAGGCCGCGATTCCAGGGCGCGCGAGAAGGCCAGCAGGATCCAGGGCATCCAGGCGGCGCACTGCAGCATCACGGTGTGGGAACTGTGGCCGGCGAAGAAGCCGGAGAGTCCGTAACAGAGGCCGGTCAGAACGGCGGCGTCGGTGCGGCGGAGCAGGCGGAGAGCCAGGAAATACGCGCCGAGGCAGGCGAGCAGGGCATGCAGCCAGTGCTCGACCACGAGAGTGTGCGGCAGCACACCCACCAGAAAGAAGGGCCAGTTGAGCGGATACCAGGCGCCGGCCTGCGGGTCGGCCAGGAGCGGATAGCCGGCCCATGGGAACGGCGTCCAGAACGGGATGCGACCCTGGTGGAGTTCGGTGGAAATGTAGTTTTGCGTGGGCTGGAACTGGTCGGCGGCATCCCATTGGATGGAGGTGTCGCCGTTCGTCATCGGCGTCCAATAGCAGAGCAGCGTGACGGCCAGCAGGAAGGCGGGGGCGTACAGCTTTTTCGGCATATCAGCGGCGCGTGGGTGGGAAGTAGTAGAGCAGCGTGGTCTTACCGACGCGGGCCGTGGGCGCAATGTGCTCTGGCCAAAGTTGCACGCCGGGCTCCTTATCTTCGAGGCCGAGACGGGCCACCTTGAGGACGGTAAGGCTGACGGCGTTCCAGCCGGGCGAAGGATTTTCCGGGTCCATCTGCTGGATGGGCGGGAAGCCGTGGACCTGTTCGAGGTAGGCGACGATGAAGGGATTGAACGTGACGTGAGTGGCGTGGACCTCGTGCAGTTTTTCGGCGAGGCGCTTCATGTCCTGGCCCCAATCGAGGTCGGAATCGGCGACGATGTTTTCCGGTTCGCTGCCGGCGAAGAAATTGAAGTACGGGATGTAGTCGGGGTGGCTCAGGAGAGACGTGCCGGCGGACCAGACGAGGATGATGCCGAGCGTCCAGGCGGCCCATTTCGCGTGCGGCATCAGATCCAGCAGGCGGACCAGTCCGGCGGCGGCGACGATCGACATGCCCACGTAGACGGGCAGAATGTGACGCAGTCCGATATTGATGTGGCTGAACAGCGCATAGAAGAGGATGGCGGCGGAAAAGGCGAGGGGGCATCCCAGTGCGACTTTGGCCCAGCCCTGCTTCTTCCAGAGCGCGGCGATGCCGAAGCCGAGCGCGGCCAGCAACGGGATGGGTGTCTTCACGGCCAGGACGACCGGGAAGTAATACCACCAGCCGTGCATGCTATGCATGCCGAGCAGGAAGGACGGGTGTCCGTGACTGTCGTGCCCCATGACGTCTACGATGCCATCGAAGAGTGCGGGCGCGGGGACGGACATGCCGAACATTTTGGTGTGGCCGAAGGAGAAGCGGTAGCCTGCCCAGATCACCAGCGCACCCACGGCGAGGGCGAAGCAGAAAGGCAGGAAGCGCTTGGCGGCGGCGTTGAGCAGGTCGGAGAATCGTGGACGTTCGACCAGATAATACCAGCCCAAGACGGCGAGGAAGGCGCAGGGAAGATAGGGGAGCGTGGAGAATTTCGAGAGAACGGCGAGGCCGGTGCAGAGGCCGAACACGGCGGCGCGGCCGAGCTCGGGCCGCTCGGCCCAGACGAGACCGGAGAGGAAGGCGGCGCTCAGGAAGGCGGTGAGGGCCATATCGGTGGTCGCCAGTCCGGCGTGCGCGAGGACCGAGGGGATGAAAGTGAAGAGCAGCAGGGCGAAGGCGGCTTCGCGGTAGCCGAGATACCGGCGCGCCCAAAGGTAGACGACGGCGGAGCAGATCCAGAAGAAGGGTAGAATGCCGAGGCGGGCGGCGGCGAGGTTGCGATCGTACTTATTGTTGTCGTAAAGAATCAGCGCGCCTTCTTGCGCGAAGTTATCGGCGCCGTGTCCGCGCAGGCCGAGCAGATAGGGGCCGAGCGCGGCTGCCACGCGGGCGAGCGGAGGGTGTTGTGGCTCGATATGATACGTGCCTTTTTCGAGCCACTCCATGCCGCAGGCCACGTGGGCAGGCTCATCGCCGGTGTGATTAAAGATCGTGTAAGTAGAAACGATGCGCAGCGACGCGAAGAGCATGACCGCGACGAAGAATAAGACGGAGTGGCTATCCACCCATTTCCAAACGCGAGAGGCTGCGGGAGAATCCGGCGGCGCCGGATTCGCTTTCTTCTTCGACATAGGCCAGCGGGAACTAGAGCTTCGGCTTGGGCGGCGGCAATTCGCGCGCGGTTACGGTGTCGTTGAAGCCCATGCGATTGTGGCTGCCGTCGCAGAATGGCTTATTAGCGGAGTGGCCGCAGCGACAGAGGGAAATCACGGTGCGCCCGGCGAGTCCGAATGCCGCACCGGTGGGGTCCAGGATTTCGAAGTCGCCTTCGATACGAATAGAGCCGTTATTTTGTACTGTTACCTTGGTTGCCATCTCATGGATGGTAACACGCAGTCCCGCGGGCGGGCGAGGCTTCCGCAAGGGCCTAGCAGCCGTGGTAAATTTCGCTCCCAACGGTCGCGGCTTCCATGAGAAGGCTCTCCCAGTCAAGGGAAATCTCTCCGGGGGTCTCAGGGGGCGAGCCCCCAGCGGAGTATGAGGCAGCGCCTCATGCGCGCTTTCAGCGCGCCGTCCCCCGACCTGTGACAAAGA
>DASZMZ010000098.1:0-5782 GCA_035551455.1 Candidatus Sulfopaludibacter sp.
TCACCCTGACCATCCTCGTTCAAAATCTCAGCACAGCCAGCTGCGCAGCGCTCGCCGGGGCCTATGTCGACATCTGGCATTGCGATGCCAAAGGCATCTATTCCGATGAAGCGACGTACAATCCCGGCGGCGGCACCGGCAATGTGACCACCACGGGACAAAAGTTTCTGCGGGGCTATCAGATTACGGATTCGAATGGTCAGGTGCAGTTCACGACCGTCTATCCTGGCTGGTACAGCGGCCGTACAATCCATATTCATGTGAGGGTGCGAACCTATAATGGCACGACCGTTCTTGGGAATTTCGTAACCCAGATTTTCTTCGACGACACGACCAACAACACAGTGCTGGCCCAAAGCGCGTACTCCAGAACGACCGCGCGTGACACTTCCAACGCCACCGATATGGTTTACAACGTGGCAAACCAAACCAGAATGCTGGCTTCTCTCACCGGCGGCGTGAACGCCGGATATGCGGCGGCAATCACGTTTGGCGTGAGCCTAACCGCCCCGCCGGCGGCGGCGCCGGCAGTAACAGCAGGCGGTGTCGGAAATGCCGTCAGCGGGGCGGCTGGTGTCAGCCCCAATACCTGGATCAGTATCTACGGATCGAATTTCTCTCCTGCGGCGCAGACACTCACCAGCGCGGATCTGGTCAACAATACCATTCCGACATCGCTCGGCGCCGTAGCCGTCCAGATCAATGGAAAGGCGGCCTTCGTAGAGTACGTCAGCCCCACACAGATCAACGTGCTTGCGCCTGCCGATTCATCGTTGGGTACGGTGAGTGTTTCAGTCACGAACTCCGCGGGCACTTCCGGGAACGTCACTACGATCATGTCTACAGTACTTCCCGGTCTGGCTGTCTTATCAAACTATGTCCGCGCGATTCGATACCCTGACGGCGTAATCATCAACGGCACCGGAAACGCCGAAACAGGATTCACGACTTCAGCCGCCGCTGGACCTGGGGATATCATCGCCTTATTTGGAACGGGCTTCGGCCCGACGAATCCTGGCGTCCAACCGGGCCCGGTGTTCACGGGGGCTTATCCGACGACGAATACAGTGACGGTAATGATCGGCAGCGTCTCAGCGCAAGTACTGTGGGCTGGATTGTCCGCAGCTGGCCTTGATCAGATTAACGTCCAAATCCCTTCGTCCCTCGCGGATGGCGATTATGCCGTCGTCGCGACGGTGGCGGGGGTTGGCACTCAGGCGAATGCGCTTCTGAAGGTCGCCGCGAGTGCCGCTTATAAGGCGCAGGCTTCTTTCGGCCAGATCGTCCGTCTCGCGCTCTTCAACGGCCGCACGAGTTCGCGCGCATTCCGGCCTCTGCTTCTCCGGGAAGATCTAAGAGTTGAGGACATTATCCGTCTCGCCGGACTGTTCGGGGCTGAGCATCGCGCGGGAGCGCCGCGGAGAGACCTTCACCGCGTAGCAATGCTCCAGCCCAGGAAAGCTCCTTCGTGCTAATTGTGAATGAATGATCTCTGAAGGGCTTGGCCGATGCTACGCCGGGCCCTTGCCCGGGTTCTTGTTTCTTTCCCATGTGTGCCGGGACGATATCGCCCGGGCTTTCTAAACACAACTGAAGCCGCCAAGAACGCGTCACATCCGCATACGCTTCGGAAGGTGCCACAATGAACGGCCATGACGTCACACCCAAAGGGTGCAACAATCGCAGCGTATTCCTGCGGCGCGCCGCCGCAACCGTGATCGGTGCTGGCGCGGTCAATCCCGCGTACCCGCATGATCGGCAACTGGCCGAGACCACGCTATCGGTGTCGAGTACGGGTCGAAGCTTTGATCGCCTGGTCAATCTGCCGCGAAGTGAGCTTGTCTGTTCCCTTGCTTATGGATTCCTCGCCGATGAGCCTCAGCAGGAGCACCGCCCTGGGCGTGCCGCGCTTCTCGGTGACGAGCGAAGGGTTCTCTTCTTCCACGCGCCGCAACAGCTTGCCGGAAAGACTGCAAAAACAAGACGGGGCCCGCAGGCCCCGGTGTCTGCGAAGCTTTACAGCGTCTTCAGGTAAGCGATGAGGTCGTCTTTCTCCGTATCGCTCAACATGTCTTTATAGGGCGGCATCCCATTGCCGCCTTCATCGATTTTGGCGCGGACATTGGCTTCCGTGGGCTTCTTGTCGTTGGCCATTTTGTCCTTTTTGAACAGGCCTTTGAGGCCCGGCCCCATCTTCTTTTCCGTGGTGTCCGCATTGTGGCAGACGCCGCACTGTTCGAAGACGGCCTTCCCTTTTGCCGCATCACCCTTCCCGGCGGCAAGGAGCGCCGTAGAGCCAGCGGCCAGCGTGGCACAAACAACCCAAGTACGAAGTCGATCCATGGTTCTATCTTACAACTGTCCCAGCAGCGCCTTCACGGCGGCATCGAGTTGAGAGTCTTTTCCCGTGTAACTTTCTCCGACCGGCCGCGACACCTGAATATCGACGGGCCGGGGGTGCAGTTCCATGTCCGACCCATCGGCTCCGCGGATGCGGGAGTGAGGCAGGCGGAATGACGTCCCGTCCAGGAGGGTGGTGCCCCAGGTGAAAATGATCCAGCCGGCAGTGGGTTCGCCCACGACCTTGCCCAATTTGAGCGCGCGGTAGCCTTCTGTAAAATCTTCGGCGTCGGAGAGCGAATGCTGGTTGACCACCAGGACGGTGGGGGATTCCAGCGCGCGCTGACCCAGAATGGCACGGGCCGGGGCCTGGGGCTTGCCGCGCTCCGTCATGGTGAGGTACGGCCGGCGGGCAAACACGTCGAGCGCGTAAGCATTGACGAAGCCGCCATTGTTATTGCGGATATCGATGACCACGCCCTGGCGCGATTGATTTTCCGCATCCAGGTCGAGGTGCAGCCGGTTCATGGCCTGTTCCGACATATCCTGCATGTGGACGTAGCCGAGTTTGCCGCCGCTGATTTTGGCGACGTAGGCGCGATTCTGTTCCACCCACTCGCGGTAGAGCAGTTCCCGCTCCGTGGCGAGATTCACGGGTTGCACCGGCACATCTTTGCCGGAGACTTTGAGCACCACGCGCTTGCCGATTTTGTAGTCGAGCAGCGCGTCGAGATTGGTGTGCGGGTCGACCGCCACGCCGTTCACGGATTCGATGACGTCGCCCACCTTGATGCCGGAGACATGGGCGGGACTGAGCGGGATGACTTCGGTGACCTTGAGACGGCCGGAGGTTTCGTATTCGGCGCGGTCGAAGCGCACGCCGAGACGGCCGGTGGAGGGTCCGCCGTTGCCTCCGCCTCCGCCGGCGCCGAGGTGGGAAGCGTTGAGTTCGCCCACCATCAGGTTGAGCAGCAGGCGCATTTCGTCCGGCGTGGTGCAGCCAGCGATCAGCGGTTCGTATTCCGTGCGGACGGCATCCCAATTGACGCCGTTGAATTTCGGGTCGAAGAACTGGTCGCGGATGGCGGTCCAGGCCTGCTGGAAGACTTCCATCTTCTCGCGACTGAAATCCACGTCCAACTCGGCGGTGACGGAGAGAGTCTTCACCGCGCGGCTATCCAGATTGATGGAGGCGATGGAGCCCCGGTCCAGGTAAAAGACTTCCTTGCCATCGGGCGAGAACTGTACGGAACTCTTGCCGCCCGGAGTGGAGGTCAACTGGCGAGCGACGCGGGGATCGCGCGAGAGTTCATCGAGCGGATACGAATAGAGATTCTGCTGGCCGGCGGCGGAGGCAGTAAGGACGGCGGTCTTGCCATCGGGACTGATCACGATGCTGCCGGCATCGACGCCGGTGGAGAGGAGCGAGAGGCGGTCGTGAATTCCTTCGAAGGTGATCTTGACGGGGTCGGGAGTCTTCGCTTTGGCCGGGTCGCCCGGTTTGGCGTCGGCAGGTTTGGCGTCGGCGGGCTTTGTCTCGGCGGTCGCGGCTGTGGCCGGCGCGGTGGCTGGCGCGGTGACGGGCGGAGTATTGGGGGCGGGGCGGACCGGGTCCTCTTTAAACAGGTCGCGGAACTGATCTTCGCGGAAATGCGGGGTGCGCAGAATCAGATCGATGCGCGCGATCTGGTCGGGTTCGGTGCGCTGTCCGGTGATGAAGAGCAGGTACTTGCCGTCGGGACTCCATACGGCACCATGGCCGCTGGTGTTGGCGAGAAAGCTCAGGGGTTGGGCTGCGCCGCCTTTGGCGGGAGCCGCGTAGAGGTTGGCGAAGGCTTTTCCGCTCTCATTGAAGAAGGCGAGCCACTGGCTGTCGGGCGACCAGACGTAGGGCGAAGCGAACAGCAGCGGGGGCTTATCGAAGTAGCCGGTGGCCACGGGGTGCTCCTGTTTGGCGGCTACATCCAGAATGCGGAGTTCCTTGCCGTCGCGCAGGAAGGCCAGCGATTTGCCGTCGGGGGAGAAGCGCGGGGCGGCGTCGGGGCCGATGGAGGTCAACTGGCTTTCCTTGGCGGCGGTGAAATCGTAGAGATAGAGCTGCGGAATTCCATTGCGATCGGAGACGTAGACCAGGCGGCGGCTGTCGGGGGCCCAGGCCAGTTGGGATTCGGCGGCGGGCGTTTGGGTGAGGCGGGCGGCCTCGCCCCCATCTTTGGCGGAGGCGGCGAAGACTTCACCGTGGCTGACGAAGGCCACTTTCTTGCCGTCGGGAGAGAGCATCAGATCCTGAAATTGGTTGTTGACGGTGAGGTGCTGGACGGCGGGTCCGGCGGGCGAACCACGGCGGGCGATTTCGACGGGGGCGGCTTTGCCGGATTCGGTGTCGAGCTTCCAAACGCGGAAGTCGCGCTCGAAGACGATGGTGCGGCCGTCGGCGGAGATGGACGGCCAGACTACGCGGCCATCGGTGAAGCGGGTGATCTGTTTGGCCGCGCCTTTGAGCGGACGATGCCAGATGTTCTGCGCGCCGCTGCGATCCGACATATAGAAGATGCTCTTGCCGTCGCGCGCCCACATGGGCCAGGCTTCCTTGGCGCCGCCTTCGGTGACGCGCTCGTAGGTGGCGGGGGAGGCTTCATGGCGCAGCCAGATTTCGGATTCATCCAGATGGCTGTGGCCTTTGCGCCACCACTGGCTGCCGGCCATGCCGCGGGCGTTGAAGGCCAGCGTCTGGCCGTCCGGCGCGGGGGCTGCGAAATACTCGCTGGTGTAGCGGTCGGCGGAGACCTGCATGGGCGTGCCGCCTTCGCGATGGACGCGGTAGATATCGGTAGTGCCGATGTCGCGGGCGCCGCTGGAGAAGTAGATGTAATGGGAATCGGCGGACCAGCCTTCGACGCGCTCGGAGGCGTCGTCGTAGGTGAGGCGTTTGAGGTCGCCGGTGGCGAAGGTGAGCAGGTAGACGTCGCCGCCGCCGGTGCGAGTGGAAGTGAATGCCAGGTATTTGCCGTCGGGCGAGTAGTGCGGCGCGGATTCGGTGGCGGGGTGGGAGACCAGGAGGCGGGCTTCGCCGCCGCGCGCGGGCACGGTCCAGATGTCGCCGCCGGAAATGAAGGCGATCTCGGCGGCGTCGGGAGAGAGGGCGGGTTCGCCCAGGTAGGGCCGCGGGTCCACGGCTAGGAGAGTGGAGGCGCTCCACAATAGCAGGCACAACTTCCTGATCATGGATTCTATGGTAACGCCGGGGGAGCCGGGGAGAACTCGGCCGCGAGTCTAGCAGCCCGTGGTAAATTTCGCCCGTCAACGGTCGCGGCTTCCATGAGAAGGCTCTCCCAGTCAAGGGAAATCTCTCCGGGGGTCTCAGGGGGCGAGCCCCCAGCGGAGTATGAGGCAGCGCCTCATGCGCGCTTTCAGCGCGCCGTCCCCCGACCTGTGACAAAGA
>DASZMZ010000099.1:0-19898 GCA_035551455.1 Candidatus Sulfopaludibacter sp.
ACCATCTCTCCGAGCGGCGCGTCGGGATGGCCGTGAAGGGGCGGCGCGACAAGATTTTCATCGCCACCAAGCTGACCAATCGCGACGGGGCCGCTGCGCAGCGCATTGTCGAGGAGAGTCTGACGGCGCTGCAGGTGGACCGTGTGGACCTGCTGCACATCCACTCGCTCACCACGGTCGAGGACTTAACCAAGATCGAGGCCAAGGGCGGAGTGCTGGAGCAGGTGCGGAAATTCCGCGATCAAAAAATGGCGCGGTTTATCGGCATCACCTGTCATGCCGATCCGGCGGTGCTGAAGACGGCGCTGGAACGGCATGATTTCGACTGCGTCCAGATGGCGCTCAATGCGGGCACGGTATCGATGATGAGCGGACGCGGCAGCATGGTGCCGGATCCTTCGGTGAAGACGAGTTTCGAGACCACGGCGCTGGCGGTGGCGCTGCGCAAGAAGATGGGCGTGCTGGCGATCAAAGCTTTTGCGCAGGACGCGCTGGTGGGTCAGGCATCGATTGAAAAGCTGCTCTACTATACGCTGTCGCTGCCGGTTACCTCGGCGGTGGTCGGCATGCCGAAACTGGAACACATCGACGACAACACGCGGCTGGCGGCAGCGTTTAAGCGGCTCCCCGCGTCGGAGATGCGTGAGATGTCGGGCAAGCTTTCGGTGAAGAATAAGCAGGCGCTGGACCTGTTCTTCCGCCACCACGTCGATGCGTAGTGATCAGCGATCAGCGGTCAGCGGTCAGCGATCAGCGATCAGCGATCAGCGATCAGCGTTCAGCTAAGAAACGACGGCTGAGAACTACCTATTCGGGGAGCGGCTTGCCTTTCGTCTCCGGGGCGAAGGGCAGGGCGGCCAGACCGACCAGGAAGACCAGGCACAGGGTGACTCCGGCGGTCTCGGGGAAAAAGGCCACGGATTCACACCGATAAACGCAGATGAGACTCCGAAATCATCGAGGCTCATCGCGTAGGGAGTTACTCGCGGCGCGGCCTGACTCCGGCGGTCTCGGGAAAAAAGGCCGCGGATCCACACCGATGAGACTCCAAGATTATCGAAGCTCATCGCGTAGGGAGTTACTCCGGGAGCGGCCTGACTCAGGCGGTCTCGGGAAAAAGGCCGCGGATCCACACCGATAAACGCCGATGAGACTCCGAAATCATCGAGGCTCATCGCGTAGGGACTACTCGGGGAGCGGCTTGCCTTTCGTCTCCGGGGCGAAGGGCAGGGCGGCCAGACCGACCAGGAAGACCAGGCACATGGTGACTCCGGCGTAGCGGAGGGGCTCTTCGTAGCCTTTGAAGACGTTGCGCGTCAACAGGCCGAGCGTGAAGGGGCCGGCGGCGGCCACCATGCGGCCGACGTTGTAGCAGAAACTGGTGCCGGTGCTGCGCAGGCGCGTGGGGAAGAGTTCGGGCAGATAAATGGCGTAGCCGCCGAACAGCGCCAACTGGCAGAAGCCCATCAGCGGGATCATCCACAGCATGTCCGAGATGCTCTTCAGGTTCCAGAACGTGTAAGCCGTCATTCCCATGGCGGCCACGAAGCTGACCGCGAAGGCCTTGCGGCGATTCAGAAACTGCGCCAGATAGGTATAGGCGTACACGCCGAAGAAGCCGCCCAGATTCTGCAGGAGCGAAGTGACTCCGATCCAGATATCGGTCTTGCCGGCAAGTTCGGAACCGGTGAGGCCTTGCGCCTTGAAAGAGGTCTCGAGAACGGGACGGAACAGATCGTAGCTGAAGAAGCCGATGCCCCAGAGTCCGACTACACCGGCGAAAGCGAGCAGCAGTCCGACAATGGAATTGCGCCGCCAGCGGGGGTCGCCCAGCAGGTCGGCGAAGGAGCCCATGCGCTTCTTCTCAGCGCGCGACTTGAGCCACGACTCCGGCTCTTTCAGCTTCTTGAAGACCACCAGCGCGAGCGGCGCAGGCAACGCGCCCGCCAGGAACATAAAGCGCCACGACGATTCGATCTGGCCGGCGCGGACCATCTGACCCAGCACGATGCCCACCACCGCCGCCAGCATATTGCCCACCGCCGAGAAGGCCTGCACCATCCCCAGGGCATACGGACGAGCCCGGTCGGGCACAGTTTCCGCCACGAGAGCGACGCCGACGGCAAACTGGCCGCCCACGCCGAAGCCGCACAGGAAGCGGTATACGCTGAAGTCCAGCACGCTCTTGGAAAGCACGCTCAAGCCCGTGAACAGGGTGTAGCAGAGGATGGTCAGCATCATGGTTTTGGCGCGGCCGAGGCGGTCGCCCAGGATGCCGAAGAGGATGCCGCCGAGCGCCCAGCCAATCAGGAAGACCGAGGTGGCCCATGCCGCCTGCTGGTCCACCACTCCGGCGGTGGCACCCGGACCCAGCAGTTCGCGAATGGCCGGCTTGCGCGCCAGATTGAACAACTGCTGAGCCATGGTGTCGAACATCCAACCCATGGTGGCGACACTCAGGACGAACCAGTGGTATCGCGTCAGTTCCTTGGTCCAGGCGTACTTGACCTGGCCCGCTCCGGTGGACCCGTTAGAAGGCATGAAATGCCATTGTTTCGGAAATACGGCCGCGATACAAGTCCGCCGTCATCTTATTTCATCTGCGGCGCGACGCGGTCTCCGTTTTTGAGCTGCGTTTCGCCGGGCAGCGCCACCGAATCGGTATCGGCCAGTCCCTCGACCACCTGCACCTGCGTCACAGTGGAATTTCCGGTCTTCACGGCGCGCCGCTCCACGGTATCGCCTTTGAGCGCGAAGACGTAATCGCCCGAAGCATCGTGGTGCAGCGTCTCTTTCGGAATCACCAGCGCATTCTCGGCAACGGCGGTGCGAATCTCGGCGTCCACGTTGGTGCCGGGAATCAGGTCTCGCCCGGGATTCTCGATGGTGCAGACCACCTCGCCCACCTGCCGCGAGCCCAGCGCCTGAATGGCGGTCGGCATGCGATCCACGGTACCCTGCCAACTCTTACCGGGCAGGGCTTCCCAGCGAATGCTGACCGGCTGACCGGGCGCAACGCGGCCCAGCAGCGGCTCATCGACGTAGACGCGCACGCGCAGTTTTTCCAGGTGGCCGATATTGGCCACCAGATCGCCTACATTCAGATAGGCGCCGCGGCGGACGGCCAGGCCGTAGACTTCACCGCCGAGCGGAGCCCGCACGACGCCCTGGGCCGCACGGTCGTTGGCCAGTTTCAGCGCCGTCTCCGCATCCAGCAGGCGGGCTCGCGCGGCATCGATTTCGCTCTTGCCCACCAGCGTTCCCCGCCGTTTTTGCAGCCCTGCGATTTCGATCTCGTATTGGCGGACCTTGTCGGCCTCCGCCTGTACTTCCACGGCAGTGACAGCCTGTTTAGCCTGGAGCCGCTTCAGCGTGTCGTACTCTTTCTGCGCTTTCTGCAACTCGAACTGGGCGCGCGTCACGCTGTTATCGATGTCGGCCAGTTCGGACGGCTTGCCGCCCTCCTGAAGCGCGCCCAGTGCGATGCGGGCCTCGGAGACTTTGGCTTGCGCGGCCTCGATATCGGCCTGCAGGGAAGGATCGGTGAGCTCCACGAGGACCGCGCCTTTGGACACGGTCTGGCCCTCCTGCACGGCGAGACGGCTGACCAGTCCGGCAGCTCCGGCGTGGACAGCTTCCCATTCGATTGGTTCGGCCTTGCCATTGGTGGGCAGGGTGCTGACCAGGGTCTGGCGGCGGACGCGCGTGAAGCTGACCTCGGGAGGCGCGTTCTTTCGCACGATACCCCAGGCAATCACGGCCGCGGCCACCAGCGGCAGCAAGAGCAGCCACTTCTTCAAATGAATTTGATCTCCAACTCCTATCTTAACTGGCGGTACCCTTCAGCGCTTACTTAACGTGCGCGGCTCTGCAATTCAGCGACTTACAGAGCCGGCAGCATAAGCAAGCGGCTACTCTTCGCGGAGGACGAGAGCCGGGTCCACGCGCGTGGCGCGGCGCGCCGGGAAGAGGCAGCCGGCCAGCGCCGCCGTGGCCAGGATGGCGCTGACGGCGGCGAAGACCAGCGGGTCGGTGGGCCGGATGGCGTACAGCAGGGTTTCCAGGTATCGGGTGAGCGCCAGCGCGGCCACCAGGCCGGAGGCGATTCCGGCGGCCGCCAGCAGCAGTCCTTCGCGCATCACCATGCCGAGCACCGAGCCCGGCGACGCGCCCAGCGCCAGACGGATTCCCATCTCCCGCGTGCGCTGCTCCACCGAGTAGGAGATCACCGCGTAGATGCCCACGCAGGCCAGTACCAGCGCGATCACACCGAATACCGAGAAGACGGCGACCTCCAGTTTGGGCCGCGCGATGGAATCGCCCATGACGTTCTCCATGGTCTGAATCTCCTGAATCCCCTGAGTCGGAGAGACGGCGCGTATCTGCTCCTTCACCTCACTGATGATGTTGGCCGCCGCACCGCGGGTGCGCACCAGGAGGAAGGCGAAGCCGTTGGGCTGCTGCTGGTGCGGCAGAAAGATACAGGGGTCGGGCTGGGAATCCAGACCGTCGTGGCGGATATTGGCGGCCACGCCGATGATTTCCATGTCGCTCGGGGGCGGCCCCCAGGAGACCACCATGCGTTTGCCCAGAGGATTCTCGTTGGGATAGAAGAAGTCCGCGGCGGCCTGGTTGAGCATCATCACTCGCGGCGAAGCGGCGCGATCCTGCGCGTCGAACTCGCGCCCGGAAAGCAGCGGGATACCCATGGTGTGGAAGTAATCGTCGGAGACTACGGACACGCCGCCGCCGAAACCCGCACCCGGCGGAGGCTGCGGCCGGTCCATGCGGCGATAGTCCGTGCCGGAGTTCCCTCCGGTGAGCGGGAGGATGTGAATGGTGCTGGCCGCGGCCACATCGGGCAGCGCGCGAACCCTGTCCAACATCTGGCGGACCCGCTCGGCGCGCAGCGCGAAGACCTGTTGGCCGGAGCGTCCGGGAGCCATCAGCACCATGCGGAACGTCAGCAGCCGGTCCGTGCGGAAGCCCGGATCCACCGAGTGCAGCAGCAGGAAACTGCGCAGCATCAGACCGGCCCCGACTACCAGCAGCAGGGCGAGAGCGATCTCTGCCACCACCAGCGTATTGCGGAGACCGCGATTGGCCAGGCTGCCGCCGCGGCCACCCTGACGCAAGCCCTCGCTGAGCCGTCCGCGATTGACCTGCATGGCGGGGAAGATGCCGAAGAACAGGCCGCAGAACAGGGTGACGGCCAGACAGAACGAGAGCACCGCCGGGTCAATCGAGATCTCGCTCATGCGCGGCAGGGGAAATTCGGGCGGCAGCATGCGGATGAGGGCGGGCACTCCGGCGAGCGCCAGCAGCAGGCCGAGGCCTCCGCCGGCGACGGCCAGCAGCAGGCTTTCGATGGCCAGTTGGTGCATCAGACGCCAGCGGCCGGCGCCCAGAGCGACACGCACGGTCATCTCCCGCCGGCGCGCCGAGTTGCGCATCAGCAGCAGGTTCGCCACATTGGAGCAGGCAATCAGCAGCACGAAGAAGACCGCGCCCAGCAACACCAGCAGCGTAGTGCGCGCTTCGCCCACTGTCTGTTCCAGCAGCGGGACCGCGGTGGCGTTCCACTCGGCATCCCTGTCGGGACGCTCGATCGCCAGTTGGCCCGCGATGCTCCGCATCTCACTGTAGGCCGCCTGGAACGTGACGCCGGGCCGCAGACGCGCGACGGTAATATCGTTGCGGCCGTCGCGGATGGCCTGGACCGGGTCGAGCCGCATGGGCAGATAGAGTGCGATATGGGGCATGGTCGGGAAGGCGAAGCGCGGCGGCATGACACCGATGATCTCCGCGGTGATCCCGGCCACCACAATCTTCTGGCCCAGGGCGCGCGCCTGGCCGCCGAAGCGGCGCTGCCAGAAGCCGTAGCTCAGCACCACCACGCCTGCCGAGCCCACGGCGGTGTCCTCCGGCCGAATGGCGCGGCCTAGCAATGGCGGGACTTCGAGAATGGGAAAGAAGCCGGCGGTCACCAGCAGGCCGGGCACTTGCACGGCATCGCTTTCGCCTTCCACGTTGACGCCCATCTGGAACATGGCGGCGATGTCCTGGAACGAGCGATTGCGTTCGCGCCACGCCAGGAAGTTGCCGCTCTGGACGCGGTTGTTGTGACTCGAGTGAGGAGGATTCTCCCAGATCATCACCAGGCGCGCGGGGTCTGGGAACGGCAGCGGACGCAGCAGCACCGAGTTCACCACGCTGAAGATGGCGGTGGTAGCGCCAATGCCGAGCGCCAGAGCGGCCAGGGCGAGACCGGTGAAGGCCAGGTTCTTGCGCATCATGCGGAGGGCGAAACGCAGGTCTTGCGCAGCGCGGTCCCAAGCCGTCCAGCCCCACATCTGCCGCGTGACTTCGGCGGTGCGGGTCACGTTGCCGAAATCGCGGCGCGCATTGCGGCGGGCCGAATCGGCGGCTTCCCCGCGGTCCATGCGCAGCCGCGCTTCCTGCTCCAGGTGGAAGCGCAGTTCCTCGTCCAGTTCGCGGTTCTCGTCTCGACGATTCCAAAACGGCACGGAGATCCCTCCTCAGGCCGGGCGCATCACCCGGGCGATTGCCTCCACCATGCGATTCCAACGCGACTCTTCCAGCGCCAGCGCCTTCTTCCCCTTGGCGGTGAGCTGGTAGTAACGGGCCCGCTGCTTGTTTTCGGTGAGCTTCCATTCGGCGCCGATCAGCCCCTGCTTGCGCAGCCGGTGCAAGGCCGGGTAGAGCGACCCGTGCTCCACCTGCAGAGCGTCCTCGGAACTGGCCCGGAGGGCCACCCCGATGCCGTGGCCATGCTGCGGCCCCCACTGGAGGGTACGCAGAATCAGCATATCCAGCGTGCCCTGCAAGAGTTCAATCTTGTCCATAGGTAGAAGACAGTCTACCACCTTGGACGGGGGCCGGAGGAAACGGTTAGCTGCCGTAGCTCCCACGATTGATAAACTCTGGAGATGCGTTTGACGCTTCTTCTGCTGGTGTGCCTGCTGCTGCATGCGCAAGGCGGCCGGTACGACATTCTGATCACGGGCGCGAAGGTCATCGATGGGTCGGGCACCCCGTGGTATGCGGCCGACGTCGCCATTCAGGGAGACACCATCGCCGCCGTGGGACTGCTGCCGGGCGCGACCGCGACGGTGCGCATCGACGGGCGAGGCCTGGTGGTAGCGCCGGGCTTCATCGACATGCACTCGCACGGGCGGCGCGGCATCTTCACGGTTCCCACCGCGGAGAACTATCTGCGCGAGGGCGTCACCACGATCGTGGAAGGTCCCGACGGCAGTTCGCCGCTGCCGCTGGGGCCATTTCTGGAGCGCGTGAGTAAGACCCCCATCTCCGTGAACTTCGCCAGCTTCGTGGGACAGGGCACTATCCGCGGCGAGGTGGTGGGGCTGGCCAATCGCAAGGCCACCGCCGAAGAGATCGAGAAGATGAAGGGCCTGGCCGCGCAGGCGATGCGCGACGGCGCCTTCGGCCTCTCCACGGGCCTCTATTACGTGCCGGGCAATTTCGCGCCTACCGAAGAGGTGATCGAACTGGCCAAGGTGGTGGGCCGCATGGGCGGCATCCACATCTCGCACATGCGCGAGGAGGCGTCGCACGTACTGGACAGCGTGCGGGAGACGATCCGCATTGGCGAAGAGGGTGGACTGCCGACGCAGATTACGCACCACAAGATCATCGGCCTCGCCAACTGGGGACTCAGCGTGGAGTCGCTCAAGCTGGTGGAGGCGGCGCGCGCCCGCGGCGTGGACGTCACGATCGACGCATACCCGTACACGGCGTCGAGCACCGGGATTGCGGCGCTGTTTCCGCAGTGGGCGCTCGAGGGCGGCCAGAAGTCGGTAGTCGAGCGGCTGAGCGCGCCGGAGCAGCGGGCGCGCATCAAGGCCGTGATCGTGCAGAACATCAAGGTGGATCGCGGCGGCGGCGATCCGAAGAACATCGGCATTGCCAGTTGCGGCTTCGACCGCAGTCTGGCGGGCAAGAATCTGGCCGAGATCACGCGCGCCCGCGGCGTCGAACCGACGTTCGAGAATGCCGCCGACACCGCCATGGAGTTGCAGCAGAAGGGCGGCTGCTCGGCAATCTACCATGCGATTGGCGAGGATGACGTGGTGCGCATTCTACAATCGCCGTTCACGATGATCGCGAGCGACGGCGAAATTCCGGTGTTCGGCCAGGCGGCGCCGCATCCGCGTAGCTACGGCACCTTCGCGCGCGTGCTGGGCGTCTACGTGCGCGAGAAGCACGTGCTCACGCTGGAGGATGGGGTGCGGCGCATGTCGGGCTATCCGGCGGCGCGGCTGAAGCTGTGGGATCGCGGGCTGCTGCGTCCGGGCATGAAGGCCGACGTGGTGTTGTTCGACGCGGACAAGATCGGCGACAGAGCGACGTTCGAGAAGCCGCACCAGTATTCGGTGGGCGTGCGCGACGTGATTGTGAACGGCAAGTTCGCCCTGCGCGACGACAGCGTGACCAGCGAACGGCCGGGCAGGGTTCTTTACGGCCCGTCCCATCAATAGAACGGTATACTAGCCGATGCGATGAAAAACTCTTTTATGTTGGCGGCAGTGGCCGCTCTAGTGCTGCTGGCGTCGTGCGCCAAGAAGCCGGACGGACTGCCGCATGCGGTGGTGAATCTGCGCGACGGCACGACGGTGGCAGGCACGGTGCTCTCGAGTACCGCCAGTGAAATCCAAATCTCCGGCGACGATAAGACGACCCGCACCATTCCGATGAGCCAGGTACGATCCGTGGACTACGGCGATGCGCCGGCAACAACTGCGGCACCGGCAGCAGCCGCAGCGCCGGTACCGATGGCGCCTGACGATTCGCACGATCAGCATTACCACCCGTCCGAAGCAGCGATCACGACCAAGACTTATGCGCTTCCGGTGGGTACGCAGATTCCCGTGCGCAATGAAGAGACCATCGATTCAGCGCGCGCGTCCGAGGGTCAGACGTTTGCCGCCGAAGTCACGAAGGATGTCCACGATGCCGCGGGCGACGTGGTGATTCCGCGCGGCTCCAATGCGCGAATCATCATCCGGTCCGCCAGCAAAGGCGGCCACATCCGTGGAGCGTCGGACCTGGTGATGGATCTGGACTCGATCTCGGTGGACGGCCGCCAGTACAGTCTCTCGACCACCGATCTGGTGGAGAAGGGCCATGACGGCGTGGGCGCCAACAAGCGTACGGCCAAGTTCGCCGGCGGCGGCGCCGCGGTGGGCGCGATCATCGGAGCAATCGCCGGCCACGGTAAAGGCGCGGCCATCGGAGCAGGGTCGGGCGCCGGCGCGGGAGCGCTGACGGAGATCCTGACGAAGGGCACGATCAAGGTGCCGGTCGAGAGCGTGCTGACGTTTCGCCTGGACGCCCCGCTGCACGTGACAGCGCAGTAAGTAGGGCTGGAGCCGAGCGGCGTGTGGTAGAGGGCGCTCGCTAACACTCGCGGCTCTGTAACTTGCTGAATCTACAGGGACGCGCGCGTCAGTAAGCGGGGCTGGAGCCGAGCGGCGTGTGGTAAAGGGCGCTCGCTGACGCTCGCTCGGCGTCACCAAAAGAGGCGCATTTCGTTGGAGGGGCGGAAGCCGAGGAGTTCGTAGATTCTCCGGCCGTGCTCGCTGGCGTGGAGCGAGACGGAGCGGAAGCCTTCGGCGCGGCACCAGGCCAGCATGGTCTGCATGATCTCCGACGCGATGCCGCGGCGTCGATGCCCGGGCTCCGTATATACGTTGTGGACCCACACCCGGCGAGCTGACGCATCCACCGAACTCGGAATCCACGGCACCACGTGGAGCATGCCGCAGCCGACGGGCGCCTGCTCTTCGGCGATCCACACGAAACAGGTGCTGTCGAGGAAGCCTTCGCGCAAAAAGGCGGCAGCGGCAATCTCCATGCGCTCCAGCGCCTCTTCGGAGGTGGACCCCATATCGCTCAGCATGGCGCGGCGGAAGCGCAGGATCTGCGGCAGATCCTGCAACGTCGCGCGGCGAATCGCGATCATCCCCACAACTCCCGCTTGCCCATCTTGCGGACCATGCCGGCGAAGGTCCGTTCGGTGTAGTTGCCGAAGGGCCGGTCGCTGGTCAGATAGGTCCACGTGGCGCCGCGCTGCGACGGGTCGATCCCATTCGCTTCGGCCTCGGCGAGCCGTTCGGCAATGGTGGCCGGCAGACTGTCTTCAAGTTCGCGATACAGCCCATCCACGCGGGTCAGATATTCGTGCAGCGGATCGCGGCCGCCCCAGCCATACCAATGGACACCGGAGCGGAGTTCGGCGACCGCTGCAAGATGATCGCTCCAGAGGTCGTCAATCGTGGTCAGCGAGACGAGCCGCTCGAGGCGCGGCAGATCAGACTCCAGAATCGACTGGCGCTGCGACTGAAGCCGCTGCCGCTGGCCTTCGATGACAGCCTCGTACTTCACCAGGAACTCGCGGATATCCAGATTCTGCCCCTCGATGAGTCGCTGCACGCCCTCGGCATCGAATTCGTACTTGGGATTGTTGATGCCGTGGCGGACCAGCAGGTCGTCCTGAAATGAGATGTAGAAGCGCGATCGGCCGGGATCGCCCTGCCGTCCGGCGCGTCCGCGAAGCTGGTTGTCGATGCGGCGGCTCTCGTGTTTATTGGTGCCGATGACGTACAGCCCGCCCAATTCGGCCACGCCGGGACCGAGTTGGATATCGACGCCGCGTCCGGCCATGTTGGTGGAGATGGTGACGGCGCCGCGCTGGCCTGCCTGCGCCACGATTCCGGCCTCGGCCTCCTCATTGCGCGCGTTGAGGACGGAGTGCGGCACGCCGGCGAGAAGGGCGCTGAGCCGTTCGGATTCCTCCACGCTGGCGGTGCCGACGAGGATGGGCTGACCGGTCTCGTGCACCTGCCTGACCTCGTCAATCACCACCAGTTCCTTCTCCGGTTTGTTTTCGTAAATCTCGTCGGGATCGTCAATGCGGATCACGGGACGGTGCGTGGGAATGGCATCCACCTCGAGCCCGTAGCAGGCGCGGAACTCCAGGCTTTGCGTGGCGGCGGTACCGGTCATGCCGCACACCTGAGGGTAAAGCGCGATCAGATTTTGCAGGGTGATGGTGCCGAGAATGCGGCCTTCCTTGCGGAACGGGACGCCTTCCTTGGCCTCGATGGCGGTGTGCAATCCGGCGGGCCAGCGGCGGTCCTGCGCGATGCGGCCCTTGAACTGGTCCACGGATTCGATCACGCTATTCTTCACCACGTAATCCACGTCGCAGCGCAGCAGGTAGTGGGCGTGGATGGCGTTGTGGACGGCCGTGTAAATGGGCAGGTTCGGCTCCATGTACAGGTTGCCGCAGCCGAGGACCGATTCGACCACTTGGATGCCTTCATCGGTGAGGGCGATATTGCGGCTGAACTCATCGATGGTGTAATCGAGACCGCGCAGGAATCGGCGGACCAGCGGGTCGACGCGGCGGGCGACGATCTCTTCGTCGAGTTCGCCTCCGGCGAGAATGAGCGGGATGCGAGCCTCATCGATGAGGAGCGAATCCACCTCGTCGATGACGGCGGCGTTGAAGATGCGGTGGACCTGCTCGCCGGGCTCGAGCGCGATCTGGTCGCGCAGAAAATCGAAGCCCACCTCATTGGCCATGCTGTAGGTGATGTCGGCCTGGTAGGCGAGGCGGCGATCTTCCGGCGACATTTTCTGCTGGATGCAGCCGACGGAAAAGCCGAGGGCGCGGTAGATGGGCCCCATCCACGCGGCGTCGCGGCGCGCCAGATAATCGTTCACGGTGAGGACGTGGACGCCGTTGCCGCCGCGAGCGAACCAGGCGACGGCGGGAGTGCAGGCCAGCGTCTTCCCTTCCCCGGTCTGCATCTCGGCGATGCGGCCGCGAGCCAGCGAGAGAGCGCCCTGCAACTGGACGTCGAACATGTCGAGTTGGATCGCGCGGCGGGCCACCTCGGCGACCACGGCGACGCCTTCGAGCAGGTCTTCGGTGGCGTGGAAGCGGTCGCGGAGTTCGTCATCGGAGGCGGTGCGGAGTTCGGCGCGGCGGCGATTGATGGCGGCCACCTGATCGGCGATGGAGGGCGCGAAGAACGATGGAAGCTTCATGAATTTGTACCGGAGGCGCAGTAATCGAAGAGCAGTTGCCATTCGAGGCGCTGGATCTCGGGATCGCTGACGGAGAACGGGTCCCAGGTGGGTTTGTGTGCGGCGTTGGCCAGTTCGGCGAAGATGGGGTGGCGGCCGGTCTGGCGGAACCAATAGGCGGCGTTCGATTCGTCGGGCTCGGCGCGGTGGACCAGGGCATGCCAATAGCTGCCCTCGGGAGTCGCGATGTCCTGGGCGATTTCGTGAGCTTCGTTCCAGGCGCCGCAGCGGAGATAAAGACCGGCCAGGGCGGCTTCGGGAGCGCGGGCATGCGGGAAGAGCTGGCGGGCGGAGGTGGTTTTCAGGAGCGCGAGGGCTGCGGCGGGCTGGGTATCGAGGGCCAGGATGGCTGCAACTTCCGGGCCGTAGGCATTGGGATCGAAGGTCATGTTCCCCCCTCCTCTACTGTATAGAAGATTGGATGGGGGCCGCATTAGCGGCGGCATCATTTCCGGTAAGAAGATTCATTCCACCGCGAAGGCGCGGAGGCACAGAGGAAGACGCGGAGAAGAGTCTCAGTGTGCCGTCAGGAAGAGAGTTCCCGAGTCGCCGATCACGCCGACTGCCGAGAACTGGTCCACGCAGCTCAGGGTTGGCTGCGTACCTTTGATATCCGCGGGGATCTGAATATCCACCTGGTAGAGCCCAATGAGGCCCGGCGCCAACCCGGCGAAGGCTATGGGGGCAGTCTCCTGGGGCGCGCCGGGGGGTTGCACCCAGCAAAGCGGCTGGATACTCACGTAGCTGAGCGAAGTGGGCGCCGAGCCGTTGGGAGGGGTGGGTTGCACCTGGCCAAGGCCGGTCATATACGCATGCACGAGTTCGCCAGGCGTCGCTGGATCTGCCAGGGTGACCGCACCGTGGAAATCCTGATGCGCCAGGATGATGGTTCGTTGCCCGGACAGCGGATTGCCGGTTCGCTCGAAAGTCGGGGCGGCCGTCTCGAGGTCCAATTGCACGACACTCTCGAAGGGACTCGACGAGTTGCGAAGCGTCAGGGGAAAGGCTGGAAACTCAGAGGATGGAATTGAGTCCCAGGGAATCTGCACGTCCAGTTCGCCGGTATTGGCCGACACGAGAGGAACGGACAATCCTTGGAGGTCGAGCGAGAGGTCGGGCGCCGGTCCGGATTTTGCGTCCAAAGCGAAACCACCGCCGTAAAGGTGATGGTAGGAGCCGGGCACTTGGCCGCCCTCCTGAAGAGAGATCCAGGCGTGACGCCCGGGAGCCTCGTTGGCTTGCAGGCTGTCGATGGCCACGCGCACCAGTTTGCCGTCGGAGCGGTGTACCCAGGCGGACTTCCCATCGCCCGAGATCACCAGGTTGCTGGAACTCGGTAGGATCCGCGCGACCACGGTAGCGGTGCCGGCGGTGAAGTCCTGCACGACGGCTTCCCAGACGCCGTCGGAGCGTTGGCGCCGGAATAAGAGCCGCGAGCCGTCGTTGCTGATGGAGGGTTGAAACTGGCTGATGCCGACGGAATTTTCCAGCGGGACCTCCGCGAGTTTGGTCGACTGTCCGGTGGCGACATCGTATGACCACAATTGGTCGTGGGATGCCGAGGGATCGCTCCAGATCTCGTAGATCACACGGTTCTCCACGGCACTGAGCGCGGCGCTCAGCAGCACGGGGGCGGTCACAATCACCAGACCCGGACTGGTCGAGAGTTTCAGATCGACACTGTGAACGATAAACGCCTGGTGCAGAGTGAGAGTCAGCAGTCCGCCGTTGTTGCCGAGGGCGCGGGCGCTGGCGACGATGTCGCCCGGCGAGATTTGCGAGACGCTGCCGGTAGTCAGATCGACCAGCGTGGTTCCGGCAGCGAGGAATCTCCCGTTCCGGCTGATTTGCACGGGAGCGGCCAGCGAAATGGTGGCGGGGGCGGTGGCGCCGTTCAATACCAGTGTGGGTTTGACGGTGGAGCACGCGACTCCGGTGCAGCCTGGATAGACGACGAACCCCGAGATCTTGCCGTCACCGCTGAGAAATGGGCCGGACTCGTAGGGCGCCTCCGCCTGTCCGGGATTGGGCGGTGAGAATACCAGGCTGAAGCCTTTGCCATCCCAACGGAAGATTTTCAGGAGATTGGTGTCGTTCGATCCGGAGAGGCGCCAGGTGGATTGAAACAGGAGAGTACTGCCATCGTCGGTCGTCGCCAGGTTGTCGAATTGCGCCCGTAGCGAGAAACAAAAGACCGTGAACAGCAGGAAGACGCGTGTCATATATAGATTCTAGCGGCACCACGGATTTGACTAACGCCATGCGGAAGGCGGCGTTACCATCAAAACGTGAGTACAGCTCTGGTGCTTTCCGCGGGCGGCATGTTTGCGGCCTGGGAGGTGGGCGTCTGGAAAGTTCTACGCACACGCATGCAGTTCGACATGATTGTGGGAGCGTCGGCCGGCGCCTGGAATGGCTGGGCCATCGCCGGCGGGTGCACGCTCGAAGAGTTACAGGAAGAGTGGATGCGGCCGGAGATGGCGGAAGTGATGCGGCCGGGGCTGCACCGGCACGGCTTCCTGCATCCGGAGAATCTGCATGCGCAGGCGCGGAAACTGTTCGAACGCTTCCAGCCCAAGATGCCATACGGATTGACCATGGTGGCGCTGCCGGCCATGAAGCCCCGCCTGGTGCTCGGCGCGGACGTGACGTGGCGGCATCTGGCAGCCACGGCGTCGATTCCGCTGGCCTTTCCTCCGGTGGAGATCGACGGTCACAGCTACGTGGACGGCGGATTTCCGGGGAGCGCGCTGCCGCTCTGGGCGGCCGAGGAGATGGGCGCCACGCGGGCGGTGGCGGTGCTGTGCCTGAATACCCTGCCCTTCCGCATGCTGCGTCACGTGGTGCCGTCGCATCCGCCGAGCAGCGCGCTCGAAGTGATTCGCTTCGAGCCGAGCGAAGGCCTGGGCTCCCTGCTGGACGCTATGTTCTGGAAACCGGCGAATGTGGCGCGCTGGATCGAACTGGGCGAACGCGACGCGATTCGGACGCTACATTCGATTACAATGTAGGGCTATGCCGCTTTATCGGATCTATCGTATGAAGGATTCGCCACGGCAGCAGTTTCGCTGGGCACCGCATGTTTCGGGCTGCGCTTCGGTCAAGCCGAAGGATTACGAACCGCAGGACCAGATTGAGGCGGCGCACGAGTACGACGCCTGGCGAATTTTGCGCGAATCGGGCCAGGCCCTGGAAGTGGGCGACCTGCTGGAGACCGGGGAGGGGCGGTTGAGCGTCTGCAAATACGTCGGTTTCGAACCGGCGCAGTGGGTGCTGCCGGAACCCAAACCCCACACCGAAACGGAACCCACAGGCCAAACGGCCAGCACTTAGGAGACTTCTATGCGCGACCCCCGTCTGGGTGACGACATCGATGATTTTTGCGTCCGCTGCAAGCGGGTCATGAATCACGCCATTGTGTCGGTAGTGAATAACGAAGCGGCCAAAGTCCGCTGCCGAACGTGCCACAACGATCACGATTTCCGGCACGAGCAGGCTCCGCCGCCGAAAGTGGATCTCCGCAAGGCCGCACTGTTCAGCGAGGTGCTGAAGAAAGTGGCCCCGGGCGATGCCGACGGCGCGGCCGTGGTCGACGGGATCGATCCGGAACTGGACGTGGAGTTGGACGAAACGGCCGAGGTGGAGACCGAGACCGACGAGATGGCCGAAGTGGAAGTGGATGCCGAACCGGAACCGGCGCCTCCCGTGGAAATTGCGAAGCCGAAGGCGAAGGCTAAGGGCAAGGGTCGTAAAGCGTAGTGAAGCTGGACTGAAGTGCTCTACTGGCTGTTCGTGGCTCCGGCCCTCCTGCTGGCCCTGCTCTCACTCCGCGGAGAACGAAAGCGCGCCGCCTACGTGGCGCAGCGATTGGCGGAGAAGATCGACTACCTGCCGCCGGCCAGCGTCATTGTGCCGGTAAAAGGCTACGACGAAGGGCTGCGCGAAAACCTGGCGGCGCTGGCGTCGCAGGACTATCCCGACTACGAACTGATCGTGACGGCGCGATCGGCCGAAGACATTCCCGCGGGCGTACTGCCCTCGCGGGTCAAGATTGTGCTGGCCCACGGCCACGATGAAACGACCGGCGAGAAGGTGCAGAATCTGAATGCGGCGGTGCGGGCCACCAGAAAACGGAGTCAGGTGTTCGCCTTTGCCGATTCGGACGGACGGCCCACGGAACGGTGGCTGCGCTCGCTGGTAGCGCCGCTGAACGAAGATGGCGTGGGGGCATCGACGGGCTACCGCTGGTTCGCGCCGGAGCCGCCCACCTTCTGGAGCCTGGTGCGCAGCGTGTGGGACGCGGTGAGCTTCGGATTGCTGGGGTCGGGCAACAGTCCCTTCGCCTGGGGCGGGGCCATGGCGATCTACAAAGAGACGTTCTACGGGGTCCGGATTCCCGACTACTGGCGCGATACCATCAGCGACGATTATGCGCTCTCCGACGCCATTCACGCCGCCGGCTTGCGCATCGCGTATGCGCCGGGGGCGCTGGTGCCGTGCATGGATCACATTGGGGCGGCGGACTTCTTCGGCTGGATTCGCCGGCAGATGACGATCACGCGGGTTTACAATCCGCGGTTGTGGGGCCTAGGGCTGGCGGCGCACATTTTCTACTGCGGCGGCATGGCGGCGTCGGTGATCGCGTCTATTCAGGGGAACCGGCTGGCCGAGTGGGCGCTGATTGCGCAGCTTTCGCCGGGGATGTTGAAGGGCGTGAATCGGGCGACTCTGGCGAAGGCGGCGATGCCGGAGCTGGATGCCTGGTTCAAGCGCCATTCCTGGGTACATGCCATCTGGATTCCGTTCACCACCTGGATCTGGCTGGTCGCGTTATTGGCCTCGGCGTTCGGAAATACTGTGAATTGGCGAGGATACCGGTATCGAATCAGGCGTCGGAGCACGGTATAGCGGTTATAATCTCAACTGTAAGGGAGAATTCTAATGGGTAAGGACAAGAGCCCCAAAAAAGAAACGAAGAAACCGAAGAAGCAGAAGTAGGGCCGGGCCGGGTCCTACCCGGCCCGTAGTCTCGTCCTCAGTAAGTCAGGAGTCATCATGCGCACAGAGTGGGTAGCCAAACGGAAAGACGACAAGAACCGCACGCAAATGCATTATGCCCGGCAGGGGGTCACGACCGAGGAAATGCATTTCATTGCGGAGCGCGAGCGGATCTCACCGGAAACGGTCCGCACGGAGACGGCACGGGGCCGCATGATCATTCCGGCGAACATCAATCACGCGAACCTGGAGCCGATGGCCATCGGAGTGGCTTCCAGGTGCAAGATCAATTCGAATATCGGTAATTCGGCGGTACTGTCGGACATCGAAGGCGAACTGGAAAAGCTGCGCTACTCGGTGAAGTTCGGCGCGGACACGGTGATGGATCTTTCGACCGGCGGAGATATTCCGGCCATTCGCAAGGCGATCATCGCGAATTCGCCGGTGCCCATCGGGACGGTGCCGATTTACGAAGCGCTGAGCCGCGTGCGCCGGGTGGAAGACCTGTCGAAACAGGTGATGCTCGAGGTGATTGAAGAGCAGGCCGAGCAGGGCGTGGACTACATGACGATCCATGCGGGCGTGCTGGTGCAATACATTCCGCTGACCACCAAGCGCGTGACGGGAATCGTGAGCCGGGGCGGCTCGATCCTGGCCGAGTGGATGGTCAAGAATCACAAGCAGAATATGCTGTACGAGTGTTTCGAGGATATCTGCAAGATCTTCCAGAAGCACGACGTCAGCTTCTCCCTGGGAGACGGCTTGCGGCCGGGCAGCGTGGCCGATGCCAGCGACGAAGCTCAGTTCGCCGAGTTGAAGACGCTGGGCGAGTTGACCAAGAAGGCGTGGGAATACGACGTTCAGGTGATGATCGAGGGGCCGGGCCACATCCCGATGGACCAGATTGAAATGCAGGTCCAGAAGGAAAACGAGCTGTGCTACGAGGCGCCCTTCTATACGCTGGGGCCGCTGGTGACCGACATCGCGCCGGGGTACGACCACATTACGTCGGCGATCGGCGCGGCGATGATCGGCTGGTATGGCGCGTCGATGCTCTGCTACGTGACGCCGAAGGAGCACCTGGGGCTGCCCAATCGCGAGGACGTGAAGGCGGGGATCATCGCGTACAAAATTGCGGCGCATGCGGCCGATATTGCGCGCCACCGTCCGGGAGCACGCGATCGCGACGATGAACTGTCGCGGGCGCGGTACACGTTCGACTGGAACAAGCAGTTCGACCTTTCGCTGGATCCGGAAACGGCGCGGTCCATGCACGACGAGACGCTGCCTGAGGATGGCTTCAAGGATGCGCACTTCTGCTCGATGTGCGGTCCCAAATTTTGCTCCATGAATATCTCGGCGAAGGTCGAGGAGTTCACCATGGAGGAGGCGGAAGCCGTGGCCAAGGGCCTGGTGAATATCTCAAGCACCGAGTAAAGCAGGCACATCGCCTGCTTTACTCCGGTTATTGAATTGCTTATCTACCTTTAGAGGAGGATGAGCATGAGCAAACTTACTGAAGGGTTGTACGTTCTCGCCCTGGGGGCGCTGCTTTGCGTACCCGGAGCTGCCCAAAAAGGCGCCGACCGGTATGCGGGCGGCAACATGCCGAATGACCGGATTTCCAAGGAAGTCCGGCATGAACTCGTGATGCTCCCGTACTACGGAGTATTCGACAATCTGGCCTACAGCGTGAACGGCGGCTATGTGACGCTGTTGGGTCAAGTGACCAATCCGACCTTGAAGAGCGATGCCGAAGGTGTTGTGAAGCACATTGAAGGCGTGACGCACGTCGATAACAAAATCGAGGTCCTACCGCTCTCATCGTTCGATAATCAGACGCGGGTGGCAGTGTTTCGGGCCATCTACGGATATCCGGGATTAGACCGGTACGGCATGCAGGCGGTGCCTTCCATCCACATCATTGTCAATAACGGTCATGTGGTGCTGGAAGGCGTGGTGGATTCGCAGGCGGATAAGGATCTGGCGACCCTGCGGGCTAAGACCGTTGCCGGCGTGTTCTCGGTAACCAACAACCTGCAGGTCGCAAAGAAGTAACGCCTGTTAGGGAGCGAAATTCACCACGGGCTGCTAGTGCGTTGCTGTCCAGTAGCCGGGGCGGACGCTGACTCCGCCCTTAATGGGAACTTCAGGGTGGCCGGTAACCGTGACTTCGATCCGGTGAAAGCCACCCTCTGCTTTTGTAGCCGCCGTGGGGTTATAGCTCAGCGTGTATTCGCTGTGTAGTTGTTCCCCAATTTTCTGAATCGCTTCCTGTAAGCCTTTGCCGCCGAAAAACGGCAGCATCTCGCCGCCGGTAGCCTTGGTGAAGACCTGCGCGGGCGTGCTCTTGAAGATCGACTTGGCGTCGCGGTAAAGTTCCAGCAGCAGCGGAATGAACTCCGCGCTATTACCTTCGGTGCCATACGTCTGCATGACCGAGGTGGGCGTGGCGGCAACTCCGGGAGGCATGGGGTGCATGGCCGGCGGCGTGTTGTCAAAGCGGGCTTCGGGCGAAGTGGTCAGCTTACCGAGCAGGCGCGACATGGTCACTTGGTAAACCTGGATGTTATTGAACTGGAGTTCAATCACGTCGTCACGGGCAGTGGCGGAACTACCGTAATCGCGAGTTTCGCTGATGAGCAGGAGAATGCGGCGGCGCGTCCCGGGACGCCGCTTGAGCATCAGTATGCTCTCCGACACCGCATCGTTCAGGTGCGCGAACGAACCGCCGGCGAAAATATTCTGCACGGCGCGGGTGA
>DASZMZ010000100.1:0-19306 GCA_035551455.1 Candidatus Sulfopaludibacter sp.
CGGCCGCATCCCCACGGTGCAGAATGTGCTGACGTTCGTATCCAGCACCGATCCCCAGAAGCGCGCCAAACTGATCGAGCAGTTGCTGGCCGCGCCCGAGTGGGTGGATAAGTGGACCATGTATTACGGGGACCTGCTCAAGAACACCACCACCTATCCCAGCACCGGCCTGAACCGGTTCGCCGCCGGCCGCAACGCCTTCTATCAGTACATCCACGATTCGCTGGCGAACGGCAAGCCGTATAACCAGATGGCCTCCGAACTCCTGAGCGTGACGGCCGACAATACCTACGATACCGGCCATGCCAACTGGCTGGTGGGCGGCTGGATTTCCAACGGTCCGGTGCAGGACACCACCGACCAGATGACCGCCAATGTGGCCGAAACGTTTCTGGGCATGACCCACGTGAACTGTCTGCTCTGCCATAACGGCCGCGGACATCTGGATTCGCTCAGCCTGTGGGGCGGTAACACCACGCGCTACCAGGCATGGCAACTGGCGTCGTACCTCTCGCACACGCAGATTGCCCGGGGCTATCCCGACCCCACCAATACCAACGTCTATTACTGGACGCTGCACGACAACACCAAGGGCTACACCAACGACTACGCGCTGAATACCACCACCGGAAACCGTCCGTCGCGCGTCGCGCCCACCGGTTGCAAGTCTGGTCAGCCCTGCTTCTACGTGTCGCCGCAGTACATCTTTAATGGCGACAGCCCGAAGAGCGGCGAGAACTATCGCATGGCCCTTGCCCGCGATGTCACGGGCGACTTTCAGTTTGCCCGCGCCGCCGTGAACTACATGTGGGCCTATTTCTTTGGGCAGGGAATTGTGGATCCGCCGGATACCTTCGACCCGGCCCGGCTGGATCCCAACAATCCGCCTCCCGCGCCGTGGACCCTGCAGCCCAGCAATCCCAAACTGCTCAACGCGCTGGCCACTCACTTCATTCAGAGCGGCTACAACGTGAAGGCGCTGATGCGCGAGATCGTCAACTCCAACACCTACCAGCTTTCCAGCCGGTATCCCGGGACCTGGAACGCCGGCTACCAGAACTACTTCGCGCGAAAGTACGTCCGCCGCCTCTGGTCGGAAGAGGTGGCCGACGCCATCATGCAGTCCAGCGGCACTTCCCCCACCTATAAGTACACTGGATTCACGGATTCGGGATACCCCTTGGTGAGCTACATGATGCAGTTGCCGGACGTGGTGAACGCGCCCAGCGACGGCACCATGACGGGCTTCCTGGACAGCTTCCTGCGCGGCAATCGCGACGATCAGCCGCGCAAGCAGGACGGCTCCATTCTGCAGGCGCTGAACCTGATGAATAACAACATCGTGGAATCGCGCCTCGCCACCACGGGAACCAGCCCGAGCCAGCTCATTGTGAAGAATCTGAGCCTGAGCAATACAGACCTGGTGAATACGCTGTTCCTGAACATCCTCTCGCGGTATCCCACTGCGAATGAGAATGCGTACGCGTTATGCGCGTTGGGCACGGTGAGCGGCGGCCTCAGTTGTTCCACTCCGGCGAACCGCACCAGTGCGGTGCAGGACCTGGTCTGGTCCCTCTATAACAAGGTCGATTTCGTATTTAACTACTAGCGAAGGAGGACGTCATGAGCAACGAACAGGAAAAACTCAACTGCGCGTTCAAGAAGTACGGCTATCACAATAAGACGTTCTTCAATCGCCCGCACTGGACCCGCCGCCAGTTCTTTCAACTAGCCGGCGCCGGCGTCACCGGGTCCTATCTGGCTGAACGGTATGCCAAGGCGGCTGACGTTTCGGCCTCCGGCGCATCCACCAAGAACACCGCTCAGAATGTGATCTTCATTCTGCTGGCCGGCGCTCCCAGCCATACCGATACGTTCGACCTGAAGGTGGTGGCGGGCACCACGCCCACCACATTCGCGCCGCAGACGGTCAATGGCGTTCTCTGGCCCACGGGGCTAATGCCCAAGCTGGGCAATCTCACAAACAAGTTCGCCATCGTGCGATCCATGCGGTCGCACGCGCTGGTCCATTCGCTGGGACAGACCTGGACGCAGATCGGCCGCAATCCGGCCGCGGCTCTGGGCAATATTGCGCCGAATATCGGCAGCGTCGTGGCGATTGAACGCCAGACGCCCAACTCCGTCTTCCCCACCTTCCTGGCGCTGAATTCACCCGGCGGCGTGACGCAGGGCTACTTCTCGGCGGCCTACGCCCCGTTCAAGGTGGTGCCGGCGACGGCGGGAATCGCCAACACCTCCAATCCGGATGGGCAGGCGCGATTCAACGGCAGGCTCTCGCTGCTCCACACGATTGACGATCCGCTGCGCATCAACGGACCTTACGGCACGGCCACCACTGACTACAACGACTTCTACAGCGCCGCCAACCGCATGATGTACAACTCGGTGGTCAATCAGGCCTTCGGCTATACGGCCGCCGATAGCGCCCGGTACGGCAGTTCGTCCACGGGCAATGCCTGCCTGGTGGCGTCGCAGGTGCTGAAGGCCAATCAGGGCACGCGGTTCATTCAGATCACCAGCAATGACGGCTGGGACATGCACGTCAATATCTATTCCGCGGGCAACCTGCCGGCGAAGGCTGCGATTCTGGACAACGCGCTCTCCGCCCTCATGGGCGACCTGGAGTCGAACGGTCTGCTGAGCAACACGCTGGTGGTGATGGTCGGCGAGTTCGGCCGCACGACGGGTCCTCTGACGGCGGCGGCGGGACGCGATCACTGGCCGCAGCAGTTTGCCTTCTTCGCGGGCGGCGGCGTCAAGGGCGGCTCCATTGTCGGCGCGACGAACGCTACCGGGTCGGACGTTTCGGACTACGGCTGGTCGCAGAATCGCTACGTCTACCCGGAAGACATCGAGGCGACGATCTATTCCGCTATGGGCATCGACTGGACCACCGTCCGCCACGACGATCCTCTAGGCCGCGGCTTCAGCTACGTCCCGACGACGGACCCGGTGCAGTACAACCCGGTCCACGAACTCTGGGGCTAGCAGCCCGTGGTAAATTTCGCTTCAGGGAGCGCCCTTTTCGATTTCTGCCGCTCCGAGATTATTTGGCGGGGTCCTGGTTGCCCAGGCGCTTACGCTGCTGCTGCTTGAGTTCGTTCTGGGTGTCGGTCAGGCTCTTGCTCAGTTTGCGATTGCGGTCATTCGAAGCGGCCAAGTCCTTGCGGAGTTTGGCAACGTCGGCCGCCTGCGCCTTCGCCTCGCTCAAACTTTGCTCCAGCTCCGCCACGCGATCCTTCATTTTGGTGGCCTGGGAGACCAGCAGACTCTGATCGGCCAGCATTCTCTCCACTTTGTGAGTCTCTTCGATTTGCGCTGCCAGATCCTGCTTCAGTTTGGCGATTTCTTTCGGGTCGCCCGAAGCCGATGCCGGCACCGGGGCGCTCGCCGTGACCACAGCTTTCGTCGCCGTCTTCCCGCTGCTGACGAACTTCGGCAGCCAGTTCTGCCCGAACTGGAAGCCGGCGATGCAGACGCCGCAGCCCAAAACCAGGCCAAGCGCGGTCTTCATCCACGGCCAGGACTTGCGTTCGGTCGGCATCCCAAAGGTCGGGGCCTCGAAGATGGGCAGCGGCGCTTCTTCCACAGGCGCCGGCGCCGGCGCTTCTTCCGGAACCGCGGCCTTGATGTCGATCACCAACCCGGTCGTCTCTACTTCCGAGGCCGGCGCCGCCATCCCATTGATGGGGACCGGACGCAGCGGTATCGTCTCCAGGACGAATTCCCGGTATGTAGCCGACGCGTGGATGGATCCATCCGCCTCGCGGAAGAAGAAGCCGCAGCGCATGGGCTGGAACGTATGCGGTTTGAAGACCAGCGCCACCTGCCAGGGCTCCGGGAAAAATTGCTTGTGTATCGCCAGATCCGCGTCCGACAGAAAGACGTCGCTCCTCGTGTGTGAGTGGTACCAACCCACAGGGGTCAGCGCCGGGTGTTCCGACGTGGACCGTTCCAACAACTTGCGCAATTCCACTTCATCGTTGGGCGAAAGCACGAAGGACGGGCCGGTGGCGTGTTCGCAATCCAAGGCCACGTATTCGGAAATGGTGACTTTGCCTTCGCTGTGGTTTCCCAATAGGATGCCGCCGATTTCGGCCCCTCCGCGGGGCAGGGAAAAGAAGGCGTCCACCACGGCCAGGCGGATATCGTCTAGCACGCGCGGCAGGTATTCGATGGTGAACGGGCATTCCGGTACGTTCCAGGTACCGAGCGCCGTGTCGATAGGACTTTCAGCCATCCAATGGTTCCGTTCTTACTGATTGTAGGCGATCTATGGGCAGGATGTAACAGTCGGCGCACCCCTCGAAAGATCTACTCAGTCCGCTGCCTTTGGATAGATATAATAAAGGCGTGCCGAAGTCCAAAGACCTCGAAGCGCGTCTCGAACGCACGGAGCAGCAGTTGCGTCTGTTCCAGAAGATCAGCCGCTTCATGGTTCGGGATCTGAGCCTCCAGGATGTGCTGAAAGGCGTAGTCGACCTGGTGGTGGAGTTTACGCAATGCGATTCCTGCCTGCTGTACCTGCTGGATGGCGAGGAACTGGTGCTGTGTGCCTCGAACACCCCCCATCCTTCGACCATCGGCAAGGTGAAGTTGAAGTGGAACGAGGGCCTCACGGGCTGGGTGGCGCGGGAACGGCGTCTACTGGCGATTTCCCGCGAGGCTTACAAGGATCCTCGATTCAAGACTTTCGGTGAACTGCCGGAAGACAGTTTCGAGGCGTTCCTGTCCTCGCCGCTGATTGCGCGGAACCGCGTGATCGGGGTGATCAACGTGCAGCATCGCTCCCCGCATCAGCATACTGGCAGTGAAATGGAAGTGATCAATACCGTGGGTGAACAGATTGGCTGCGTGCTGGTGCTGGCGCGCATGACGGCGGCGGCGATGGAATCGGCCAATCACGTGGAACTGGTGCTTTCGTCCGGGCCGGTCCCGATGAAACAATAACGTGCATCCATCATTTTCCCGTTCTTCGTGCGCCGTCGTGATTCTGGCGGCCCTGCTTCTGCCCGCGATGCCGCTCCGGGCCCAGAAATGGCAGATGCAGTATCTGTACGACAAGAACAAGTCTGCCTTCGATATCACCGATCTTCGCTTTCTCTCCGACAAGCGCGGCATCGCCGTCGGCTTTCTCACGGAAGGGCGGCGGCAGGATCCCACGAGTGTCGTGACCACCGACGGGGGCGCGCACTGGCAGGTGATTCCGTTGAAAGAGGTGCCGCTCACGCTCTTCTTTCTCAACGAATCGCTGGGCTGGATGGTCACCACCAAGGGACTGTGGCAGACCACCGAAGCGGGCAAGAACTGGGTCAAGCTGCCGAAGTTGCCGTCCGAAGTCAACCGCGTCTTCTTCCTGGACGAAAAGCGGGGTTGGGGCATCGGCGGCAAAAAGACCGTGGTGGAGACCAAAGATGGCGGCCGCGAGTGGACCAAGGTCGCGGCGGCTGCCGAGCCTCCGGGCAATCCTCTGTATAGCGCCTATAACTGGGTCGCGTTCGCCACGCCGAAGGATGGCATCATCACCGGGTACAACCTGCCTCCGCGCATGTGGGGCCCGGACCATCCGGGCTGGCTGGATCCGCAAGCCACTCTCGATCAGCGCGACACGCCTCACCTGAACTACTCGCTGGTCACCCACGACGGCGGGAATACCTGGCACGCCAATTCGGCTTCGCTTTTCGGCGAAAGCACGCGCATTCGTTTCGCCCATAGTGGCTACGGTCTGGGGCTGGTGGAATACTCGCAGATGTTCCGGTATCCCAGCGAAGCCTACAAGCTGGAATGGAAAACCAACAAGAGCGAGACCGTCTATAAAGACAGCAAATTCAGTGTGACCGATATCTGGCTCACTCCGGACGGCACTTCGTATCTGGCCGGGACGCTTTCGCAGGGCAAACTGCGCGATGTGATTCCGGGAAAAGTGCAGGTGCTGGTGAGTAAGGACTTTGGCGTCAGCGGCTGGACGGAGATGCCGGTCGATTATCGCGCCGTGGCGACGCGCGTCGTGCTTTCGGGCTCGGAAGACAACGTCTGGATGGCCACGGACAACGGCATGATCCTGAAACTCACGCCTCCAAAAACGGAACGCTAAGTCCGCGGTTTATCCACAGCTTTTGCACTCTCATCATTCTGTAACTCAGTGATAACAGGATAGAAATAGGTTGTTGAAAACCGGCTTTTCAGATACAAAAGCCATTGACCTCAGGTGATTGCGAGAGCATAGTGAAGAAGGTTCCAAGAGGTTTGAGGAACAGCAAGCCTCCGGAAACGTACCGAACCAGGAACGATGATCCGTAGCCAACCCTAGAAATAGAACCGGTTGCGGGGAGCGAGAGGAAATCGGGCGGATTCGGAAGGCGGGCCGAGCGGTTGCAGCACCGGTGGAACGCTTCGATCCGGAAGGATATAAAAGTCCTGAAGGGTAGTGGAAACCGGGAGAGCAATCGATGAAGTTGGTCGGCAGTTTTGCAACGGGCCAGAAGCAGTGAAGCGGCCTGAGCCGGGGCGAACCGGCACAGGCGGCGGAGCCGAAAGGTCGAACGGGCAGAACGGCTGGTCAGCGAAGAACGTGAAGTAGCAGGCCGGGAACGTTAACCCCGCAATGGAGGCCCCAAAAGGCAATCGTTACGGGCGAGCGAAAGGTCGTTACGAGCGTCCGGTCCCGTTCGGAAGAAACTCAGTCCGCGGCGAGCCTGAAGGCTTTGATCCGGTAGCTGGCAAAACCAGCAATCGGGGAGCAGACAGGCGAAACGTCCGGCGCTTCCGAATGCGGTGCTCAATGCCGTGCATGCCGGTAGTGAGCTAGGCTGGAAATCGGGTCACTTGGAACCGTTTTCTTTTTGTACACCCGCCTGGAAGACGTCCACCGTCCGTCTTTTCTTCAATGCGTTCCACACCATAGCGTAGACCAGTCCCTCTGAAACTGCGAAAGACGATACTACACCGTTTGAGCGCAGATACCGATCCGCCTGCAGGTCAACTCGCCCAGCGTGGAATTCCAGCATGCCCGATTGCCATGGTTGATAGAGCGCGCTGCCGGCGCCTGCGATGTTGAATCCGGCATGGTAGGTGAGTTCGCTCTCCAAGCGGGGCTTGGCCGGATCACTCAGACTGTAGACGGCCAGGCTTTCCGGAAATAATCGAATTTCAAAGAGCCTTCCCTCCTGACAGGAGAGCGGGCGCGGGAAGCCATACAGGAAAGTCGCTTTCGGATGGACCGTCAGTTGGCTGGTTAAAGTGGGCACTGCCGGATTGCTGACATTCACGGTGCTGAGAAACGACGGGGATCCAATGTAAAGGTATGATCCCTGGCGGACGATGTGTACAGGTAGCGAGCCCTCGTTCTTGGTTCGGGGCAGCCGCAGCCGGTCGATCACCAGAGTAGCGACCTCGCGTTTGGAGGCTAGTTCGAAGACGCGGAGACTGCACACGCGATCCCGAGTCGTAGCAATGTAGATCATGTTGCCCAGCCGGACCGGGGTGGATGCGTAGTCGCCCGGCCGGACCGGCCCGAGCGAAATCGTCTCGACAGGAGCCCCAGGCTTCACGATTGCGATTTCCAGATCGTCCACCGGCATTTGTTTTTTCGACCCTGCGAGATAGACCGTAGCTCCCTCAATCGAAGCACGATCGACGCTCCATTCGGTCGATGTGGTCCACAGGGGCAACTGGACTTCGTCGATCTGCAGGGGCCGCGCAGGCTCATGAAAATCCAGGAATTGCACCCGATCCGCATGGGTGAGCGCGACCAGAGATCCGGAAGCCACAATGCCGGACGAATCCCAATCGCCTGCCCCCTCGATTTCCCAGACGCCGATCGGTTTCTCTTCCGGCAGCCGGTGGGCCGCCACGCCGACCGAGGCAACAGCCATGGCGATCACTCCCACCGTCGTTGCCGCCAGTCCGCGATTGCCGAGATATCGCTCGGGCGACTTCTTCAGGAGCCATGCTGCGGCCGCCGCCAGGAAGACCGCCGATCCGGCATAGACCAAGCCGGTGGTGAGAGAGAGGGCTGGTGATTTGGCTGCATCAATCAAGCCGCCAGTGGACTCGAAAAATGGAAGCCACCAGACAAAGCTGGAAAACGGGGCCAGATCCGCCAGTCGGAGTGCCGCCGCCACCGTGACGATGCCGGCCACCGCTGCCAGCAGGGTGGCTTTCGCCGTACGGTCCACCAGTTCTGAAAACAGCAGGGACATGCCATACAGAAACCAAAAACGAGGGAACAGCGTGACCAGTAGTTGGCGGTAGCCTACCTGCTCGCGGATCACCTGTAGACCAGTATCGGAAGTGAATCCGGGAACCGCATAACCCAGCGCCAGCAGAGCCGCGAGCAGCACTGCCAGCACGGCGGTCCCGGCCAGGAATTTCGACCACAGGATCACGCGCGCCGGAACCGGCCTCACCAGCAGGAACTCCAGCGTCCGCGTGTGGCGTTCTCGCGCCACCTGGCCTGCCGCGATTCCGATCGCGACCACAGCCGCGGCCAGCGGTAACAACACCTCCATCCATACGCTGACGAAGTTACCGCCGAAAACACCGGTACTCAGCAATACTTGCAGCCCACCGGTGAACCCCAATCCTGCCAGGAGCCAGGGACGCAGGTCACGCATTTCCTTCCACAACAGCGGTCTCATGCCTGCTCCTTACTGGCTACTGCTCCCACGAAACTCTCTTCCAGGCTCGAGCCCGTTTGCCGCTTGAGATCTTCCAAACTTCCGGTCTGGACCAGCCGGCCCCGATCGATAATCACTACCCTGTCGGCTACGCGCTCCACCTCGTGCAGAAGATGCGACGAAAACAGCACGGTGCGGCCTTCGTGTTGGATTAACTGGATGATGCTCTCCAGAAAGGCGCGGCGCACCAGCACGTCCAAGCCGGTGGCCGGCTCGTCCAGGATCAACAGTTCCGGGTCGCCGCCGAGCGCCAACGCCAAAGCAAGCTGTGCTTGCGTCCCGCGCGACAGGTGCCGGACCTTTTGTTTAGGGTCGATGCCAAAGCGGCTCAGTAGTTCATCCACGAGGGTGTCGTTCCAACGCCGATAAAAGGCCGCTGTGAACTTCACCAGTTCCCCGACTTTCATCCAGTCATAGAGTACCGGCGCCTCGGAGACGTAGCCTATCCGGTGCATGAGCGCGGTATGGTTGCGGCGGCTGTCGAGTCCCAAGAGGCTGATCGTTCCCGCCGTGGGATCGGCCAGGTTCATCAGCATGCGGATCACAGTGCTTTTACCGGCGCCATTGCGGCCCAGGAAGCCGCACACGCTGCCGGCGGGAACTTCGAAACTCAGGTTGTCCACCGCCACACGGTTGCCGAATCGCTTCGTGAGCCCTTCCACTGCTATTGCCGGTCTGCTCATGCCGATTTCTCCTCCGCTTCCGAAAATCGCTCGTCCACCAGCGCATGGACTTGGCGCACGGTCAAGCCGAACTCGGCCGCTGCAACCAGGGCCTGATCCAACAGATCCCGCACAATGCGCACGCGATACCCTTCGCCCAGCGCGGCGGCGTCCGCTGCTACATACGTCCCGGATCCACGCCGCTTACAGAGCAGACCCTCGCGTTCCAGCTCCAGATAAGCGCGCGCCACCGTATTGGGATTGATCAGGTGCTCGGCGGCCAATGCCCGCACGGACGGCAACTCGGCCTCCGCGCACAGCACCCCGGCCGCAATTCCGCGGCGCACCTGCTCGACAAGCTGCTGGTACATCGGAATCGGACTGGCGGGTTCCAGCTTAAAACGCATCGGCCGGCTCACTGTATCGATACTCTGATACAGTTGCCGGCCGCCTGCAATCTTCTCTTTGGATAACTACGACAAGCCCATTTGTACTTCTCAGGGCAGCGCCACGGTGCTCAGCCAATCTGCCGTAACAACGCCACATTGTCGAACATGGACCGGTGTTCAACGAATTTTCCGCCCCGCACCAGGTTGAATTCGAGCCCCGCGAACTGTACGCTGCGGCCGGTGGCCGGAATCCCTTGGAACTCTCCCTGATGAGTGCCGGTGAGCGTCCAACGGGTGCTCACCGTGTCCCCCTCCGCGATGCAGGCCTCGATCGCGATCCGGGCGTCCGGGAAGCCCGCGGTGAAGCCGGACATAAATCCCGACCATGCGGCGTTGTCCAACGGCCCTTCGATGCCCGACATGTAAGCCCGGAAATCGTCGCTCCGCACAGCGCGTTCGGTCTGCCAATCGCGATCGTTGAACGCCTGGATCCAGCGATGGTTCAAGCTCTTGAGGTCGGTGGGGGCAGCCTCTTCGCCGCGGAAATTCTCCGGCTCCTCCGGCAGCGGCCCATGAATATCGATACCGAACTGGCCGGCGAGCATCATGAGCTTCTCCATGTCGGGTGGCGATGGCGGCTCGGCGATCGGGCCAGCCTGCGCCAACACGAACCCCTCAAAGCCACCAGGAGTGCACATCAGCAGCATTCTGGCGGGCGAGTTACCGATGACCTTGAACCCGTGCGCGATTTCGCGCGGTCCAAAAACAAACGTGCCGGGGCCCGCCTTGGACCATTTCCCGCCGCACACGATCGCCATTTCTCCTTCCAGCACGTAAAAGGATTCGTCTTCCCGATGGTGGGTGTGATACGGCGACTCAAACCCGACCGGCATCTCCCAGCTCTCTATCAGGCCGAAGGCGCCGTTCGTAGTCTCGGCCGAAGACCTGATCAGGGTCGGAAACCCCAGGAATCGGAAGGCCGCATCTTCTCGCGTGTTCAGGTAAGGCGTCTGCTCTGTGCTCGTCATTTTTCACTCCAGGGTGTCGCGGGCCGTTGGTTCGCTGCTTTGTCCGCGCTCAACACCCAGGAAGTGTAACGAACGGCCTGCCCGTTACACCTAAAATGAGTACAGATGGAAATTGAGCTCAGCGACTCGGACGTGGCGAATCGGATCGGGCTCGGCGGTGATCCGGCCGCCGAAGCCGAATTGTTCCGCCGCATGGCGCCGCGCATCCGCCTCTACGGACTACGCCACCTGAGGGACCCGCACGCGGCGGACGACCTTGTGCAACAGGTGTTTATCACAGTTCTCGAAGCGCTTCGGGCGGGCCGTGTCCGGGAAGCGGATAAGCTGACATCGTTCGTCTTGGGAACGTGCCGAATGACCGTGCTCGACATGCGGCGCAACGCCCGGCGAAAGGAGGGCCTTCTCGAGCAGTTCGGGGTGGAGATGCTGACGCCGCTCCCGTCAATCGGGCCCGATCTGGATCGCGAACAGCTTGCGAATTGTGTCCAGCGGTTGAAGGAGCGCGAACGCACCGTAGTCGTCATGTCGTTTTACGACGAGCATACCGGCGCGGATATCGCCCGGTTCCTCGGGGTCTCCGATGCCAACGTGCGTGTGATCCGCCACCGCGCGATCCACCAATTGCGGGACTGTATAGGAGGCGCCGCATGACCTGCGAGAACCCGCTCGATATCGGCGTGCTGGCGGATTACTGGGCTGCCGCGCTGCCCCAGGCCGAAGAGGAAGCCGTCGAAGAGCACCTGTTTGCCTGCGACCAATGCGGCGCGCTGCTCCGCGAATGCATCGGTCTTGCCGGCTCCATTCAGAACCTGACGCGTCAGGGGTCGCTGCTCATGGTGGTCAGCGACACTCTGGTCAAACGCTTCGCAGAGCAGGGGGCGCGTGTGCGTGAGTACGCTCCTCCGGCTGGCGGCAGCATCGCCTGCACGGTCACAGCCCAGGACGATTTTCTCATCGCACGTCTCACCGCGGACCTGACAGGAGCAGCACGGATCGATCTCTGTATCTGCGATGAACTGGGGGCAGAGCGGCAGCGCCTGGCGGATATTCCCTTCAATTCCGAATCAGGCCGCGTCGCTTTCCAGCAACCGATCACCTATGCGAAGGCGGCTCCGTCCGGGACAATGATCGCCCGCCTGGTGGGTTTCGATGATGCGGGCGGGGAAAGTCTGCTGGGCGAATATACTTTCAACCACACCCGCACTCTGCCGGGGCCGGGAGCCTGGTAGCGGAGACTGCGATCTTCGCGTCAACCGGTCAGAAGCCCATTTTGACCGAAGCGCCGAGCTTCAACGGGCGGTTGCTGTTGTACTTCCTCCGGTTCGACCTTACGGTTTCGATCGCCCGCAGAAAGTAGGTCTCCGCGAATGGCAGAGTCTTCCCCTGCAGGCGATCCTGCGCGAATTCAAGCTTGGCGTCGTCGACCACGTTCTTCAGGTCGGCGCCCGTCAGCCCGTCTCCGGCAGCCGCGATGGACGAGACGTCGGCATTCCCGATGGGCGCCGGCAGTCCTGCCAGTTTCTCCAGCAGAATGGCGCGGCGCGCCGCGGCATCGGGCAGCGCGGTTTCCAGCCACAACTCCACGCGGCCCGACCGCAGTAGCGCCTGCGGCAGGCTGCCCGGATGCATGGCCGTCATCATCACGCAGACCCGCTCCGCGCTGGCGCTTTCCAGTCCGTCCAGCATGGTGAGCAGGTAGCGATAGAGACCGCTATCGTTTTTGCCCTCGAAGATCACATCCGCGTCGTCGATGAAAACGATGGACGGCGCGTTGCGTTTGGCGGCCGCGAAGACCTTCTCGATCTTCTCTTGAAAGTCCCATTTGCCGGCCACCATGGTGCCATCGATCAGGAAGAACTTGCTCTTCAGTCGATGGGCGAGGGCCCGCCCGATGGTGGTTTTCCCGGTTCCGGGCGGACCGGCCAGCAGCACGCCGCGCTTGGGTTTGAGGCCCAGTTCGGCGCGCAGCGCGTCGTTCTCGAAGGGCAGCGCCACCTTGGCCTCCAACTCGCGAATGACGCTATCGACGCCCTTCAGGTCGGTCCAGGTGACGCGCTGCACTTCGTCCAACTCCACGTTGCTGGTCATGTAGTGCGACCGCAGATACTCGATGGTGCTGGCAGTCTCCACGGTTTTGGCATGGCTGAGCCAGTTGCAGGTGTTGCGCAACTGTCCGGCGGAGAGGGCCGGCGCGAAGCGGTGAATCTGGTCGAAGTCCAGGCCGGCCTCTGCTTCCGGGAGGAAGTTTCGGCAGAGGCAAGCGTAGTCCTCCGCTTCGAACTCGGCGACTTTCCAGCAGTAGGCGCGGCGGGCGAGCGGCCAGGGCGCCTCATCGTCGGTGGCGAAGATCAGCTTCTTGCGCATGCCGGCAGCCTCACCCAGAATCGCGGTGAGGGCGGCATCCAGCAAGAGCGCGCGCGGATAGTCGCACGCCTGCACCACCTGCGTCACCAGGTGCAGATCGTCGACAATCACCGTCTGGTGATGCGCCAGGGCCTGCTCCAGCATTTGGAGGAAGGCCTCTTCAATGGCTTCGGGGCGATGGGTGGAAAGAGTTTGCATGAAGTCGCGGATGCCCAAAAAGGCTCCGCCCACCGCTTCATGCAGTTTACGCAGAATGGTTGTTCTGCCAGACCCGGGACGAGCCTTTAAGAGCAGCACGTCTCCGGCGGCGCTGCCGTTCAGCAGGCCCTCGTAAGCCTTTTGCTGAGCCGGCGAAAGCACGATGTTTAGATTTTGATTTTTCATTTTGCTTTCCAGGGAGACACAAATACTTCAGCTCGCCCGCAAGCGGGGGAGTCAGCAAGCGATCGCACGCAGCTATACCGCGAGGTTCAACTTGTTCAATTGGTTTGGAATTATGCGACCGGAAGAGGAGCGAAAGAAAGACGCCTCTGCATCATGCCGCTTCGAAATTCGTGTGTGAAATCGTGATTGAAATCCAACAGAGAGCCCTCCTTTCGTGAAAATAGGGTATTCAAGAAACTACCACGTGAAGGTGGGGCTTACAAGCGGTTTTTGATTAAGATTTGGTGAAGGCCGGTTCCTTGTGTTCAGCGACATACCGCTCCACGTGCGCGGAGAAGGCCTTCTGCAAGGCGATACGAGCCGCGTCCTTGCCGCCCACCTTTTTGCCTTCGATTTCGATCACGGGCAGCAGATCGCGCGTCGTGGAGGTGATGAAGACCTCGTCCGCGGCTTCGAGTTCGGCGGGCAGCAGGGGCTTCTCGCCCATTTCGATTCCGGCGGCGCGCACCGGTCCCACCAGCAGTTCGCGCGTGATGCCCGGCAGGCAGCCCGAGCTCAATGGCGGAGTCCACACCTGATTGTCGTTGGCGATGAAGAGATTGGCGGAGGTGCACTCGGCCACTTCGCCGCGCTCATTGAGCAGAATCACTTCGTCGAAGCCGCGCTGCTGCGCAGTCTCCAGCCAGGTGAGATTCATGGCCCACGAGAGGATCTTGGTGCCGGCGAAATTGCAGGCGGCATGACGCGCCTGAGCCTGATAGGCCAGCTTCACGCCTCCGCCCCAATCCTTGGAATCCGCGGTCAGGGCGATCACGTCGCTTTCGCGGCCGTTGGAAGGGCCGGCCCACATGCCGCCGCCATTCCGTACGATTACCAGCCGCAGGGTGCAATTGGGAGCGTGGTTGGCGTCGACCAGTTCCAGCAGCTTCCGGCGCAAGCCTTCCGAATCCGCCGGCAGAGCCACGTGGAAGGCCGCGGCATCGCGCTGAATGCGCGCCCAGTGGCGATCCCACTCGAACAGGACGCCGCCGGAGACGCGCAGCGTGCTGAACACTCCCCAGCCGGAGAGCAGGCCAACCTGTCCCGGCGAAAGCACCTCATCGGAGGCCGGCCGGATGGTCTGGTTGTGAAGGATATGACGGTGGAGCACGACGCTTATTCTAACAACCTATCGCGTCTCACTTCCAATTGGGAAAGGGGTTCAGGCGCGCGTCGCGGCAGGCCGTGATGAGTTCGGCCATGCGTTTGCGCCGCTCGTAGAGCCGCTCGAGCACCTGCATCAATTCGTTCTCTTCGCCTTCGATCCAGTCGGGGGGGATGCGTTTCCAGGCCTGGTCCATCACCTCTTCCGGGAAGTTGCGCACCTGATCCAGCCAGGGCTGGAAATCATCCAGCGATTGCACGTCGTCATAGACCATGCGCCGGGCGTAGAGGCCTTGCAGCGGCGAATCGGGAAAGTCCCAGTTGGGGCCGTTGAAGGCGAAGCCGTGATCGATCATGCGGGCGACGAAGCCGGCACGCTCCGCGCGGCCCTGTCCGAGCAGCGCCCGATAGAAAACGCACTGGCGGCCATCGGCATTGGCCACCCATTTGTCGAAGACGAGGATGGCGCGGAAATCGTCGAGGTTGGCGACTTTGGGGAGCAGGGCGTCGGGCAGAAAATCGTAGACGGCCGTGCGCGCCGGGTCTCCCGGATACTGCGACCCGAAGTGCCAGCCGGGCTCGATGGCGATGTGGCGCGTGCCGAGCGTGAGGCCGACGTCCGGGTTGGCATCCAGAAACTCACGGCTCACGTGAATCAGCGCGGTTTCCGGGGCGGCGATCTTGAGGTAGCCCAGCAGGACGGAGGCCGCCAATTCGTTCACCAGGATGCGGCGATGCTGCGGATTATTGCGGAACTTCACGACGTACCAATGGCCGTCGTCGACTTCCAGCAAGTGAGCCTGGGCTCCGCCTCGCATTTTTCGCACGTGGCGGATCGCGGTGAGGGGCATCGGAAAGAAAATGCAGTAATCTAGAGTTGTATCACAGGAGGACTAATAGAGATATGGCCGAACTCGGACCACCCAACAGCGCGCAGGAAGCGGCGGCAACGCCGGCCCCCGGCGGAGGACGCAGCAAAGACGAAGTAGCGCTGGAATTGATGCGGTTCATTGCCGTGACTACAGGGTACGGCAAATTCGCACAATCCTCCGCGGGCTTTTCGGCCAAACCTTCGGCAGGCAGCCCGGAACAACAGGCCGATGCCTTGCTGGAGTTGTATACGAAGTGCCGGCAGACCATCCATAAGCCGGTATAGGCAGGATCAAACTCTGCATGCCCCGAGCCGGGTGGACCGGCTCGTGGCAGCATACAAACGGGCTACTTCTTCTTTCCGCCCTTCTTAGCCGGAGCCTTTTTGGCCGGCGCTTTCTTTGCCGGAGCCTTTTTAGCTGGAGCTTTCTTGGCGGGAGCCTTCTTTGCAGGAGCCTTTTTGGCCGGCGCCTTCTTTGCAGCTTTCTTGGCAGGAGCCTTCGCAGCCGCTTTTTTAGCAGGAGCCTTCACAGCCGCTTTCTTAGCAGGAGCCTTTTTGGCCGGAGCCTTTTTGGCCGGCGCTTTCTTGGCGGGAGCTTTCTTCGCCGGAGCCGTCTTGGCGGGAGCTTTCTTTGCCGGTGCTTTCTTGGCAGCCGAGGCTTTCTTCATGGGCTTCTTGGGAGAGGCCGCTTCTGGCGCGTCTGACGGCGCACCGGCCGACGGTTCGCCTGCTGCCTGTGAAGGCGCAGGTTGAGCTACGGGAGGCGGGGCAGACCCTTCCGCTTCCTCATCGTCGTCCTCTTCCTCGTCCTCTTCGTACTCGTCGAGTTTGGAGCTCTGTGCTCCCTGCTCTTCGTCTTCGTAGTCGTGGAAGTCTTCCATCTCTTCTTCGTCCTTCGGAGCGATCTTTGAGCTGTCAAACAACATTAAGCAAGCCTCCTGTAATCAGGGCAAACAATCACCCATAGAATACCCCTTTTTGATGGTGAGGCAATAGCGAAAAAGAAGACAGCAGAAAAAATGTGGGCGCGATGTGCTTACTTGGAGCTGTTGTGCGCCACCAGCACGGCCGTCTTGCGCACAGCGGGTTTGCTCTTCGAGCCTGCCGTGGAAGCGGAGCGGCGCGAGGTAGAAACGCGGCGCGTGGCGGCGCTGCTCACGGTACGCTTCGCGGGAACTTCAGCGCGCAGCACGGCGGGAATCAGCAGGCGGTCGCCTTCCACTGCTTCCGCGGTTTTCAGACTGTTCGCGGTGACAATGCTGGCGGGCGTGATGCCGAATTTCTTGCCGATCGCCGCCAGCGTCTCTCCCGTCTCAACCTTGTGCATGCGCCAGGCAATGCGCCGCTCGGCAGGCACCATTTGCAGCGATGCCAGCAGCTGATTGGCGGAGCCTTTGGGGACGTGCAGCGAATAATTCTCGGGAGCGGTGGCCTTCAGGACGGCGGGATTCAAGGTGGCCAGTTCTGCCTGCGGCGTATCGATAATGTCGCTGACCAGGGCCAGGCTGGTGGGCGCCGTGAGTTCCACCGAATCGTATTCCACCGGCGCATCGAAGGTGAGATGGTCCAGACCGTACTCAGCCGCATTCTTCTCCATGATGGTCATGGCCAGAATGATAGGCACGTAGTTGGTGGTCTCGGCCGGCAGAACACCGCGGCTGCGCAATTCCCAGAAATCCGCGTAGCCGGTCCGCTCCACGGCCTTTTCCACCGTACCGGGTCCGCAATTGTAAGCCGCGAGCGCCAGGTACCAGTCGCCAAACTCGTTGTACAGATCGTGCAGGTGCCGGGCGGCGGCGCGCGTCGCCTTCTCGGGGTCCATGCGGTCGTCAGTATACTTTGTCTGGGTGAGGCCGTATTCGTTGCCGCGCCACTTCAGGAATTGCCACATGCCGCCGGCTGCCGCGCTGGAAACCGCTCGCGGAATGAAGCCGGACTCGGCCTGCGCCAGGTGGATCAGTTCCTGCGGAACGCCTTCTTCGCTGAGCACGCGCTGAATCATGGCGCGATACCTTCCGGAACGCTCAGTCGCCGCCACAATCGTCTTATGTCCGCGAGTGGCGAAATAGTTGATGTAGCCGAGCACCGTATCGTTCACCGCCAGGGGCAACTGCGATACCGTGGACGCCACGAGTTCCCGCACGCGATCCTTGAGGCGAGGATCCACCGGGAAGGTCATGGTGAGAATATCTTCCAGGGGGGCCTTCTCGAATTTACCTTCTTCGACTACGGCCGATGCGCCCATTCCGGTCACATCGAAGTGGGAAATGGCATCCACCATTTCATCCAAACGCCGCTCGTAAACTTCACGTTCATCGGGATTCTGGTCCGAGGCATCGAGCAGACTGTCGACAGCCGCGTCGAATTCTCGTCTCGCTTCGACAATATCCTTGGCCTGGTAGTACCGCTTGCCGGCTTCGAATCGTCGCTGCGCTCGCTGGTAAGATGCGTCGGCGCGCGCTTTTCCCGGCGCCATCTCCGGAACTTTCAGGAATGATGGTGCATCTTTGAGGTAGACATTCGGTTGGATGTGAACGATAGGAGGTTCGGTATCGCCTGGGGTGGCTGCCGAATGGGCTGCCGGGGGGAGGAAAGACATTTGGAACTTGGACTGCTGATTGATTCCGCAGGCAGCGGTGGTTAAAGCCCCGGTGACCACAACACAAGAGAAGAGCGCCTTCGTTCGATGATTCATCCACAGCCTCGAACTATAAAATAGAGGAAGCCTCCGCCTGCGCGGAGCGCCCACTTTACCTCTGACTTCCAAGCACAACGTCACGCCGCCAGGCGCGGCCCATTCTACGGCCTTCCCAGGGGTTCACCTGGGCATTAACCCTTAGAGACTACACCAATCCGAACAAACCGTGCAACCGGGGACAAATTTGGGTTGTCCCCGGAATTCCACACCACTGTGTCCAAAACGGACGGAATCGTACTTACTCTTCTTCTTCCTCTTCGCCCGTTTTTGCTGCTTTTGCAGCGGCAATGATCTTGTCCGCCTGTAAAGGAGGAACAAAATCATAATGGTCAAACTCCATCGCAAAACTGGCGCGACCCTGGGTCATAGCCGTGAGGTCACTCTGATAGTTTAACATCTCGGCCATGGGCACCTGGGCGCGCAGGAACTGGGTGCTGCCTTTGGTCTCCATGCCCGAAATCCGGCCGCGGCGTCCGTTCAAATCGCCCATCAGATCTCCGGCGTATTCCACAGGCGCCTGAATCTCGACATTCATCACAGGCTCCAGCAGCGCCGGCTTGGCTTGCTGCATGGCCGCCTTGAAGGCCTTGCGCGCCGCCAGTTTGAAGGCGAGTTCCGACGAATCCACATCGTGATAGGAACCGTCGTACACGGTGACTTTGAAATCCACCATCGGGTAACCGGCGAGGAAGCCCTTCTCGGCCGTCTCGACGATGCCTTTTTCCACGGCGGGGATGAAGTTCTTCGGGATGGAGCCGCCGAAAATCTCGTTGGCGAATTCGAACTTGCCGCCGCGAGGCAGCGGGTCCATCTTGATCCAGCAATCGCCGAACTGTCCGTGACCGCCGGTCTGCTTCTTGTGGCGACCCTGTACGTCGGCGTGTCCGCGGATGGTCTCGCGGTAGGGAATCTTGGGGGCCTTGAGGGTGACGTCTACGCCGTAGCGCTTCTTCAGGCGGCTGACCACAATTTCCACGTGCTGTTGGCCGGTGCCGGCCAGCAGGAATTCGCGCGTCTGGGGATCGCGGTAGAAGCGCAGAGACTGGTCCTCTTCCAGCACCTTATGGA
>DASZMZ010000101.1:0-14754 GCA_035551455.1 Candidatus Sulfopaludibacter sp.
CTCGCAGGTCAATGCGTTTCTGCCGGAAGGCTTGCGCACGGGCCTCGTGCCCGTGGAACTCCACTGGAACGGCCGCCTGGTCTGCCCGGCGGCATGGGTGCGGATCATGCCGGCAGGTCCGGCCGTGGCGCGCATCACGGCGATCACCGACGGAGTGAATCTGCTCTCCGGCAATCGCATCGTGACCGGCTCGGCCAAAGTCACGCTGATCGAACTGACCCGGCCGGATGATTTCCGCGCCAGCATCGACGGAGTGGAGGCGGAGGACGTCGATTCCTTCTGCGCCGACCCGATCGGGCAGCGGTACGAATTCAATTTCCGCCTGCCGGCCGCGATTGGCAGCGGTTCTCATTTGGTGCGGATCGCTCTCGGTCAGCGCGCCCTTGCACATCTGCCCATCGAGGTGGCGTGAACTCGCGGTTGGCCTGGGGGCTACTGCCCTGCATCGTGGCTTCGGCATTCGTCGTGATGCCCGCGCCGCGGCACCGGCGCGTGGTCCAACTGCCGCCGGGCGTGGTGTACCTGCAATCGGAAATGATGGTGGGGTCCGGAGTCGAAGTGCGCGGCGCGCCATCCGGCACCACACTGCGATTCGCGCCGCATTTTTCGGGGCGCTCGCTGATCGTGGTGACGGGGTGGGATGTGGTGCTGCACGACTTCGCGATCGAGGGCGACCGCGCCGGCAACGACGTACGCATCGGACTTCCCGGCTACGACACGCCCTTCGCAAAGTTCACGCGCGGCAACGGAGTGACCGCGGTGCATGCGGGACACTTACGGATATTCAATCTGCGCTTCCGCGAGATGCGCGGCTTCGCCGTTCTGCTGAGCGCGGTGACCGATGCGCGGATCGACCGCGTGCAGGTCTCCGACTCCGGGTCGCGCAATTATGCGGGGACGAACAACACCACGGGCGGCATCCTGCTGGAAGAGGGCACTTACGATTTCCGCGTTACCGATTGCGACCTCCGCAATATTCGCGGCAACGGCATCTGGACGCACTCGCTCTACACCTCGGCGCGTAACGGGCGCGGACTGATCTCGGGGAATCGATTTTCCATGCTGGGGCGTGACGCCATTCAGGTGGGACATGCGACGGGCGTGCGCGTGGAGGAGAATAGCGGCCGCCTGATCGGCTATCCGGCGGAGGACGTGGATATCGCGTCGGGCGCCTACGCGGTGGCGATCGATACGGCGGGGAATGTGGACCGTTCGGTGTATGCGCGAAATCGCTTCGAGGACATCAACGGCAAGTGCATCGACCTCGATGGCTTCCACGATGGCGAGGTCCGCGACAACACTTGCAGGGATTTGAAGAACTACGGCATCGTCATGAACAATACGAACCCCGATATGCAGTCGCGTAATATACGCGTGGTGAATAATCTGATCGACGGGGCGATGTTCGGAGCGATTTTCGTGATCGGGAACGGGAATCTGGTGGCGCGGAATCAGTTCCTGAATGTGAAGACGAGTGGCGGCGATCCGGGAATTTTGAGCGCCGGCGTTTTCCTGGGGCAGCGAGCCGAGCGGCCCGCGCCGGCCCGCGACAATGTCATCGAGGACAACGTGATCACCGGCTCCCGCATGAAAAGCCGCTGCGTGGTGAGCGCACCGGGAATTCCCAGCGAGTGGAACGTGGTCCGGGCGAATCGCTGCCGGTGAGCCGGTAGTACACGCCGAGCAGCGCTCTGCCGTGTGAGGAAGCGCCCTCTTCAAAAAAGATCGATACAGTAGACTAAGTTGAGTGGAAGTTTGCACGAGAGATATCACTCAATGAAAGCTGCCACTACTCGCCGGATCTGGCGCGTCTCCTTTCTGTTCGCCGTGACCGTCGCGCCGCTCTGTGCACAGGGGCCGCCGTTTCAGACCGATGACCCCGTCCCCGTCGACCTGCACCATTACGAGTTCTACATCTTCGGCGCGATGGACGGGACGCCGGTGGAGATCGACTCCACAGTGCCGGCTATCGAGTTTAACTGGGGCGCTATTCCGCGGGTGCAGCTTCACGCGATTTTACCCATGGGCGCCATCGCACCCTTGAACAACCCGGTTTACTCGCCCTCAGGCGCCGGCCCGGCTGCTTATGGGCTGATCGATACCGAATTGGGCCTGAAGATTGCGTTTTTCAAAGAGACCAAATACCTTCCGCAGATCGGCAGCTTCACCATGTTCGAACTGCCCACGGGAAGCTCTGCGAGAGGGCTCGGCGTGGGCAAGGTCTGGTATAAGCTTCCTCTTTGGCTGCAAAAGAATATCGGCCACTGGCTGATTGACGGCGGAGCCGGCTATCAGGTGGTTCCACAGACTGGCTATCGCAATTTTCTCTACGGTAGCTTCCTGGTGAAATACAAATTTGGCGAGCGGCTGGAACTCGGTACCGAAGTGTTTTCGCATGCACGGGAGGGCGTTGCCGCCGCGCAGACCGGAGCTTCGACCATGCTCGACCTCGGCGGCTACTACCACTTCAAGCAGCATCCCGGTGAGCAGTTTCTATTTTGTTACGGTCACTCGGTTGCGGGCCAGACCGAGAACTATGCTTACATCGGCATGTACTGGACCTGGGGACGCAACGGCAGCACCCAACCGTAAATCCGCCTGCGGCAGCCAAGCCGGCGTCGACAACTTGTGGACGTTCGGAGGAGAGATGATTCGGGATCCGCGCGAAGACCTTCTCTGAGAAGGAAAAGCATTGAGCAGATTCGCGCCGACCGAATCGACGACGAAGGTGGCCGCTCATCGATACCATGGAATCTAAGGAGGACCAACAGCGCTCCTTCGATTCCACCTGCAAGAAACTCCGCCGCTTCCTCAGTCAATCGTCCCGCTGAATCCGGACAAATTCACCGACAAATTCCGCCGACGAGGTTTCGATAATAGGAGGTAGATCAGTTCGCCGTTGGCAGTTCTAATCGGTCGACGACCAATACCGGCACGCGAGCCTTGTCCGTCACCAGTTTCAAGCCGAGTTGATCTTGCACGGCCGTGAAGATGGAGGGCCCCAACGGATCGGGCGGTTCGAATCCGGGCGGCAGGTTCGTCGGAATGTTGTCTGGTGTCCATTTGAGCTCGACGTCATAGCCCCCCGCGAGGTCCGTCTTGTCGATCGTGAAGCGGCCCGCGAAGGGCGCGAGGCTGGTTGCTAGCGTCGATAACGGGATGGCTTTGCCGTGTAACACGCCCAAACCGATATTGGTTCCGCAGTTCGGCGCCTTCCCCGACTGCGGAGCAGGGTGCGGTCCTGCCATGTATGCCGCGCAATCGAAGCTGGATTTCGTCAGTTGCGGACCGAGCCTTCCATCACTTCTTGCCACTACCAGCGCTAATACCGGCATCTCGCGCGTCTCGTTGTGGACCACGAGCTGGAAGCGATCCTTGAGCAGCGCCTGCAACAGCGACTGCTGCGACGGAGCTGGATTGTCGTCGGACTTCGCCGAGATATCGAAGCGTTTGTCGCCGATCCAGTCCGGCGCCCCCACAAGTTGATAGCCCTGGATGCGGTAGGCAGCTCGGATAAGGGGCCCGATCATGACGGCGTTTGCAGTGAACCGGCCTCCGGGCGAGTATTCGGACATCGAGCGAGGGTGCGCATCGTTGTTGAGCTTGACGGACGCCACGTAAGAAATCTGCTGAGGCGGTGCTGCCGCGATAGTCACAGCCGCCAAGAACAGGAGACATGTGGATCGAGTTTCTTGCATAATCTCTCCACGTGCTGCTTTAGCAGCATTATGTTGCTAAAATAGCATGAAAAGGCTGTGAGCGCAATCCGGTGACTCCTTCCGATTTCATCCGGGTCGCGTCATGTTCAACGGCAGCGGTCTTGACGTGAGCCCTTGAAATGCAGCAAAGAGGTACGGTTCTGGAGACCTCCCTCCGCACGCGCCAACCGGAAGTTGAAAGGGCGAATCAAGTCGGCGTAAAACGCCCGAATATGAGATCTGGCCTGCAACCAGTAGCGAACTGAACCTCTCCCGTCGCCTCTGGCCGTAGCAATGCCCACAGATTCCTCTGACGAGGCCAAAAAAAGAGTCGCCGAACCTTTGCGCGGGTCCGGCGACTTAGGAGTTTTCCAATGACGTTTTTGCCAGCCTTTGGGCCGCAAGAACATCATGCGGCATTCCGGCCTGAAATGTAAGTACCGGTCGTAATCCGGCCGTAATGGAACTTTTTGCTCAGTTCTCAGTACAATGCCAGAGTATGTTTACCCGACGTCATTTCCTGGCAACGTCCGCGGCCTTCGCCGGCCATCTGTTCGGCTCGCCCCAAAACGCCAAGGCGCCATCGCCGGAACTCGAAAAGCTGGGCGACGCGGCGCTGCGCGAGGCGCGACGGAACAAGGCCACGTACTGTGACATCCGCATCGTGCGACTGCGCGATCAGCGCGTGGGACTGCGGCTTTCTCCCGAACGTGGTACCGGTAAAACCCTGGCAGTACCCGCCGTGTCGGAGGATTCCAGTTTCGGTTTCGGCGTCCGCGTGATCGTCAACGGCGCCTGGGGCTTCGCCTCTTCCCCCATCGTCACGCCGGAAGAAATCGCCCGCGTCACCGGCGAGGCCGTCATCATCGCCAAGGCCAATGCCGCCATCCAACCCAAGCCGGTCATGCTCGCGCCGGTCAAGGCCTACCGCGAAGTCTGGTCCACGCCGCACGATAAGGACCCGTTCACGGTGCCCATGGCCGAGAAGCTCGACCTGCTGCGCCGCGTCACCGGAGAGGTCAAGAAGAACGCCAAGGTCTTCAGCGGCGCGGCCACGCTGAGCCTGCGCAGCGAGGATAAATTCTTCTGCTCCACCGAAGGCTCCTCCATCCAGCAGTACATTCTTCAAATCTACGGCAATGCCGACGCCACCGCCGTGGACCGCGTGAACAACGTCTCGCGCACGCGCACTTATACCCCCACGCAGGCCTCGGCTGGATGGGAATACGTACCGGAGATGAACCTGGAGGAGAACGCCGCGCGCATCCGCGAGGAAGTGGTGGAGCACCTCACCGCGCCGGCCGTGAAGCCCGGCGTCAAAGACCTGCTGCTGATGCCGAACCACCTGATGCTCACCATCCACGAGAGCGTCGCGCATCCCACGGAACTCGACCGCGCCCTGGGCTACGAAGCCAATTACGCAGGCACCAGCTACATCACGCCCGACAAAATCGGCAAGCGCATCGCCAGCGAACATTGCACCTTCATCGGCGACCGCACTTCGCCGCGCGCGTTGGGCACGGTGGGCTATGACGACGATGGCGTCAAGGCGTCGCAGTTCACCATCATCGATAAGGGCATCTTCCGCAACTACCAGACCACGCGCGAGCAGGCCCACCTGGTGGGCGACAAGGAATCGCATGGCTGCAGTCAGGCCGACTCCTGGGCTACGGTGCCGTTCCAGCGCATGCCCAACGTGTACCTGCAGGCCGGTCCGCGCGAGACCACGCTGGAGAGCCTGATCGCGGGTATCGACGACGGGGTCCTGATCGACGGCCGGGGCAGTTACTCCATCGATCAGCAGCGCTACAACTTCCAGTTCGGCGGCGACGCTTTCTGGGAAATCAAGGGCGGCAAGAAGGGCGGCATGATTTCGCGCGTCTCTTATCAGGCTCGCACGCCGGACTTCTGGCAGGCCTGCGACGGCACCGCCGGTCCCGCCTACTGGCGCCAGTTCGGCACCACGGGCGACGCCAAGGGCGAACCCACGCAAATTAATTCCATCAGCCACGGATGCTCGCCCACGCGCTTCCGCAAGATCAACGTACTGCTCACGGACTAATGCCATGATGACTCGCGACGAAGCACAGAAACTGGCCCACAAGGTTCTCGGGCTCGCCACTTTCCCGGAATGCCAGGTCACAATCACGGCCTCGGAACAGGCGTACACGCGGTTCGCCAATAACGGCATCACAACGGCATCGCTGAATCTGCGACATACCGTGGCCGTGGCCGTGGCGCGCGACGGACGCAGCGGTGTGATGACGGTGAACGATCTGGATGACGCCTCGCTGAAGGCGGCGATGAAGAAGGCCGAAGAACTGGCCGCCATCGCTCCTCCGAATCCCGAGCGGCTCCCGCTGGTGGGCGCGCAGCAGTATCCCGAGACCCGCGATTTCGACGAGGCCACCGCCAATGCGCGCGCGCCTCAGATGATTCCGCACGTCAAGACCATCATCGATGCCTCGGTGGCGCGGAAGATGGTGGCCGCGGGACTGGTGGAGCGCAGCCATCGCATCACCGCCATTGCCAATAGCGCGGGACTGTTCGGCTACCACGCCTCAGCCGATTCGCAGCTCACTACCACCGTCCGCATGACCGATGGCTCCAGTTCCGGATGGGCCGGGCAGCCATCCACACGCCTCTCGCAGATCGATAGCCGCCAATTGGCCGGCGTGGCCATCGAGAAGTGCGGCCGCTGGAAGAATCCGCAGAAACTCGCGCCGGGCAACTACACCGTGGTCCTCGAGCCCACCGCCGCGGGCGACCTGATCCGCCTGATGGCCGGCGGCTTCAACGCGCGCAATACCGATGAAGGCCGCACGTTCCTCAGCAAACGCGGCGGCGGAAATCTCCTGGGCGAGAAGGTCTTCCCGGAATTCGTCACCCTGCGCAGCGACCCCTTCGATCCTCGCCAGCCTTCCTCTCCATGGACCGGCGATCTGCTGCCCAACCGCGCCATGGCCTGGGTGGATAAGGGTGTGATCGCCAACCTGGCCTACGACCGTTACTGGGCGGGCAAGACCGGTAAGACTCCGACCCCTACCATCGGCGGCGGTTTCGGCGGACCGGCCGGCGCCAGCATCCTGATGGAAGGCAGTAGCGCGACGCTCGATCAGCTCATCTCATCCGTGGAGCGCGGCCTGCTCATCACCCACTTCTGGTACATCCGCCCGGTGAATCCGCAGACGCTGCAACAGACCGGCCTCACACGCGACGGCGTCTTCCTGATCGAGAACGGCAAACTCACCGCGCCCGTGATGAATTTTCGATTTATGGAAAGTCCGGTGCGGCTGCTGAAAAATACCGTGAAACTTGGCCAGGCGGTCCGGGTCCGCGGGCTCGAAGGCGGCATGATGATCGCGCCCTCGCTGGTGGCCAAAGACTTCCCGCTGCCATCGATCTCCGACGCGATCTAGAGATCAATACTTGTGCCGCAGGGTGTGGCCGCCGCGCGCCGCGGTCATCTTGCCTTCGTCCACTTCCAGCTTTCCGTTGACGATTACGAAATCGAAGCCTTCCGAGTACTGGTGGGGCTTGACGAAGGTCGCCTTATCTTCCACGCGAACCGGATCGAACACCACCAGATCCGCCGCCATCCCTTCTCTGACCAGTCCTCTATCCCGCAGACTGAAAGTCCGCGCCGGTAACGACGTCATGCGCCGGACGGCGTCCTCGAGCGACAGCACGCCGCGCGTCCGCACGTACTCGGCCAACACGCGCGCATTGGTGCCGTACGACCGAGGGTGCGGATTGCCCACCCCCAACTCGGTGACTCCGCCATCGCTGGCCACAGCGGTGAACGGATACCGCATGATGCGCTCGATATCCACGTCGCCCATCAAGCGGTAAATCATGGAGGCCCCGCCGCCATTCATCAGCTCGAAGATCGTCTCAATCTGGCCGTCCAACCCGGGCACGTGGCCCATCGCGGCGCTGATCTCGGGGATCGTCTTGCCTTCGTACGCGGCCTTCGGGGTGAAGCGCGCCACCGTCGCGAAAGCATAGTCGGGCTCGCCCATCTCCACCAGGTTCTGCTTCATCGCCGCCGCGATTTTGGCGCGCGTGGGCGGGTCGGCGAGACGCTCCTTGACCTTGCCCTCGGCCAGCGCCCATGTCGGCAGACGGATGCCGAGATTCGTGGCGGCGCGGTCGTACGGATACTGGTCGACTACCACGTCCACGCCTTCGCGCCGGTACCGCTCGATCAGGGCCAGCGATTGATCGCTGGCGCCCCAGACGCTCCGCCGGTCGATCTTCAGGTGCGAGATCTCGACCGGCATTCCCGCCTCCTTGCCGACGTTGACCGCCTCCGTGATGGCCTCGATCTCGTGGATCCCCTCGTCGCGCATGTGGCTGGTATAGACGCCGCCATGAGCCGCGGCGGCCTTGGCCAGCGCCACCACTTCCGCCGTATTCGAATACGTGCCCGGAACGTACTCCAGGCCCGTGGAGAAGCCCACGGCGCCCTCCTGCATGGCGCGGTCGATCAGGCTCTGCATCTTGCGAATCTCTTCCGGCGTGGCCAGCCGGTTGGCCGATCCCATTACTTCGCGACGCACCGTATTATGGCCGACCAGCGACGCCACGTTGATCCCCAGGCCGAGCTTTTCCAGCTTGTCGAACCAGGCCGAGAGGTTGAGTTCCGACCCGCCGCAGTTTCCGGTAATCACCGTAGTGACGCCGTCCAGCAGGAAGTTGTCGGCGCGCGGATTCCGCTCCACATTGCCTTCCACGTGCGTGTGGACGTCAATGAATCCCGGAGCCACAATGCGCTCGTGGGCGTCGATGGTGCGCGCGGCAGTGGCGCCCGTCAACCGGCCCACCGCCGCGATGCGGCCGTCTTTCACGGCCACGTCGGCGCGGAACCAGGCGTTGCCGCTGCCATCGATTACGCGGCCATTCCGAATGAGCAGGTCATAGTCGGCGCCAGCCCCTATCAAGGGCAACAGGCAAAGCAAAACGAAGCGCTTCATGGAAGTTTATAGTGTACAGGGGTTAGCAATCCCTCGCTTGCGTATCTTTACACACCGGGAGGGGTTTGGGGACAGGCGACGCGGGAAAAGCGTCATGCTAGACTTCCACCATGTTACATCAGGGTAAGTTAGGCTCACTTATTGTTTTGGGACTCGCCGGTTCCATGACGTTACTCGGAGGAAATGAGAGTAACTATACTTATTTGGCCCTGGGAGACTCTGTAGCGTTCGGGTTGAACCCCACGCTGCTGGTCGCCACACAGCCGCCACCCGCCGCCACACTCTTTACAGGTTACCCGGAGACGATCGCCGCCGCCGAGAACCTGCTCAAGTCAAAAAAAGAAATCAACGCCGCCTGCCCCGGCGAAACCAGCGCCAGCTTCTACATTCCCGGGGCGCCCGACTACGGCTGCAACAGTACGGGCCCCGACGGTGAGCCGTCTTACAAAGCCTGGGCCGGGCTGCACGTGAATTATCCCGGAACCCAGCTGGCTTTCGCTATGAATGCCTTCGCCACGGTGAAGCAGATTAACCTGGTCACGCTGGGTATTGGTAGCAACGATGTCTTGCTGCTGATCCGCAACTGCTCTTCCGACCCGGACCCGCAGGGTTGCGTGGTTACTCACCTGCCCGACACCTTACAGGCCTACGCGATGAACCTGGGGTACATTCTCACCAGCATACGCACGACGGCCGGATACAAGGGCAAGCTAATCTTAGTGGGCTATTACTCGCCGAGTGCCGATCTGATTCCCGTCGCGCAGGCGCTCAATGCCACCATGCAGGCCGTCGGCGCCCAATTCGGCACGATCTATGCCGACGGATTCACCGCCTTCCAGACCGCCGCCGCGCCGTTCGCGGGGAATGTCTGCAATGCCGGACTCCTGATCCATCTGGACTCCACTACGTGCGACATTCACCCGTCGCCCAAAGGCCGCGACCTGCTGGCAGCCACAGTCATGGCGGTGATGGGAGACAAGTAACGGCCTGGTGTCTTGTACACTAGACGTTTATGCCCCAAACTTATCCGCCGCTCCAGGCGCCCAAGCGCCTGCTGTTCGGACCCGGGCCCAGCATGGTGGCGCCGCGAGTCTATGAAGCCATGTCGCAGAACGTGGTAGGTCACCTGGATCCCTTCTTCTTTCAGGTGGCGGACGAGATCCGGACTCTGCTCGGATACGCTTATTCCACGGAGAATCAGTTCAACCTGGCGATCTCCGGCACCGGCAGCTCCGGCATGGAAGCTGCCGTGGCCAACTTCACCGAGCCCGGTTCCAAATTCGCGCTCCTGACCAACGGCTTCTTCGGCGATCGCCTGGGAGAAATGGCCCGCCGCCAGGGAGCCGAAGTGGTCCGCCTGTCGAAGGCCTGGGGTGAGCCCTACGACGCGCAGGAGGCTCGCGACTTCATCCGCCGCGAGCGGCCGCAGGTGGTGGCCTTCGTCCAGGCCGAGACCTCCACCGGCATGCTCAATCAGGCCAAACCCATCTGCGAGGCAGCCCAAGAAGTCGACGCCGTGACCATCGCCGATTGCGTCACATCCCTCGGCGGAATGCCTGTGATGGTGGACGAAAACGGCATCGATATCGCGTACAGTTGCACGCAAAAGGGCCTCGGCTGCCCTCCCGGACTTTCTCCGATGACGGTGTCGCCGCGCGCGCTGGATCGCCTCAAGTCGCGCAAGACGCCGGTCCAATCCTGGTACCTTGACCTGCAACTGCTGGACAGTTTCTATACCGGTCACAAGTACCACCACACGGCATCGGCCACGCTATTCTATGCGCTGCGCGAGGGTCTCGCGATTGTGGCGGAGGAGGGTCGCGAGCAGCGTTGGGCTCGCCATCAGCGCAATCACCAGGCCTTCGTCGCGGGCGTCGAAGCCATGGGACTCGCCATGCACGTCCAGAATCCGGCCGATCGCTTATGGACGCTGAATACACCGCGGATACCGGAGGGCGTCGACGATGCCAAGGTGCGCGGCTGGCTGCTGGAAAAACGCGGCATCGAAATCGCGGGCGGCTTCGGTCCCCTGGCCGGCAAGGTCTTCCGTATCGGACTGATGGGCTACGGCTCCACCGAAGACAATGTCGCCTTCATTCTCGAAGCGCTCGGCGAAGCCCTCAAGCAGTAGACTATGCGCTTCCCAGCGCATCCCCGATCTTGGTAATCAGCACCTGCGAGGTGAACGGCTTTTGCAGAAAGCCGGAGACATTCTGTCCGGCAAACAGGCTCAGCGTTTGCGCCTCGCTATAGCCGCTGGTGATCAACACCGGAATCTCGGGACGGGCGCGGCGCAGCGCGGGCAGCGTCTGCACCCCGGTCATCCCGGGCATGCTCAAATCCAGCAAAATGAGCGAATATCTCGCCGGGTTCTGCTGCAACAGTTCGATGGCGTGGAGTCCGCTGTCGGCTACGGCCACCGCGTATCCGTGGCGTTCCAGCGCGGCGCGCGCCATCTGCCGCACCACCGCTTCGTCGTCCACCACCAGCACCGTTCCGGCGGGCCGCTGGGACGCGGCAACATGGGCCGCTCTGGCGCACGCGGGATCCGAAGATGCCGGGAACAGCGTCAGAAACCGGCTCCCCTTCCCCAATTCGCTGCTCACCGTGATGGCGCCTTTGTGTCCGCGCACAATCCCGGCCACGGCAGCCAATCCCAGTCCGCGCCCCACGAATTTTGTCGTGAAGAACGGATCGAAAATCCTCGACCGTGTGGCTTCGTCCAGCCCGCAGCCATTGTCCACCACTTCCAGAAAAACGTACTTGCCGGGCTGCACTTCTCCGGCCACCCAGTCCGTCTGCTGTTGCCGCGAATCGATCTCGCAGACTCCAGTCTCCACGTGAATCCGGCCGCCCTTCCCGACAATCGACTCCGCCGCATTCAGCACCAGATTCGTGAAGACCTGACGCATCTGTCCGCGATCCGCCTCCACCGCAGGCAGGTCGTCCGGCAGGATCATCTCCAGTTCGATATCCTTATCAATCGCCGGCTTCACCAGAATGCTGATCTCGTCAAACAGTGTCGAGAGATTGAGCGGCTCCAGCAGGAAGCGGCCCTTGCCGGAATAAGCCAGCATTTGCCGCGTGAGGTGCGCCGCCTGTTCGCCGTTCTTCACCACTTGCGCCAGCAGATCGCGCGCCGGGTGGACCGGCGGCAGCAAGTCCTGCGCCAGGCTGGCATGGCCGATCACGCCCACCAGAATGTTGTTGAAGTCGTGAGCGATGCCGCCAGCCAGCACTCCTACGCTTTCGAATTTCTGGGCGTCGAGAACGCGCCGCTCCAGCCGCTTTCGCTCGGTGAGATCGAGCACAAAGGAAAAGTCGCGATACGGCTCGTCCTGCAGGCGAATGCTGCCCAGCAGAGCGGAAATGCGGCTGCCATCCTTGCGGAGGTATTCCTTTTCAAAGGGACCGGCGGAACCAGTACGCTTCACGTCGGCCACGGTTTGCGGACCCAAGTGACGGTACTCCGGAGCCGTCAGGTCCCACCAGCGAATCTTCCCATTGTCGAGGTCCGCGCGCGTGTAGCCCACCATTTGCAGGAACACGTCGTTGGCGTCCAGAAGATATTCCTCATCGCCGGTAACTATGCCGATGATGTTGGATTCGTACAACCGGCGGAAGCGCTCTTCGGCATCGCGCCGCTCTTCCTGAGTGCGCTTGTAAGCCGTGACGTCTTCCGCCGAGAAGATCAACCGGGGCCTGCCGGACTCTCCGGGCGCCACCGCACCAATGCTCACGCCGAACCAGCGCTGGCTCAGCGAACTGAAATACTCGAAGCGCACGGGCAGACCGGTGGCCTGCGTTTCACGAGCGCGAGCCAGCCACTCCTTGAGAATGTCCGCCGGCATGCCGCAAACGCCGAAACGGCTGCCCCGCGCTTCTTCCGGCCGCACCTTCAGAATCGCGCAAGAGGCGCGATTCGCATGAATCACTTCGAAATCGTTGTCTAATACTTCCGCCAGGCCCATGCAGGTGGGGACACTTTCGTAAAAGCTCTGCAGGATTGAAGTGGTATCGCGAAGTTGCGCCTCCATATGGCGCTGCTCCGTAATGTCGGTCTTGGCCGACGTGAGCCGGCGAGGCGAGCCGTCATCCCGGCGGGAAATCCGGGTCCGGTCGCGAATCATCAAATAGGAGCCATTCTGATCGCGAAATCGGTATTCGCCCTGCCACAGGTCGGCGCCCGAAGCGAGCGCCACTTCCAAAGCTCCCACGGCCGCTGCCTGGTCCTCCGGATGAATACGTTCAATCCACCAATCGGGGGAAGCGGCAGCACTCCCGTTGCGCCCATACAGCTTCTCGTGGACTTCATTCCACCAGACAGTGTGGGTGTCGAGGTCGTAATCCCAAACGGCGTCCCCTGTAGCCGCCGCCATCAGCGCCAGCCGTTCTTCGGCTTCCGACAATTCGCTGAGGCGCGACTCCGATCCATGCAGCCCCGAGAAGCGCCGACGATAACTGTCGAACTGTAAGGAAGGACTCATGACGCTTGGTCATATCATTGTAAGCCCGAGTCCAAAAAACCTATGTTATAAAGGTCACAAGTTAACCGGAGGTAACCCACTTACATATTTACCAGACCAGGCAAACCTGTTGGCGCACCATGGCGTCACCCGCTTTGCAGGAAAATGCACTGGAAAACTCAGGCATATTACTGACTACTCCGTTAATGCGGTATTCATCTGGCGAGTGCTCATCGGTGATCGCGTGGAGCCGCTTGCTGGCCGGCCGCTCATATCCGCATGCCCACTGAGCCATGCCGATGAAGAACCGCTGATCCGGCGTAAACCCAGCCACCGGCTGCAGATTCTGCCCGCGCGTGGCGTTCTTCCAGGCCATCCACGCCAGGATTGTGCCGCCCAAATCGGCCGCGTCTTCTCCGAGAGTGAGCTTACCGTTGATTTTTACATCATCGATCACCGTGTATTGCGAATACTGATTCGAGATACACGCGGCGCGCTCCACAAACTCCTCGCCGTCCTTCTTGGTCCACCAATCCTTCAAATTGCCCTTGCCGTCGAACTGCCGGCCCTGATCGTCGAAGCCATGCGTCAGCTCGTGGCCGATCGTGGCCCCCGTGTTCCCATAATTGGGAGCATCATCCAGTTTCGGGTCGAACAGCGGCGGCTGCAGCACGCCCGCCGGGAAATTGATGTCGTTCATCGACGCGTTGTAGTAAGCGTTTACGGTGGGCGGAGTCATATCCCACTCGGAGCGGTCCACGGGCTTCCCGATCTTGTCCAACTGTCGCCGCGATTCGAACTGGATCGTGCGGTCGACGTCGCCCAGGAAGTCGCCCCGCACAATCTTCACGGAGCTGTAGTCGCGCCAGCGGTCGGGGTACCCGATCTTGTTGACGATGGAGTGCAGCTTGACGATGGCCTGCTTCTTCGTCTCGTCGCCCATCCACGTGAGTTGCTGGATGTCGGTGAGCATGGCATCCTCAATTTCCTTTACCATGGCGACGGCGCGCTGCTTGGTATCGGCGGTGAAGGTCTTGGAGACGAAGACCTGTCCCAGAGCTTCGCCCAAATCGTCATCCACCAGCCGGACGCAGCGCTTCCACCGAGGCTCCATCTCCGTGACACCGCGCAGGTGCTTGCGGTAGAAGTTGAAGTTTTCCTGCACGAAGGCGGCGGAAAGGTACGGCGCTTCCGCATGCGCCAGGTGCCAGCGCAGATAGATCTTCCAATCCGCCAGACTGCGGGTCTGCAACTGCTTCTCCACCTCTTTATAGAAGTCCGGCTCGGTGACGTTGATCTGGTCCGGCGTCGCGATACCCAGCGCCTTCCAGTAATCGGCCCAGCCGAAGGAGGGCGCCAGCTTGAGGAATTCGGCGCGCGAAATCTTGTGGAACATCTTATACGGGTCGCGCTTGTCCACGCGCGTCAGCGAGGCGGTGGCCAGAGCCGTCTCCATCGCCATCACCGTCTGCGCCTCGCCGCGCGCAGTCGGGGCGGCGTCGCCCAATAGACGCAACATGCGCGCCACGTGCTCGCTGTACCGGGCGCGCGTTTCCAGGCTCTTGGCGTCGGTCTTCAGGTAATAATCGCGATCCGGCAGACCCAGGCCACCGG
>DASZMZ010000102.1:0-2293 GCA_035551455.1 Candidatus Sulfopaludibacter sp.
CAGTTGGGTGGTGGGCAGGATGAAGTACTCGTAGCTTTCCAGGAAGGTTTGAAAGCGGCGCCACATGTCGGTGTGCGCGCTCTCTGCGCGGGCGATGTCGTTGCCGGAGAGCGCGAGGCCTTCTTTGATCTCGGCGGTGAGAGTGTCCTTGAAGCCGTCGGGATGTAGCTGAAGGCCCTTGCCGTAGGCGGCAGCGGAGCTCCATGCGCGCAAGATGCGGTAAGAGATTTCGGCGGGGGCGAAGTCTGGCTCGGCCTGCTCGACGATGCAACCGAGAGACTCGAAAACGCTGCGCTGCGCATCGACGACGGTGCGGACGCGCGGGTCAATGGGGATGCCGTTGAGGCCTTTGAACCACGCGACGCGCACACCCTTGAAGTTCCGTTCGAGGGGACGCGCGAAGAGGCTGCCCGGCTCATTGATGGAGAGCGGCGAACTGGTGTCGGGACCCGCGATCGTGCTGAGTGCGAGGGCCAGGTCGGCGCTGGAGCGCCCGAGGCATCCGTTGGTCGAGAGCGTAGACCAGCCGAAGTGGCCAGAGGGATTGGGGACGCGGCCGATGGAGGGGCGGAAGCCGACAACATTGCACCAGGCGGCCGGATTGCGGAGGGACCCGCCGGAGTCGGAGCCGCTGGCAACGGGCACCATGCCGCAGGAGAGCGCGACCGCCGCACCGCCAGAGGAGCCGCCGCAGGTTTTCGTCAGGTCGTACGGGTTGCGGGTTGCGCCGAAGACATGGTTGAAGGTCTGCGAGCCGGCACCGAACTCGGGGACGTTGGTTTTGCCGAGGAAGATGGCGCCGGCGGCGCGCATGCGCGTGACGAGCAGGTTGTCGTGTGTGGGCACGTTGTCTTTGAAGAGGGGCGAGCCGAAGGTGGTGCGGACGCCGGCCGTTTCGAGGAGGTCCTTGTGCGCGACGGGCAGGCCATGCAGCGGACCGAGGATTTCGCCATGCGCCTGCATCTCATCGGCGCGGGCTGCAGCTGCGGTTGCCTGGTCGGCGACGAGCGTGACAATGGCGTTGACCTGAGGATTGACACGATCGATCTGCTTTAGGTGCGCCTCAAGTGCTTCGCGCGCCGACAGCTTCTTGGCGCGGATCATCGCGGCCATGTCCACGGCCGAAGTGAAGCAGAGCGAGGGCGCAGAGTTCTGGGCGCTCAGCGCGGTGGGAAAAGCCGAGGCGGCCGAGACTGCGGCCACGCCCGCGAGAAACTCACGGCGTGTGGGGTGGTCCTGCTTTGCCGAAAACATGCAAGAACTTTATCATTCGCGGACTCGGCGCGATAAGCACGGCAAATGCGCCACAGGTGCTCGCCACCGCAAGCCACAACGACCCTGCGGCCCGGCGATTTTAAATTGCGCCTGCAAATCGGTGTGTGACACAATTCGTCCCAATGCTTCCCCGCAAAAAGCCGGCTGTGCTCGTGTTCTTTCTCGCCCTTTTGGGCTTGAGTGCAGTGAATTCCGTCGGGGCTCAGGTCTTTGACTTGGACAAGGGCCGCGTGGCGCTTACCAGGCTTGACGGACTGTGGCGGTTTCATCCCGGCGACGATGCCCGCTGGGCCGATCCTGCGTTCGACGTATCATCGTGGTCACTCCTTCGTTCCGATCGCGGATGGAACTCGCAGGGCTATCCCGGCATGAGCGGGTTCGGATGGTATCGGTTCAGCGTCCGCATTCACGAGGGGGCGCAGCCACTGGCTCTCTATTTTCCAAGACTGATGACCAGCTACGAAGTATATGCGGACGGGCATCAGCTCGGAGCTTTCGGCGGAATGCCGCCATACCGCAAGCTGCTCACCGGTCGTCCTCCTCTTTATGTTCTTCCTGGCGTCGGCTCCCCCGCAGAGAAGACAGTGGTCATTGCCATTCGCGTGTGGCACTGGCCGTTCTGGGCGCATTACTACGGTGGAGGCCCGCAGAGCGCCGGCTACGTGGGAGAAATCTCCGCCGTTGATCGCATGCGGCGCGATGAGTTTCCGGGGAATCCGTGGAACTGGGCTCCACCGCTGTTTGCCGCAATGATGTGTCTGATTGGCGGCATCTTTGCGCTGGGGTTTGCCTGGCAGCACCGGCGAGAGCGCGAATATCTCTGGTTCGGCGTGTGGCTCCTGTTCAAGGCATACTTCGACGGCCTTGGCACCTTCGCAAACTTTGCGGCTCTCAATATTGACTTTCGGGAGATCTCGCGCGCCATGGCGGAAGCGGGAGGCATCCTGGCTTCGCTTGCGTTCTATTCCCATCTGTTGCGCGGCCGCAAGGACTGGCTCTTCTGGCTGTCGGCCATTGC
>DASZMZ010000103.1:0-30747 GCA_035551455.1 Candidatus Sulfopaludibacter sp.
TTCGATCCCGTTGAGCACGTCTACGACGCCGGGGATTTTCTTGATGGTGTCGCCCACGGAGGTGGCCCACTGGGTGAGCAGCACCGGATCCTGAGCGAACAGCTTGATCACGACCGGCTCGGGAGCGCTGGTCAAATCGCCGATCATGTCCTGGAGAAGTTGCGGGATTTCGATATCGCAGACCGGCTCGGCAGTCTTAATTTTTTCGCGGACATCGGCAATGACTTCCTCGCCGCTGCGTTTGCGATCCTTCTTCAGCTTGACGGAGATGTCGCCGGTGTTGGCTTCGGTGACCTGCGCGAGACCCAATTGGAGGCCGGTGCGTCGGGATGTGCTTTCCACTTCCGGCGTGGCGCGCAGAATTTTCTCAATGTGAGTGATCACCCGATTGGTTTCGGCGAGAGACGAGCCGGCGGGCATGATGTAATCCACAATGAACCCGCCCTCATCCATCTCCGGCAGCAGGTCGCTTCCGGTGTTGTTATAGCAGATATAGGTGACGCCGATCAGGCAAACCGAGACGAGGGCGAGCACCCATCCATGCTCAAGCGCGAAACGCAGCGTGCGCTCGTAGACGCGCAGGATGCCGGGCGAGACCGATTCGTGATGCGCGGCCGCATGGCCGGAACGGCTGCGAATGAAGTAGTGGCTGAGAGTGGGGGTCCAGGTGAGTGCCAGCGCGAGTGAGGTGAGGAGCGAGGCGCCCACCGTGACGGCGAGGGCGCGGAAGAAAACGCCATTGACGCCGGCGATGGAAACCAGCGGCAGGAAGACGACGATCGGAGTGATGGTGGAGCCGACCAGCGGCACGCGAATTTCCCGGATCGCATTTCGAATCGCTTCCGCGCGGGACTGGCCGGAATCGCGATGCATCACGATGTTTTCGACCACCACGATGGCGTCGTCAATCACAAGTCCGACGGCCGCGGCCAGGCCGCCCAGCGTCATCAGGTTGAACGTCTGACCGAGAGCGCGCAGAATGATGAACGTCACCGCGATCGTGGCCGGAATCACCAGACCGGCGACCAGCGAAGTGCCCCAATCGCGCAGGAACAGCACCATGATCAGCGAGGCCAGCACCAGACCCAGGAGGATGGCGTCGCGCACGCTGGTAATCGATTCGACGACGATTTCCGATTGATCGTAAAAGGGCCGCAGGTCGATGCCTTTAGGCAGGTCCTTGCGGATTTGCGCGATCTCCTGGTGAACGGCGTCGGCCACGGTGACGGTATTGCTGGTGGGCTGCCGGTTGATATTGAGCAGCACGGCGGGCTTGGCGTTGGCGGTCACCACGGTATAGACCGGCATCTCCGACGGGCCCACGCCGCCCACATCGCCGATGCGCACGGGCGCGCCCGCGGGAGTGGTCTTGATAACGATGTTGCCGATTTCCGACGGTGTCCGGGTCTGTCCGCTCACCAGGCCGAGAATCAACTGGTGATTCTGTTCGATGAGACCAGGCGAATCCACCATATTGGTGCGGCTGATGGCATCCAGAATGTTGGGGATGGTGACGGCGGTTTGGACCAGTTTGGCCGGGTCGGGCTGCACCTGATATTCCGGCACTTTGCCGCCCTGCACGATCACGCTGGAGACGCCGGGCTGCCGGTTCAGTCGCGGCTTCAACTCGTAATTGGCCAGCTCCCAGAGAGCGGTCTGGCTGACCGTGTCGGACGTGAGACTATAGCCCATCACCGGAAAAGCGGCGAAGGTGAGGCGGTTGGCGGTGACTTTCGCGGTGGAAGGCAGCGACCCTTGGGCGCGCGCCAGGGCGGCGTTGACCAGTTCCAGGGTCCGGTACATGTCCACGTTCCAGTTGAAGAACAGGTCGATTTCGGCCGTGCCGCGGCTGGTGATGGACCAGAGGTGATCAAGCCCCTGCACGGTGTTGACCGCGTCTTCGATGGGTTTGGTGACGGTGACCAGCATCTGGTCGATAGGAAAGACGCCGTTATCCACGCCGACTACGATGCGCGGAAAATCCGTATCCGGAAAGACCGCCACCGGAATGGTGAAGGCCAGATAAATGCCCACCGCGACCAGCGTCAGAATGACGAAAATGATCGGCTTTCCGTGGCGCGCCGTCCAGTGCGGCGCGTCCCCATTGGCAGGGGGTGTAGGAGTCGAAAGGTCGCTCATTTCTGTTTCGGTTTCGCTTCGTCCTTCTTCTGGTCCTTGGCAGGCGCGGCCTCTTCGGGCTGCTCCTCATCGGCTTCGGGGGCGGTGGCGTCGACCACCTTGACCTTGGCCTTGTCGTCCACGCCCATGCCGCCGACCACCACCACATCTTCGCGAGGCAGCACCCCGGTGAGCACCTGGACTTTGTCGCCCTGATGTACGCCGAGTTGCACGGCGCGACGGTGGGCCACTTTATCCGAATCGATCACCAGGACGGCGGTGCCGCCGGTCTCTCCGGGGAGAATGGCGGCCGTGGGGACGAGCATGGCGTTCTTGATGATCTCCGTCACGATGGTGACGTGCACCGCCGCGCCCACTTTGAGTGTGCGGCCGGGATTATCCGCGGTCACCCAGGCTTGAACGGTGGAACTGTTGGGGTCCGTCGCCGGGCTGACCACGGTGACCTTCCCCTGCACTTCCTGGCCATTATCGACCAGTGTCAGCGTGGCCGGCTGCCCCACCTTGATGCCGATCGCGTCGACCATGGGAACATTCAAACGAGCGACCACGCGCGAGACATCCATCACCACCATCAGAGGCGTCCCGGTAGCGGCGATATCGCCGGGGTATAGGGGCCGCTCGGCAATGATGCCGGCGCCGGGGCTGCGGACCTCCGTGTACGCCACCTGCGCTTCGGCGGATCGCAACTGGCCCTGCGCGGCGGTGACCTGCGCTTTCGCCTGATTGATCTGCGCCTGTTTGCCCGCGGTCTGCAGAGTGCGCAAGTGCTCTTTCGCGGTATCGAGCTGGGCCTTCGCCTGAGCGAACTGCACGGCGGCGTCGTCTACGAGTTTGCGGGCCAGGGCGCCTTCCTGCAACAGTTTCTGCCGGCTCTCCAGCACCTTCTTGGCGGCGTCGTACTGCTCCTGATCGCTCTCCACATCGCTCTGCGCCTTCACGATGGATTCGGGAATGGAAGCCAGCTCCGTGTTTTGCAGGTTGGCCTCGGCCTGGTCCACCTGACCTTTATTGGAAGCGGCGGCCGCGATGAGGTCCTTGTTTTCGAGGACGGCGAGGAGTTGGTCCTTGCGAACGGAATCGCCGCGATTGACCAGGAAGCGCTGCACGGGGGCCGTGATTTTCGGCATCACGTTCCACTGATCCACCGGGAACAGCGTGCCATCGGCAGTCACCGATTTGCGGACGGTATCCTCCGTGACGGCGGCCACCTGTACCGGGGCCGGAGCTTCGACTTCGGCTTCCTGTTTCTTAGAGCAGCCGCTGGTGAGGATGAGGCAGGCGGCGCCCAGCAGAGAAATGTATTTCTTCATTGGCTAAAACGCCCCCGTGAGTGTTTGAAGGTTCGCCAGGGCGAGGCGATACCGCACCAGGCCGTCGTCATAGGCGTTGCGGGCCTGTACCAGCGTGGTCTGCGCGTCCACCACTTCCTGCGCGGTGGATTCTCCTGCCGTGTAACGCAGGCGCGTGAGGCGCAGATTCTCCACCGACAGAGTCAGGGAATCGCGCAGCGAATTGATCTGGGAAGTGGCTACCTGCGCTTCCAGGTAGAACGACTCCATATTCGACAGCAGGGTGCGCTGCGTCAAGCTGAGATCGTTCCGGGCCTGCTGCAGTTCCAGTTCGGCCTGCTTGACCTTGCTCTTATTGGCGCCCCAGTTCCAGATCGGGATGGTGAGCTGCGCCTGCACGCTGGAGCCAAGCTGGTTGTATCCCTCGGGATTGTGGATCGCCAGGGTATTGGCTTCCAGTCCGTAAAAGTAATCGAAGGACAGGACGGGCAAGTATCCGGCGCGCGCCGAGGTGATGGCGAAAGTCTGTTGCTGCACGGTGGCTTCGGCAGCGCGGATGTCCGGACTGTTCTTACCGGCCAGCGTCTGAATTTCGGGGAAGGCGGGGAGCTTGGGCGACGTGTTGAGGTCGTCGGTGACGGAGAAGGCCGTGTTGTAGGTGGGGAACAGGATCACGGCGAACCCGATGCGGGCCTTGTCTACATTGATTTGGGCGTCCTGCAGGTCGCGTTCGCGCTGCTGGACCTGGAGCTGGGCCTTGATGACATCCACTTTGGCCGCCTCGCCGCCGCGCTCCTGTTTTTCGGTGATGTCCTGGAAATCCCTGGCTTCGCGGAGGCTGGCCTGGGCGTTGGTGAGTTTGCGCTGGGCAACTGCCATCCCGTAGAAATTCTGTGTGACGGTGGCGACGAGTCCGCGCGCGGCGAGATCGGCCTTGGCTTTAGCAACGGCCTCGGCAGCCAGGCTGCGCCGGTAATCGGCGCGCTTGGCGGGGTTGTAAACATCCGCGTGGACGGTGAGGAGTTCGCTATAGACGCGCGGTCCATCATTGGGAACGAAGACGCCGCTCGGCGTGCCGTTGGGCTGAGTATAGATGAAGCCGCTGATCCCTTCGGCCGTGGGCAAAAGCGCGGCCTTCGCCTGGACCGCGTCCTCATGTGCGAGAAGGGCTGCGATGTTGGCCGTGTACACCTGCTGACTGTACTGCCTTGCCCTCTGCATGGCGTCCTGAAGCGTCAGGGTGAGTGGCGCGGTAGCCGGAGTTTGAGCAAGAAGGCCCTGGAGACAGAGGGCCACTATCGGCAAGCGGTATCGCATGGAGCTATCCCAGTATAGAATTCGCCAGATGAACGGAGGATGAACTGGGGGGATAGGAGCTAGAAGCGTTTGAAACTGTCCCCCTTGAGTCAGCGCTGATTTCAGAGGTTGCCTCGGTCAGAGGAAGTGGACAGCTAGTTGAATGTCTGAATTTGGCGGACAACTTGGGGGCCGTACTTCGTGCGCAGGCGATGCAAGAACTCAGGTTCAACGGAATTAACATAGGCTAACGTACCGCGAAGGCCTAACGCCTCCTCCCTGTTAAGCTTGCCCGTAATAAAATGGTGTACCGTGGCGCTGATCTCACGTTTCAAGTCCCTGCCGAGAGAAATCCGGCCTTCATTTGTGAGCACCAGACCAGTCACCTTTCGCGACCGCTTTTTCGAGACCCTCACCGTCTTCTCAAGGTTCAGTAGAAGACGCGGGTTGCGCCTCTTTGTGCAAAGACCGGCTACCATTTGTTCAGCTTCGGCAAGCAAGTTGCTGGTCTGAGCGGAAAACGATAGGTCATCGGCGTATCGCGTATAGGCTATTCCCAACTTTGTGCAAAAGCGCGATACCGAGCGGTCAAAATCCACTAGGAGAATATTTGAAAGAAGAGGAGAGCTTGGCGCTCCGATTGCGAGACAGAGTTGACGCGTGCCTTTCGGTCGCCAGAAGAGAATTCTACTCAGGAGTTCTGCCTCCGCGTCCGTAACAGTGGGGGCGTTCTTGGCCAGGAAACGCTTGAAATCGATGTCACGGATTGAAGGGAAAAAATTCTTAAAATCCAACTTCAACAGGAATCGATTGCGAGCATGTGGTCGCGCATTGTCAGCGATAGTCTTACCCTCCCGGTATGCGGTGGCTGCTGGGTCTACCGGGAACTGCGCCAAGAAGTTGGTCATCACCCAATATTGAAGAGCTTTGACTTCACGGGCAGGCTGAGCAATCGTGCGAAACTGCCCCGGCGTGCGCTTCGGTATATGGTACACTTTGTACCTCATCGGGGACGAATAGATAAACTTGAGTAACTCCTCTTGCGAGAGCGGGAGCACATCTGTGAGGCCAAGCAGTACGCTAGACATGATCGGCACCCCCTGTTCCAACGTGCTGATTGGCTTGTCTCTGATAGCGTTTTAAGATCCTCGCTCGCTTTTCATCAAGCGTTTCTCGAATCAGGATTTTGGCGCGTTCTCGGTTTTTAACTTCAGCACCCGGATTGTAGTCATAAGCGATGTAAGGTCCGCCCCCGCCTGTAACATAGAAGGGTCCATTAAGATACTCTTCTTTGATAAGCTTCAGATCTTCAAGCAAGAATAGATACTTCTGGAGAGTTGACTTGTCTACGTCTCTTCCAAGGGCACGTAAGCACTCTTGGATATCGGTCATCGTAGTGGCAAACACGATGTCGATTAAGTCTGCAACCATGAGCATCGCGTGGCCGTGAGATTTCAAATCCAGAGTGGGCTCTTTCACGTGATCGTCTTCACGACACTGGAGAACCTCGCATAATTCTTCGCTTAGGTCCCTGAAAACATCTAGGTTCGAATGATCGTTCAGACGGAGGGTGGCGGGATTCCAAGAGTACTTGTAGACCGCACTGCCATGTTCGCGGAGGTGGCGGACGGGGCCGTCCGCGATGAAACTTGGTCCGTCGTATTTTTTATTGACGACAGCAAGAACCTTCGGTTGCACCGTTACCAGCGCCGAAAAAGCGCCGAGTTCCGCGATAGAACCGGGGCTCTCCACGAATAGGATGATTGTCTCGGCTAGATCTGCGAGGTAGTTTTCGACTTCTAATAGATCAGTGAACCTTTCGTGATCCATCCAGCGGCCAATGTCTTCTGCAAGCCTAAGTCGGGGAACGATTTTCGGTTTATTAGCTTTGACATAGCGGATGAAGTAATCCCTAACTGACCGGTATTTCTTCGGCGCTTTTGGATTCTGCGGCGGTCCACCACACAGAAAAATGAGATTTGGCGTATTTCGAACGCGACACGTGCTCACCTTAATGGACTGCACAAAGGCAAGCAGCGAATCGGCCATTTAGAGGGCTCTTTACCAATAGAGCGAGGCACGTGGAGGGATTTCTTCACGTGAGTCGCTTCAGCGACGTTCCGTAGGACACGGGGAGAAATTCCTCCACGTGCCGATAAAAGCTACCAATCCAGACTCGGTCCGACGAAACGCCAGACACAGAGACATCTTCAATACTTCAATGTCCCGTACTCGTAAAGAGCTACGAAAAACTGTATCGAACGGCACTGCCCAGTGTCAAGCGCCGCCCTTATTCTAGCGGCGGTGAACGACGACCTGTGTGGAATGGCAGAGCCCCAAGCGCAAGAGAGCTTAGATATATTCTGGCCGAGGCGCGCGGATTTCGGAGTGCGGAATGCTGGATGGGCCGGCCCTTGGTGGGTTTGGGGGCGCGGCTCTGTTGTCTGGCACACCTCCGAACACCCGGAAACGCCACGCGTGCCAATTGCGAATTATGTCGTGCGCCTTGTAGCTCGGATCTGCCTTGGTTTTTTGCTATGTCGTCTCGCGCGAACGAAGGTCCCAGCGGGATCACATGCGCCGTTTTGCTTTTTTGAGGCACCACGTTTTGCGTTGCGATAAGACCCGTTCCGAGACGTGAACTTTACCGCTGGATTGTCCCTTATTTTTGTCCCGCTGCTCTGCTTTTTTGCATCTCCGTGCGGACCACCCGCACCTGGGGGGCAGCTTTAAAGCCTTCTAACTCCTATCCCGACGATGAACTGGCGTTTCCCGGTGAATCCTTGAGAGTGGGGAGAAAACGCGGGAGGGGTCAGGCAGCATATATAAGATAGTGTGGTCCCGAAATGTCCCCGCGCTACGACATTGGCCCAGCGTTGGCGGCGTTATTCGCCGGTTGCTACTGACGCGCTGGATGGCTCGCCGGTTCGAGTATCGCTGTCCGATATGCGGAGGTGTCTTCCACCTGACGGCCCTGGCTAAGTTCAATATGGGCAATCGACGCAATGCTGCCCGAATTCGGCAGGCCCAGCTGGGTCGAGATTCTAAAGAAAATGATGAAGCCTATTCCCGCGTTTCCGCGTGGTGGCGGACGTCGATGCCTTTCACCAGGAAAAGGACGTCTTCCGCGATGTTGGTGGCGTGGTCGGCGATGCGCTCCAGGTTTTGCGCGATGAACATGAGGGCTACGGCCCGATTGATGGTGCTGCGCTCTTCCTGCATGAAGGCGAGCAGTTCGTTATAGACGGCGTCGCGGAGATGATCGACCTCATCGTCAGAGAGCAGGACGTTGCGGGCCAGTTCGGCATCGCGGCGGGCAAAGGCGTCGAGGCTCCGGCGGACCATCCCCTCGGCCAGTTCGGCCATGCGGGGGATATCGATCAACGGGCGCAGGACGGGCTCCTTCATGAGCGAAAGCGCACGCTCCGTGATGTTGACGGCCAGATCGCCCATCCGCTCCAGGTCGCTATTCATCTTGATGACGGCGGTGATGAACCGCAGGTCGCGCGCCATGGGCTGGAACAGGGCGAGCAGGCGCGTGGCCAGCTCGTCGATTTCGATTTCCTTTTGGTTGATCTGGGCTTCACCCCACATCACCTCTTTCGCCCGGTCTTCATCGCGCTCGACCAGGGCGTTAATGCTGTTGTGGATGGCGGCCTCAACCAGGCCGCCCATTTCTAATAACTTGCTCTGGAGTTCTTCCAGCTCTTCGCGGAAATGAAGCATCGTAAGTTTCCTGGCGTACTAAAGTCTAACCGAAGCGGCCCGTGATGTAATCTTCTGTTTCCTTGCGCGCAGGGCGTTTGAAAATCACCGCAGTCCGGTCGACTTCGATCAGCCGTCCCATGAGGAAGAATCCGGTGAACTCGGCGACGCGCGCCGCCTGTTGCATGTTGTGCGTGACGATGACTTGAGTGCAGGAATCCTTCAGGCTGAACATCAGGTCTTCGATTTTGGCGGTGGCGATGGGATCCAGCGCGGAGCAGGGCTCGTCGAGCAGCAGAACTTCCGGGTCGACGGCGAGGGCGCGTGCGATGCATAAACGCTGTTGCTGGCCGCCGGAGAGCGAGTAGGCCGACTCGTGGAGCTTATCCTTCACCTCGTCCCACAGGGCGGCGCGCTTCAGGCTCTGCTCCACCTTATCGTGCAGAGAGCCTTTGCCTTTCAGCCCATTGACGCGGATGCCGTACGCCACATTGTCGAAGATCGATTTAGGGAATGGATTGGGGCGCTGGAAGACCATGCCGACGCGGCGGCGGAGACCCGTCACATCGACGTGCATCACGTCTTCACCGTCGAGCGTGACCGAGCCTTCGGCGCGAGCATGCCGGATCATTTCGTTGATCCGGTTCAGGGTGCGAAGAAAGGTACTCTTACCGCAACCCGACGGACCGATCAAGGCGGTGATGCGGTTTTCGGGTACGTCGATATTGATGTCGTGGAGCGCCTGAAAATTCCCGTAGAAGAAGTTCAGGTTCTTCACCGCAATTTTCGGCGTCTGCGAGCCTCGCTTGTCGCTGGCCCCGGGTGGCGTCTCCAACGGCCGGATACCGGGCTCCGACTCGGGAACGGCAAAATTGGGCGAATTATCCATAATCATCCCTTTTGAACGGATATCCCTCGCGACAGAATCAATCTGGCGGCGATGTTGGTGAGCAGCACCATCCCGATGAGGACGAGGCCGGCAGCCCAAGCCTGCCGGTTCCAGTCTTCGAACGGCGCAATCGCGCGGCGATAAATCATGATGGGAAGGGCGGCGGTGGGCTGGCTCAGACTGCGAGCCCAGAAGTTGTTATTCAGTGCGGTGAACAGCAGCGGAGCGCACTCCCCGGCCACTCGGGCCACACCGAGGATCATGCCGGTGAGAATACCGCGCATAGCCGCCGGCACCACCACCGTAACGATCACCTTCCACTTGGGTGCGCCCAGGGCCAGGGCGCCTTCGCGCAGAGCGCGAGGCACGGTAAGCATGAACTGCTCGGTGGTGCGCAACGAGATCGGGATCAGCATTAAGCTCAGGGCAAACGCGCCGGCCCACGCGGAGTAGCCGTGGAACGGTTTCACGGCAATGCCCCAGGCGAAGATGCCGATCACGATCGACGGCACGCCATTCAGCAGATCCGCCATGTAGCGCACGGCAAACGCAAACTTCTTGCCTCCAAATTCGGCCAGGTATACCCCGCCCAGGAAGCCCACCGGCAGCCCTAACAGGGCCGCCATGCCGACCATCACACCACTGCCGACAATCGCGTTTGCCATACCGCCTCCGGTCTCTCCGGGAGGCATCGGCAGTTTGGTCAGGAAGTTCCAGTCGATCGATTTGCTGCCGTTATAAATCAAATAGCCGAGAATCAGGAACAGAGCCGCGACGGTGACCAGCGTACAGACGCCAGTGAGACACAACATCACGGCATTGACAGCTTTACGGTAGGCAAGCCGGTTCATGATGCGTGCGCCGTTCCTTTCCTGCTAGTGGCCAGCACCAGGAGACGCGCCAACGCATTGACGACGATGGTGACCAGAAACAGCACCAGGCCCATTTCGATGAGCGCGCTGGCCTGCAGGGAAGACCCGGCCTCGGCGAATTCATTGGCAATCACGGCGGCGATGGTTGCTCCGGGCGCGAATAGCGATGCATGAATCGAAGGATCGTTGCCGATCACCATGGTGACCGCCATGGTTTCACCCAGGGCGCGGGCCAAGCCCAAGAAGATCGAACCGAATATTCCCAGCCGGGCATAAGGAACCACCACCTTGGAAGTGGCTTCCCACCGTGTCGCGCCCAATGCCAGTGCCGCCTCTCTCTGATCTCGCGGCACTTCGGCGAGCGACTCTCGCGAGATCGCGATGATGAAAGGAAACATCATGACGGACAAGACAATACCAGCGGCCAGGTAGCCGACGCCGATCGCCGGTCCCTGGAAAAAAGGAAGAAAGCCGAGCGTCTTCTTGAGGAAGGGCTCGCCATATTTACTCAACAGGGGAACAATGGTAAAGAGCGCCAGCAAGCCGTAAATCACACTCGGAATGGCTGCCAGAAGTTCCACGAGAAACGTGCAAATGGTGGCCACGCGGGGAGGGGCCAGTTCGGCCAGAAAAATCGCGGCGCCTACTCCCAGGGGTACGGAGATCAGCAATGCCAGGACTGAGGTCACTACCGTTCCATAAATGAACGGAAGAGCGCCGAATTGTCCCTGCACCGGGTCCCAGTCCGACGTGGTGAGAAAGTGGAAACCAAACTTCGTCCGCGATTCGGCCGATTGGGTCCAAAGCTCCCATACCAGGATGGCCGTCACAAGGAGCACGCTGGCCGCGAACACAAAGGTGACGATGTGTGCCACATCGTCACCATTGAGAAAGCGGCGAGCAGTCCCGGGTTTATTCACTAGCGCCGGTGCGGACATAAGAGGCTATTGGATCTTTGAAATCTGTTTCATTTCCAAATCCACCACCGGTTTCGGCAGCGGCGCATAACCCAACGCGACGCAGTATTGCTGGCCCGGCCCAAGCATCCACTTCAGAAAACCCACGATCGCGTCTTTCTTCTTCGCGTCGGCGATCTGCGACGGAATCAACAGCCAGGTGAAGCTTGCAGCCGGATAGGCGCCCTTGCCTTTGGCGTCCGTGATGGATACCCGGAAGTCCGCGGGCATGCCCTTGGCGGCAGCAGCCGCGGCAGCCGAGACCGATTCATTGGTGGGGGCCACCCACTCACCGTTCGCGTTCTTGATCAGCGCTGACTGCATGTGGTTCAGGAGCACGTAGCCGTGTTCCACGTACCCGATGGCGCCTTCCGTCCGCTTGACGAAGCCGGCCACCTGTTCGTTGCCCTGCTGGCCAATGCCGCCGGGCCATTTCGGCTGCTTGCTGGTACCCGGTCCTTTGGCCCACTCGGGCGCTGCCTTGGTGAGCCACTCGGTGAAGATGTAGGTGGTGCCGCTGCCTTCCGCGCGGTGTGCGACGGCGATGTCGGTGTCCGGCAGTTTCACGCCGGGATTCGTCGCAGCGATGGCCTTATCGTTCCACTTGGTGATCTTCATCATATAGATCGCCGCAACGGTAGGCGCATCCAGCTTCAAAGGCTGCTTCAAAGCGGGCAGATTGTAAGCCACGGCGACTCCGCCGAGTACGGTCGGAAAATGCAGCGGATGGATTTTGACTTTGGCGATTTCGGCGTCGCTCATCGGCGCGTCACTGGCGCCGAAATCGACAGTCTGATTGGTGAGCGCGGTGATTCCGCCGCCCGAACCGATCGACTGGTAGTTGATCTCCACTCCAGGGTGAGCTTTGCGGTACTCTTCAAACCACTTGGTATAAATCGGATTCGGGAACGTCGCACCAGCCCCATTCAGGGACTGCGCGGCCGCGATGCCGGCAAGGCCGAGAGCGGCCATGGTCACCAGGACCATTTGATTGTTGATTTTCATAGATTGTTCCTTCTTTTAAGTTCGCACGTGGACATTACAGCGACGTTTAGCTTGTGTTACAAATGCGCTACTAGGGTGCCGCAGGCTTGCCCTACTTCATGGCCGGAACACCGCCCGGAAGTGTATACCGGATATTGAAATAAATGGTGTTGTCGTGAGTGGCCTTGGGCGAGTTGACTGCAATGTACCAGGGGTTGCGGGTCAGGTATTCGTATTGGCCCATCAAGTTGATGGCCCCATACTTGGCGTCCTTCCATACAGTCTGATTGAAGCCAAACGTCACTTCTTGAATGGCCTTGTTTTGGCTGTTGGACGAGCCGCGGTAGCCGTAGCCAACAAGGCTGGTGCCGTTGGCGTCCACCGCCACATTTCGTCCGACATAGATGCCGCCGTAGTACGCGTAAAGAAGAACTTTTCCAACCGTTGCTTCGAAGCCGTTGACCGTGCCGCCGGAGTGAATGGGGCTGAGGCTGCCATCGGCACGCACGATCACGTCGGGCGCCTGACCGAAGAGGTAGCGGCCGCCGCCGTCGCTCCAGTAATTATTGGTGATGAGACGGAAGCCCTTGAACACTTCGAGATTGGCGTTCACTGAGCCGCCGCCGCCGGCCTTGGTCGAGTACTGGCCGGAGAAGGCATTGCCGGTGGTGGTATTCCAAATTTTGAAAGTGCGTTCGATTCCGGCAAATTCGATGTGTGCGTGAGAGCTGGGGTCAAAAGCGATCTTAGCGATGATGTCGGGGTGCACATTGGGCACCTGTTGATTGACCTGGTTGTCGAGCTGCGTGTTGGCCAGGCCCGTAAGAGCCGAGGGAAGAGTGACGCTGCCGCTACCGCCCGATCCGCCCATGTACTGGTCGGGATTCTCAAGAGAGAGACCCAGCGTGACTTTCTCGGACGGGTGATAGAGGACGCGCACGCCGGGCTGACGGGTCCAGGTGAGGCCCGCCACGTAATTCACGTCCGTGACCTGGCTATAGAAGAGGTCGCCGGGCAGCGCCGAGATGCCTTTGCGGTTCGGAGTCAGCATGCTCCAGCTTTGACCTGCCAGGAATTCGACTTTGCCCTTGCGGAGGTCGACCCAGAACAGGCGGAGGCGCGGGACGAAGGCCCCGTTAGTGACGCTGGTGTTATTGGCGCCGCTGGTGCCCAGAAAATCGAATTCGTTATACCCGATGAAGCGGGTGCCTTTCCATTCGCCATCGATGCGGAAGCCGATGCGAGAGTTCTGCGGGCTGAAGCGGAACTCGCCCAACTTTGAGGTGGCCGCGGTGTTGTAAGGCACGCTGCCGAAGTTGCTACCCAGCGACCCGCCCGCGTTCTTGTCCTTCCAATCGGCCGTCAGATCCATAAAACCCACCGGCATAATGGTGACGTTACCGAGTTGGATCTGCAGGGGAGACGGCGCGGCGTCGGCGGTCGTCTTCTGGGGCGGCGGAGCCAGTCTGGGGCTGGTTACGGCGGGCGTCGGCGCCAGCATCGGCGTGGTAGAGGCCAACAGTCCCGGCGCGGAGGCGGCGCCTCTGCTGCTGAGGTTGTCCAGCGCTTTCTGCTGGTCTTTGAGAACCTGCACCAGCGAATCGATCTGTTTCTGCTGTTCGGCCAGCTTGGCCTTCAGCGTTGCGATCTCACTGGAACCGCTTCCCTGAGCACTGCAGAGGGGGATGGCTGCCCAGGCGAGCAGACACGAGATCAGGATTTTTTGGACTGAAGTTTTCATAAGCGGAGTACCGAGTATAGTGACCTTTAGTCACGATTCTGTGAATATCAGTTTGCGGAAACGTTATTCTCGGCTGGAGGAAGGGCTATAGTAAACACAGAACCCTGCCCCAGCCGGCTCTCCACGGATACCGATCCACCCATCTGCTCCACGGCGTGTTTCACGATCGCCAGGCCCAGTCCGGTGCCCCCGGTAGCGCGGGAGCGCGCTTTATCCACGCGGTAGAAACGTTCGAAAATTCGCGGAAGGTCGCGCGAGGGAATACCGAGTCCCGTGTCCCTGACGTGAATCGCGATGTGGCCGTTGGAGCGAGCGACGTCTACCCGCACCTCGCCATCCGGACGGTTGAACTTGATTGCGTTCTCCAGAAGATTCACAAACACCTGTTCCAGCCTCACCTCGTGGCCCAGCACGCTGGAATCGTCGAAGGCTCCACAGATCAAGCGGACGCCGCGGTTCCTAGCCACCGGTTCCACGGTGTGCAGCGCGTTCTGGATGCTTTCGCGCAGCGAGACCGGCTCCGGCACCGGCGCTTTGCCGCTTTCGAGCGACGAGAGCACTAAGAGGTCCGTACAAATATTGTTTAGCTGGCGCGCTTTGGCCAGGATGATCTCCACGAATTTGCGGCCATTTTCACCGTCTTCCAGCGCGCCTTCGAGCAGAGTCTCGGCATACCCGGTGACGGCCGCCAGAGGAGTGCGCAATTCATGGGAGACGTTGGCGACGAAGTCACGGCGAATGCGTTCCAGGCGTTCGATCTCGGTGACGTCATAGAGCATGGCGATGGCGCCCCGGTGCGCGTCTCCCGTGAGCGGGGCCACCTGGACGTCGAAGGAGCGGGCGCCGGCCGCCGCCAGAATCAGACGCTTTTGCTGCGACTCTCCCGAATCCAGGGCGCTGGTGCACATTTCCAGAAACGCATGGTCGCGCGCCACCTGCACCAACGGGACGCCGGGAGTAATCGGCAGCGCCACACCCATCAACTCGGCGAAAGCGCGATTGACAAAGGTGATGCGCAGCAGAGGATCCACCGCCACCACGGCCTCCACCATACTGCTCAGAATTGCTTCCAAGCGGGAACTCTCGCGCTGTACGGTTTCCACCATCACACGCACCTGGCGCGCCGAAAGCTGTAGCGAAGAGGCGAGCGCACCCATTTCGTCGTCTGAGGGAGTGAAATTCCAGTCGTGACTGGGACGCAGCAGGGTCTCCATGCTGCGGCGCATCTCGCGTGCCTGGCCGGCGGCGGAATAGTAGAAGATGGCCGCCATCCCGGCACTCGCCAGACCCAGCATCAGGCTGGTAAGAAGCACCACCAGCGCGCCTGCGTGTGGAAATAGCAGACTCAGCAGAATGAGGGACAGGCAAGTGAGGGCAGTACCGGAGACTACTACCGGAATGGGAACCGAAACCCGCGACATGCGAAACCCACTCTAGCGCGCGCAGGTTACAAAACGGTTAAGAGCAGGTGGCTGGCAGGTTAAGCCGGAGTGGCTTCCCGTTCGGCCCGCGCCAAAACAGCGGCATAGTCACGGATCTCGGCCAGCGACAAAGTGACCAGATTTTTTTCCATGTCCTCGCCGGTCTCGATCAGGTGGAGCAGATGCTTCATCGCCAAACGAGAGCACCAGGGGTCGTCCATGGGACGATTGGTTTCCTTGCTGACCTTCAGCAGTTCGGCATGGGGCAGCGCGATGGTCTTTTCCGTCTTGCCGCCCTCTTCATCCACCAGAACGAATTTCACATCCACGGTGTCGGCGTGGCGAATAGAAATCGCAGTCTGCAGCCACTTGAAGTACACCTGGAACTTGCGGCCGAAAGGATCAGGACCGGCTTCGAACTCGCGGAAGTTGAGCATCTCCCGTTATTTTACAATGGCAGCAGACCCATGCTGGTAGCCGAACTGATCGCACCCCGTGAATTCCGCCTGGTGGAACAGGCCCTTGAAAAACCCGCACCCGGCGAAGTCCAGGTACGAGTGGATGCCGTGGGCATCTGCGGATCGGACATCCATTCCTATGCGGAGGGCGCGGTTGGCGATACTCCCTGCACCTATCCGATGGTTCTGGGCCACGAGCCGGCGGGCACGGTGGTGGAGACCGGCGCCGGAGTGACGGGCTGGTCGCCGGGAGACCGCGCGGCGCTCGAACCGGCGCTCTACTGCTACCACTGCGAGTTCTGCCGCAGCGGCCGCCACAACATTTGCGCCAACATTCGTTTTCTGAGCAATCCCGGCCTGCCCGGATTCTTCCGCCAATTCGTGAATCTGCCGGCGGCCAATTTGCTGGCCATTCCCAAAGAGCTTCCGCTGGAACTGGCGACCACCGTGGAGCCTCTGGCCGTGGCCATGCACTCCCTGAAATTCGCCTCCATTCAACTGGGCGAAACCGTCGCCGTGTTCGGCACTGGACCCATCGGGCTCTACACCATTGCCTGCCTGCGGCTGGCCGGCGCCTCGCGCATCTGGGCCGTGGAGCCGGTGGCGCACCGGCGCGAGATGGCCAAGATGATGGGTGCCAGCGAGGCATTAGACCCGAACCAGATCGACGTCACGCAGTACCTGCACAAAGAGACCGGCGGACGCGGTGTGGATTGCGCCATCGACTGCGCGGCCAAAGAGCACACCACGAATATCGCCATTCAGGTGGCACGCAACGGCGGGCGCGTGGTGTTGACCGGAATCCATTCGGCGGCCATGGTGCCGTTTGAAGTCTCGCCGATGCGGCGCAAAGAACTGGCCCTCTTCAATGTGCGCCGGAGCAATCACGAATCCGAAGCCGCCCTCGAGTTGCTGGTCAACCAGAGCGAGTGGTTCGCACCTCTGCTGACCCACACACGGCGGCTCGAGAACATCGCCGATGCGTTTCACACCGTGGAGAATTATGCCGATGGCGTGGGCAAACTGGTGGTGACTTCGCGATAGTAGACGGTGAGATCCGTAGGTGGCGGCGCATGCCCCAAACTGCGCAAAAAGCCAACCACCTGACCCCGATGGTGGGTGGCATGATTGACAACGTGGAGCACCAGTTGCCAGATAGGCTGGTTCCAGTGGCGGCCCTTCATATCCGTATAGGCCAGGGGTTCGAGCGCCTGGCTGTTCGTCAGGCCCGCGGCCCATTCCTGCCACCTGTGATGGAGCGGCGGCCAATCGTTCTGCAGTGCGGATAGATGCCGGTCGGCATCGGTGATGAAGCCGGGATGGGGCGAACCGGAAAGGCGCGAGAGCCAAAGCCGATCCGCCGCAAAGGTGTGGACCAGCGTTTCCAGAACAGTGTGGTCGGCAGTCCTGAAATCGTGAGTCAACTCTTCCTCGGTCAACTCAGCGGCAGCCAGTACCAATCGCTGACTGGCCCAGGCGGAATAGTCGATGTGGTGGCGCAGCAGGTCTACGGAGAGATTCATACCTCATAGAATAATGGAGTCACGCTTGTGTCATTAAAGACGTGGAGTTTGAATATCTGTGACCGTACATACCGAAACTAACCAAGGGTGATAGAATCGGTACTACCGACACGGATCCTCCCCGGTTATCTCTCCAACCGACCGACTTCCGCGGACAACACTTGCCGGAGAAAGGTACACCAGCGTCACTGTTTGGACGCTGGGAGGGCGAGCACTTGCGGATCTTGCTGTATAACCCAGACAACGGCGTAACACAGAATTTCATGCCGCACCTCTGGATGTTCCTGCTTCAGTCGCTTACTCCTACCGGTCACGAAGTACTTTTGATCGATGGGAATACGCAACCCATGACGGACGAAGAACTGGTGAAGTATGTGCTGGACCAAAAGATCGGCCTGGTGGGAATCGGCGCCATGACCCGCATGATCGCCAAGGCTTACCGTGTCGCCGATGCCGTCCGCGCGGCCGGCATCCCCGTAGTGATGGGCGGTCCGCATATCACCGAATGTCCCGACGAAGCACTGGGAAAGAACGGCGGTCCCCGCCACGCCGATGCGTTGGCGCTGGGCGAAGCCGATGAGACATGGCCGCGCATCGTGCAAGACGCCGCCTGCGGCAAGTTGAAAGAAGTCTACACTCCGGTCGATGCATTCGGCCAGGAGCGCAAGCCCACACTGCAGGATTATCCGCAGATTCCCTGGGACTCGATCGATCTCCGCCAGTTCAACCGCATCCCGGGTATGTTCCGTCCGCTGATGCGCCACTTCAACGTGGAGTGGGAGACGTTCCACATCGTGCCCATCGAATCGGGCCGCGGATGTCCGTACGGCTGCGAGTTCTGCACGGTGACGGGATTCTTTGGTGATTCGATCCGATTCCGCACCAACGAAAGCATCGTCGCCGAGATGCTGAAGATCAAGGAAGCGGCCCGCAGTACCCGCGGCAAGGCCGCCATCTTCTTCGTCGACGATAATTTCGCGATCAATGTGAAGCGGACCAAATCGCTGCTGCGCGACATCATTGCGGCAGGGGCCGAGTTGTCGTGGGTGGGCCAGATCAGCGCGAATCTGTTGAAAGATGAGGAGCTGCTGGACCTGATCGCGGCTTCCGGCGGCAAGTGGATCTTTATCGGGATGGAGTCGCTGGACCCGGCCAATCTGGCCAGTGTGAACAAGAGCTTCAACAAACCCGCAGACTATGCCCGCGTACTGCAGAGCCTGGCGAGCCGGCACGTTTACGCCATCACGTCTTTCATTTTCGGCTTGGACAACGATACGCCGGGAGTGGCGTCGCGAACGCTGGCCGAGATTCGCGAATGGGCGCCGGGACTTCCCGTGTTCGGTCAGATTACCCCGTTCCCTGCCACGCCCCTCTATGAACGGCTGGAGAAGGAAGGCCGGCTGACGCGCCCCAAGCACTGGCTGGAATTCGCGCCCTTCCAAATGGCCCACACGCCTTTGAAGATCACCATTCCGGAAGTGCAGAGCGAAGTTCTGTATGCCTGGACAAACTCTTACAGTCCGGCGGCAATCGAACGGGCACTGGATTCGATTGCGGATGAACCGGCGCCATACAAAATCAGTCACCTGATCTCGCGCCTGTTTTTCCGTGGCATCTATTTCCCGCAGAAGGGCACGTGGAATTGGCTCAAGCTGCTGGGACAGAATCGCCGTTCGATTTACCGCGTGGTGCACGATTGCTTCACGCAGTGGCACGGCAAGCCGGAGACACTTAGCGGCGGCGAGTTGCTGCCGCAGCCCGGCGAAGCCGGAGACTGAGTTCGGCGAAACACTACGGGGCCGGTTCCACGTGAACCAGCACGTCGGCGACCCAGTCCAGCCGCTGCATAATGCGTAAGCGGACCTGATGGGCGATGTCGTGCGACTGACGGACCGTCATCTCGGGGTCCACTTCCAGGTGAAGGTCTACGTGGTATTTCAGGCCGGTCTTGCGGGCAAAGCATTTCTCCACGCCTCGCACGCCGGGCTCATCACGCGCCGCCTCACGAAGCTGAGTCATCAATACATCGCTCGGCATGGTGTCCATGAGCTGCATGGCCGTGTCGTAAACGACGCGAATGCCGGTGGTGACGACGATCAGTCCTACGATAAATCCGCCATACCGGTCGGCTTCCCGAAAGCGGTTGGGATCCGCCAGTGTCAGTCCCACGGCGATGAGCGCGGCTACTGCCGAGACGCTGTCCATGGTGTCGTTCCACGCATCGGCAGTCAGGGAGTCGCTGTTGAGGAGCCGCCCGTAGCGGAATTTATAAGCTGCCAGACAGGCCTTGGCAACCAGTGAGGCAAGCAGCGGATAGATGACGAACGCGGCGACCGTTTGGCGCGGTTGTCCCAGGTGCTGCAGGGATGCAAAGGAAATGATGACGCCGCCCGCCGTCAGCACCAGACCGATCAACAGGCCAGTCAGGGTTTCCACACGGCCGTGGCCGTAAGGATGATTTTCGTCGGGCGGAATGGCCGCCAGCGTAAGCCCCAGAAGAACGAAGCCTGAGGCAAACACATCGCTGGCCGACTCCAGGCCGTCGGCAACCACGGCCGTGGAATGGCCCGACAATCCGGCAGCGATTTTCACCAGGGCGAGCGCGCCGCTCACCGCCATACCAAAGGCTGCGACGCGTTGGCCGGTTTGCATGAGCTATGGCGTTAAGGTCGGAATCAGGCGCGCGCCGGGTCCGGACGTTCCGTGTCGACGCCCAAATCCACAAAGGCCGCCCGCGCCTTCTTGGCGTCGAACCTGCCATCGCGCGCCAGGCGGGACAGCGCCGCCGCCGCGATGGATTCGGCATTGATCTCGAAATGCTTGCGCAGAAACTCGCGATTGTCGCTGCGGCCGAAACCATCGGTACCCAGCGTTTCCATGCGGCCGGAGAGCCAGGGTGCCAACTGATCGGCCACGACTTTCATATAGTCAGTGGCCGCCACGATGGGCCCATCGGCGCCCTTCAGCGCCTCCACGATGAACGGCGTGCGCTGCGTTTCATCGGGATGCAGCCGGTTCCAGCGTTCCACATCGAGAGCTTCGCGCCGCAATTCGTTATAGCTGGTGACGCTCCACACATCGCTGGCCACGCCGTATTTATCGGCCAGAATCTGCTGCGCGCGCAGCGCTTCGTTGAGGATGGGACCGCTGCCAAAAAGCTGCACCTTTGCCTTGCCCTTTTCCGCCGCCTTGAAGCGATAGATACCCCTGAGCACATCTTCCGGCTTCAGATCCTTGGGCATCGCCGGCATGGCATAGTTTTCGTTGTACAGGGTCAGGTAGTAGAAGCCCGGTTTGTTCTCCTGATACATGTGCTTGATGCCTTCCTGCACAATGATGGCGATCTCGTAGGAGTATGCCGGATCGTAGCTGATGCAGTTGGGCACGGTGCTGGCAAGCACGATGCTGTGGCCGTCCTGATGCTGCAGCCCTTCGCCCGCAAGCGTGGTCCGCCCGGCGGTGCCGCCGCACAGGAAGCCCTTTCCGCGCGCGTCGCCGAACAGCCAAATCATGTCGCCGATGCGCTGGAAACCGAACATCGAATAGTAAATGAAGAACGGAATCATCTCCGTCCCGTAGGTGCAGTACGACGTCCCGGCGGCGGTGAACGACGCCATCGAGCCGGCTTCCGTGATGCCCTCTTCCAGAATCTGGCCGTCCTTGGATTCGTGGTAGTAGAGGAACATCTCGGCATCGTGCGGCTTATAGAGCTGGCCTTTGCTGGCGTAGATGCCGAACTGCCGGAACAGCGATTCCATGCCGAACGTACGGGCTTCATCCGGGATAATCGGCACGATATGCTTGCCGAGCTGCGGATGCTTCATCAGCAGGGTGAGCACCCGGACGAAAGCCATGGTGCTGGAGACTTCGCGGCCGCCCGAGCCTTCCAGCGATTCCTTCATGTATTCCAGCGGCGGAGCTTCCAACTGACTGGGCGGCACCGTGCGGCTGGGCATATACCCGCCCAACAGGCGGCGGCGCTCGTGCAGGTAGGCGATTTCGGGACTATCCGAAGGCGGCCGGTAGAAGGACGCATTGCGCGCCGCTTCATCCGGGATCGGGATTTCGAAGCGCGACTTGAAGTGCGCGATTTCCTGTTCGTTGAGTTTCTTTTGCTGATGGGTGATATTGCGGCCTTCGCCGGCTTCACCCAGCCCATATCCCTTAATGGTGTGGGCCAGGACCAGAGTGGGCTGACCAGTGGTCTCCACCGCAGCCTTGAAGGCGTTGTAGACTTTGCGCGGATCGTGGCCGCCGCGATGGAGGCGCTTCAAGTCGTCATCGCTGAGGTGCGAAACCAAGTCCAGCAGTTCGGGATATTTGCCAAAGAAATACTGGCGGATGTAAGCGCCGTCCTTGGTGACATAGGTCTGGAATTCGCCGTCCACCACTTCGCCCATGCGCTTCATGAGCAGTCCGGTGGTGTCGCGAGCCAGCAGGGAATCCCAATCCTCGCCCCAAATCAGTTTGACTACGTTCCAACCGGCGCCGCGGAAGGCCGCTTCCAGTTCCTGAATCACTTTGCCGTTGCCGCGGACCGGGCCATCCAGCCGCTGCAGATTGCAATTGATAACGAAGATCAGATTGTCCAGCGATTCGCGGGATGCCAGCGTCAGCGAACCCATCGATTCGGGTTCATCCATTTCTCCGTCGCCCAGGAATGCCCAGATCTTTCGAGGAGTGGCCGGAATGATGCCGCGATTTTCCAGGTACCGCATGAAGCGCGCCTGGTAGATGGCGTTGATGGGTCCCAGACCCATGGAGACGGTCGGGAAATTCCAGAAGTCGGGCATCAGCCACGGATGCGGATACGAAGAAAGACCCGGATGGTCGCGGAGTTCATGCCGGAAGTTCTTGAGATGTTCTTCCGAAAGACGGCCCTCGAGGAAAGCGCGCGCGTACACGCCGGGCGAGGCATGACCCTGGAAGTAGATCAGGTCACCGGGCTGATCGCCGTGTTTGGCATGGAAAAAGTGATTAAAGCCCACCTCGAGCAGGGTGGCCAGCGAGGCGTACGTGGAAATGTGGCCGCCGATCCCGGCGTCGTATTTGTTTTGCCGGACCACCATGGCCATCGCGTTCCAGCGAATCAGGCTCTTGATGCGGCGCTCCATCGCGCGATCGCCCGGGTACGGCACCTCGTCCTCGGGACGGATGGTATTCACGTAGGGCGTGTTGAGGTGAATCGGCAGCTCAGCCCCATTAATGCGAGCACGATCCGTCAGCCTCTCCAAAAGATATGCAGCACGGTCGGGGCCGGCTTCGTCGATAACTTGATCCAGGGCCTCTACCCACTCGGTGGTTTCCTGTGGATTGAGGTCCACTACCCTCTCGTTCAGTTTCTGGTGCATGGATACTTTTATTGTGGCACAGGGCTTTTACCGCTGTCTTTTGGACCGGTCCGAACTCCGGGGATTCGGGGCTGTGCCACAATGGGGACATGGTGCGAGTGGAACAGGTTCTCGAGTCCTGGAAAGCCATCCGGAACGATACGGCGATCGCGGTTGAGGACATGCCGGCCAGCGAGTTGGATTTCCATCCGACTTCCGATTTGACACCGTTTCGTGAGATTGCGCGCCACGTTTTGGACGCGGGTGACGGACTCACCGGCCTGCTGCTGGCCGGGGAAGACAATTTCGCCACTCCGGAATTCCGCGCGAAGTTGAAAGATCACCTGAGAGAGCTTCCTGCCGATTCGGATGCAGCCGCACTGGCGGCGGCGCTTCGCGAAGCCGTGGCGCAGCGTACAGCGGCGTTCGCGGCGAAGCCGGCTGAATTTTTTGACGGTATCGTTACCCGTTTCGATGGCCAGCAAGTGACACGGCTGGAAATGCTGCAGAGCATCAAAGAGCACGAATTGACTCATCGCCAGCAGCTTTTTGTGTATTTACGATTAAAGGGAATCGTACCGGCGACAACACGCCGCCGGCTGGCCAAACAGGCCGCTAAATAAAAATCCGTTGGACACGTAACCCTAGTTGCGAAGACGGTAGTCTATCGTTTATCAGTAGAGTTTGGGAGGAAATTGCCATGGTCGAATGTCCCGTTTGCGATGGAAAGATCGATGTAGATGAAGAAGACGTCGACGAAGGCGACACCATCAGCTGCGATGAGTGTGGTGCGGCTCTAAAGGTGGTTGGTACCGAGCCCTTGGAGCTGGAATCGGCGGAAGAAGCCGAAGAGGACGAGGAAGACGAAGACGGCTTCTTGGAAGATGAGGGAGAAGAAGAAGCCGATGAGGATTGGAAATAGGCCGCACATGAACAGAATTTGCATGGTCTTGCTGGCCGTTCTGATGGTTTGTTCCAGCGGCAGCTTCGCACAGAATAAGAAAAAGGGACAGGACCAGAGCCGCAGCGTTCAGGGGACCGTCAGCGCCCCGGACGAGAGCGTGGTAAACGGCGCTCGCGTTTACCTGGAGAACACCAAGACCTTGCAAGTCCGCACGTTTTACACCCAGAAGGATGGCGCCTACTACTTTCACGAACTCAGCCCGGATATCGACTACAAATTGCGGGCCGAATTCGAAGGCAGCGCCAGCCCCGTCAAGACCCTCAGTTCCTTCGATTCGCGCAAGGAAGCTGTGCTGAATCTGAAGTTAACTCCGAAGAAATAGGCTGCGGAAGCCCGTTACTGCTTCCCTTTTAGCTTCCGGATTTCTTCCAGACGCTCTCCAATGCGCTTTTCCAGGCCGCGATCCGTGGGGTAGTAGTAGCGGCGCCCGGCCAGGGATGTCGGCAGGCACTCCATGTCCGGAATGGCGTTCTCCACTTTGTGCGCGTGCTGGTAGCCTTCGCCATATCCCCATTCCTTCATAAGGCGCGTAGGAGCATTGCGCAAATTCATGGGCACCGGTTCAGCGGCCGTCTGTTCCACGTCCTGCCGTACCGCGCCCATGGCCCGATACGCGGCGTCCGATTTCGGCGCCACGCACAGATAAATGGCGGCTTGCGCCAGCGCCAGGTCCCCTTCGGGAATCCCCAGAAAGTGAACGGCCTGCATGGCGGCCACGCACTGCTCCAGAGCGCGCGGATCGGCCAGGCTGATGTCTTCGATGGACATGCGGATGAGGCGGCGCGCGATGTACAGACGGTCCTCGCCGGCCTCCAGCATGCGGGTGAGCCAGTAGAGGGCGGCATCCACGTCGCTGGATCGCACGGACTTGTGCAGCGCGGAGACCAGGTTGTAATGCTCTTCGCCGCCTTTGTCGTAGAGCAGCACCTTACGCTGCATGGCGTCCTGCACCGCGGCCTCGGTAAGTTGGCCGTCCTGCGCCGCCGCGGCCGCCGATTCCAACGTGTTGTAGGACTGCCGGGCATCGCCATTCGAGTAGATGGCGATCTGCTCCAGCAGGTCGTCTGGCGCCGTAAGTCCGATCACCGGGAGCGCGCGCCGCAGCAACTCCATCAACTCCGGCACTGTCAGCCCGCGCAGTGCGTAGACCCGCGACCGCGAGAGCAGCGCCGAAATCACTTCGAACGAAGGATTCTCCGTGGTGGCGCCGATCAGGATGATGTCGCCGCGCTCCACGTAAGGCAGAAACGCATCCTGCTGCGCTTTGTTGAAGCGATGAATTTCGTCGATGAAGAGGATGGTGCGTTTACCCAGATTGCGCAACTTCTCCGCGTCGGCCATCACCGCCTTGATTTCCTTGATGCCGCTGAGCACGGCGCTGAACGGGATGAACTCGCAACGGGTGACGCGCGCGATCAGCTTCGCCAAACTCGTCTTGCCGACTCCCGGAGGCCCCCACAGAATAATCGAGGTGAGTTGATCTCGCTCGATCTGCCGGCGCAGTGGCTTGCCGGGACCCAGAATGTGTTCCTGGCCGACATAGTCTTCCAGCCGCTCGGGCCGCATTCGCTCCGCCAGCGGCCGCTTGCCCGATCCGCCCGGCGACCGGTCTTCATCCGGAGGCGTGTTATCGAAGAGACTCACTGTGGCAGACTCCTCTGTCGCCGCGCCTCGTAGAGAATGATGCCCGCGGCCACCGCGGCATTGAGCGATTCCACGCCCACTGTGGGAATCGAAAGATCCAGCGCTGCCCCGCGCAGCACGCTACTCACGCCCCGAGCTTCGTTGCCGATAATAAGTCCGCACTTGGCGCGGAGGTCCGTCTCGGCCAATGTGTGCACCTTCCCGCCGGCGCCCGCCGGGACCGCCGCATACAAGGTGACCTGATGCTGTTGCAACGCCGCCGGTGCCAGGGCCGCGTCCATCCCGGTCAGAAAAGGCACACGGAACAGCGACCCGGCCGAAGCCCGCAGCGTCTTGGGATTGAACGGACTCACTGTACCCTTCAAGAATAGTGCGCCGGTAGCGCCAAAGGCCTCGGCCGCGCGCAGAATCGCCCCGGCATTTCCCGGATCCTGCAGACCGTCCAGGACGACCACCAGCGGACAACCGCGAAACAACTGTTCCAGCTTCCACTCGCGCGGCTGAACCAGCGCCATCACTCCCTGGCTGTTCTCCGTCCCGGAGATACTCTGCATCAGAGCGTCGGGCACCATGATGATTTTGATGCCCGCCAAGCGGCGCACGTGCGCCTCCGCGGCGGAAAGCACGGATTCGCCGGCCAGCACCATCTTGACTGCGCAATCGCTGCGCAGCGCTTCCTCCAGCAGATGGAAACTCTCCGCCACGCACCAGCCGTCTTCGGTCAATCCACCTCTCGCGATCGCTCGGCGCACGTCTTTCAAAAGAGGATTCGCGGCGCTGGTGATCGTCTCCGGCTTTGGCATCTGTTTACAATAGGGTTTCGAAGATCAGAATAGCGCAGATGAAACGGGCCGTATGGAACGCATTGGTCATGGCTATGACCGCGTTGATCCTCTATATCGCGTACCTCTCGGTCCGCATTGAGCGGCAGTCTGTCCGCGATGAGGCCCAACCTGCCGACGTCATTCTGGTGCTCGGCGCCGCCGAATATCGCGGCCGCCCGTCGCCCGTTTTGCGCGCGCGGCTCGACCATGCGCTGGAACTCTACCGCCAAAAAATGGCCCCGCACATCCTCACCACGGGCGGCGCGGGAGGCGACCCCGTGTTCACCGAGGGCGGCGTGGGCCGCTCCTACCTGGTTAGCCACGGCGTACCTTCCGAAGCCATCATTGTGGAGACGGAGGCCGAGAGCACCCTGGAATCCACCGCTATGGCGAATGAGATCATGAGCCGCATGGGACTGCATTCCGTGATCGTCGTGAGCGACGGTTACCACATCTACCGGGCCAAGCAGATGCTGGAAGCTCGCGGCTTGAAGGTGTACGGTTCTCCCCGAAAAGAGACCAACCCCGGCATGTTCCGCGACCGTTGGAACTACGTGAAGCAGGCTATCGGCTACGTTTTGTGGAAGTTCGGCCTGGCAGTCTGAACGCGTTCAAAAATAATTCTTGACTAGGCCCGCGACTCGGCATACTCTATTTTTGAACACATTCAAAAATATGCCGACCAAGACGACCCCCAAAGCCGAAGAGACCGGCCTCCGCATTCTGGAGTCCGCCCTCGAACTATTCCGTCAGGAAGGCTTCGACACGGCCACCATGCGCTCCATCGCACTGAAGGCCGACGTGGCGACGGGTGCGGCGTATTATTACTACCCCTCGAAAGACGCCATTGTGATGGACTTCTACCGGCGGTCCTGCACCGAAATGCAGCCCAAAATCGAGGCGGCGCTTGAGAACGTAAAAGGGCTGGAAGGCCGCCTCCGCGCGCTGATCGGCGTGAAACTGGCGCATTTCGCTCCCAATCGCGGGGTGCTGCGAGCGCTCCTTCGTAACGGCGCCGACCCGAAGCACCCGTTGTCGCCGTTTAGTCCGGAGACGCGCGAGATTCGCGACATTGATCTGGCCTGGTTCCAGCGCATCCTCGTGGATTGCGGCATGCGGATTCCGCGCGATTTGGAGCCGCGACTGCCCGGCGTGCTCTGGTTCTTCCAGATGGGCGTAATCTTCTTCTGGGTGATCGACGAATCGCCGGAGCAGTCGCGCACGGCGCAACTGCTGGAGTTGTCCACGAAAAGCGTCGCTGCCCTGATTCGTCTTTCGGGTCTACCGCTCATGCGGCCGGTGCGAAAGGCAGCCCTGCAGTTAATCGAGGTCGTAGCTGGAGCGAAGTATGACTAACCTGCGGCGGGCCCTCGATGCCGACGCCAGTCGCTTCCTGGTGGCGGCCATTCTAGTGGCTGCGATGTTTGCCGGCGGCGCGGCGCTGATTCATGCGGGCAACTACGGACTGACCCTCTTTGTCGCAGTTCCCGTTCTTCTCGGCGGTCTGGTGTCCTGGGTATTTCGCCCGACGTCCGGCCGTCAGGCGGTCTCTTTGGGTCTATGGTCAGCACTGGCGGGCTCCAGTCTGCTATTGACGTTGGGGCTGGAAGGTTTGCTCTGCATCGTCATGGCCCTCCCCCTCGCGATGCCGTTGGCCGCCTTGGGAAGCTGGACGGTGTACAAAGCCGGACACGCTCTGCGGACGGCGCCGATGCTTCTGTTACTGCCCTCCGGCCTGCTTTTCGATGCCACCGCCATCCCGCCGGTGTACGCCGTTCACACTGCTATCGAAATCGCGGCCCCGCCGGAACAGGTCTGGAAGCACGTGGTGACGTTCAGTGAATTGCCGGAACCGCATGAGTGGTATTTCCGCGTCGGACTCGCGTACCCGCAGCGCGCCAGCATCCTGGGAAGCGGACCGGGGGCCGTGCGGCGATGCGAATTCTCCACCGGCCCCTTTGTCGAACCGATCGACGTTTGGGATCAGCCGAGACTGTTGCGTTTCCGCGTCACGGAAAACCCCGCGCCCCTGCACGAATGGAGCCCCTACGCGCACGTGCTGCCCAAACACCTTCACGGCTACCTGGTCTCGGAGCGGGGACAGTTCCGGCTCACTCCGCTACCCGGCAATCGCACCATGCTGGAAGGCACTACCTGGTACCGGCACGGGCTTTGGCCCGCCGCGTATTGGCGCCTTTGGTCCGACGCCATCATTCACCGCATCCACCTGCGCGTCCTGAATCACATCCGGACACTGGCGGAAAACTGATGGTCACGCTGGAAGAAATCACGATCATTCAAGCGCCCCTCGAACGATGCTTCGACCTGGCCCGCAGCGTGGAGGTCCACCTGGCCGGCAATATTCACTGGGGCGAATCGGCGATGGCGACCGGCGGCATGACGCAGGGGTTAGTCGGATTCGGCCGGCAGGTCACGTGGCGCGCGCGCCATTTCGCGGTGTGGCACAACCTCACCAGCGAGATTACGATCATGCAGACACCCGCGTACTTTCAGGACGCGATGATCGCCGGCCCCTTCCGCTCCATGCAGCACGATCATTTCTTCCGCACGCTTCCCGGCGGCCAGACCGAAATGCGCGACGTCTTCCGCTTCGCCGCGCCTCTCCCCATTTTGGGCCGCCTGGCCGAACTGCTGGTGTTGCGCCGGTACATGCGCCGACTCTTGCGAGAACGCAATCAGGTGATTCGCCAGATCGCCGAATCCGAAGAGTGGCGGAGGTATCTGCCGTGAGAATCGTTCTACCCGGAGGCAGCGGACAAGTGGGCGGCATACTCGCCCGCCACTTTCACTCGCAAGGCCACACCGTGACGGTGCTGAGCCGCCACCCGCAACCTGCCCCGTGGCGGGTGGTCGAATGGGACGGAGTTACGGCCGGCAGTTGGACGGCCGAGCTGGAACAGAGCGATGTCTGCATCAACCTCGCCGGCCGTAGCGTCAATTGCCGGTATCACACCGCCAACCGCCGTGCCATTCGCGAATCGCGCGTGCGCAGCACTCTGCTGCTCAACCAGGTGATCGGCTCCCTGGAGCGGCCGCCCAAATTGTGGATCAACGCCAGCACCGCCACCATCTACCGGCACGCGCTGGACCGACCCATGGACGAAGCGACCGGCGAACCGGGCGGCAACGAACCCGGCGCGCCCGACACATGGAACTTTTCGATCGAGGTCGCCAAGGCCTGGGAGGCGGCATTCTTTTCTTCGCCGACACCGCGCACGCGGAAGCTGGCGATTCGCAGCGCCATCACCTTCAGTCCGGATCGAGGCGGCGCCTTCGACGTACTGCTGGGCCTGGTCCGACGTGGTTTGGGCGGCACCGAAGGCGACGGCCGCCAGTTTGTTTCCTGGATTCACGACGCCGATTTCGCCCGCGCCATCGAATTCCTGATCGCGCGCCAGGAATTCACCGGTGTAGTCAACGTGGCATCGCCGAATCCCCTGGCCAATGCCGATTTCCTGCGCGCGCTGCGTGCGGCGTGGGGCGCGCCGGTCGGGCTGCCGGCTCCAGCCTGGCTGATCGAAGTCGGAGCCTTCTTCATGCGCACGGAGTCCGAGTTGGTTCTGAAGAGCCGGCGTGTGGTCCCCGGGAGGCTGCAGGCTGCCGGATTTCAGTTCCTGTTTCCGGAATGGCCCGCCGCCGCGCAGGATCTAGTCAAGCGCTGGCGCGCATGACCTCAACGATGTCGCGCGCAACCTGCTGCAAATCGCGTTCCTCTGCCAGTTGCGCGAAGATCTCCACCAGCGACGGAAGATTCATCAGGTCGCGCAGCCGCTCCACCGAATCGGCCGCCTGAATCTTGCCGCGATAGATGATCACCACCTGCGCGCAGACCTTTTCGACCACTTCCAGTACGTGAGAAATGTACAGGATCATCTTGCCCTGTTGGGCCAGTTCCGTCAGTAGGTAACGAAACAGGTGAGCCGAAGTCACGTCGATGCCGGAGAGCGGCTCGTCCAGGATCAGCACGTCGGGGTCGTGCAGCAGCGCCGCCGAGATCAACACTCGCTGCTTCATGCCCTTCGAGTATGCCGAGATCGGCGCGTGCCGGTACGCGAACAGCGAAAACAGATCCAACAGCTCATTGGCCTTCTTCTCGACCAATGCTGGAGGCAGACATCGGAGCCGCCCGATCAGCTGCAAATATTCGAGTCCCGTGAGATACGAATAGAGGATCGGCTCTTCCGGCACGTAGCCCAAACGCCGTTTGAATGCCACGGGATCTTCGCGAATGTCGCGGCCGTCCAGGTAGACGCTGCCGCGGCTGGGCTCGAGGAGAGACGTGATCATTTTGACCGTGGTGGACTTCCCTGATCCGTTCGGACCCAGGTAGCCGGTCACCTCGCCAGGCCGCACGGCGAAGCTCACGTTGTCCACGACGGCGGTGTTGCGGTAATACTTCGTGAGTCCTTTAATTTCCAGCATGGAGCTCCAACGTGCGGATCTCAGGATCGCCCGCATCTTCAAAATCCAGTACCGTCTCGCCATCTGCCAGCCGTCCGCGCCAGACGGCCAGCCACGCGTATCCGCCGGCCGCCGATGCAAAGAATGCCACAGCGGCAAGTGGAGTAATCGCCAGCCACTGCGCTAAGTCCGCCATGGTGCGGCTGTACATAGTGAAGCCGAAACAGTAGAGCACCACCAGCGCCACCAGATTCACCTTGCCCGGCAGATAGGCGCAGGTAAACGGCACC
>DASZMZ010000104.1:0-35502 GCA_035551455.1 Candidatus Sulfopaludibacter sp.
AGTCTCCAGCCGAAACCGCTCAAGCCCTCGCGCGGTGAAGCGCACCATGACCGCCTATGCCGTGCTGAAACTGCCACGACCGCCAGCCTGCCGCCGGGACGTTGACGTGTGCATGGGATCAATTGCTAAGTGAACAGTATTAGGCTTTAGCCTGTCCGGCAGCGGAGCTGCGCTCCGCTGGACAGACGGCGAAAGGCGACCGTCTATCCTACTTGTCAGAGGGCGTCCGGCAACTCGCAGATATTGGCCAGCAGCAAATCTGGACGGCTCTCGCGCATGCGATCGGCGGAGACATAGTCGGTGAGTACGCCCACGGTGAAGACTCCGGCATTGCGGCCCTGTTCGATATCGACCGGCGTATCGCCTATATACCAGCAGGTTTCGATACCGCAGCCGGCGAGCTCCAGGGCCTTCAGGACGCCTTCCGGGTGAGGTTTGGAGTTGGTGACATCCTCGTGGCAGACCACCGAAGCGAAGGTGGACGCCAACTGCATGCGCTCCAATTCGCGTTCGATGCGGGTGCGAGTGCCGTTGGTGACGACGCCGATGCGAATGGCGCGGCGGGCGAGTTCGGCCAACACGTCGCGGGCGCCGGTGACGAGTTCGGGCTCTTCGCCGGATGAGTAATGGTGCATCCAACGCTGATCGGCCTGCTTCCAGATTTCGCGCGGCATTTTGAAGGCTTCGTACATGTGATACCAGCGGGGCGTGTAGACGGTGCGGTACTCGTCGTCGGTGAATTCGAAGCCAAAATCGCGCAGGGAGGCGCGGAAGGCGCGCAGACTGGCGGCGCCGGAATCGCACAGGGTTCCATCCCAATCGAACAACACGGTGGAGGGGCGTTGAGCCGTCACTTTCAAATTATGCCACCGCCTACGTGCTTCACTAAAGAAGATGCAGCCGCTGAAAACAGAGGTAGTCTTCTCCACACCGTTTTTCGACCTGCTCGCTAAGACGATGAAGGCGGACGAACTGCCGTATTACTCGCTGCGCGTGCCGGATTTCGCGGTGATCGTGGCCCTGACGGAGGACGACCGGATGCTGGCGGTGCGCCAGTACCGGCCCTCGGTGGAACGGTACACGGTGGAATTGCCGAGCGGCCTGGTGGATCCGGGCGAAACACCGGCGGAAGCCGCGAAGCGCGAACTGCTGGAGGAGACCGGATACCAGGCGGCTGAGGTGGAGTTGCTGGGTCCGATGATCCCCGAGGCAGGGCGGCTGACCAATCAGTTGTGGACCTGTTTCGCCCGCGGCGTCCGGAAAACGGCAGAGGCGGAAAGCGGCATCGAAGTGGTGAGTTATTCGATGGCGGAACTGGCGCAGGCGACGATGCGCGGGGAATTTTGCCACGCTCCGCACGTAGGGAGCGTCCTGCTGGCTCGATTCCACGGAAAAGTGTAAGCCAACGGCGCTTGCTACAATCAGTTTAGGATCTGAATAGCGGATATGCCACGGCGATTGGGCCGCAAGCTGATGCTATCGATCACGGTGATTGTGGTCATCGTGGCCGCGGTTTCAGGCTTGGTGAACATCAAGACCGAGGAGCAGCAACTCCTGAAAACGATGATTTTGGGGGCCGACCAGCTCTCCAAGGGCATCACCAGCGCGACCTGGCACGCCATGCTGGACGACAATCGCGAGGCTGCCTACCAGGTGATGCAGACCATCGCGCTGAAGCAGGGCATAGACCGGATCCGCATGTACAACAGCGCCGGCCAGGTGATGTTTTCCACCGAAACCGCGGAAGCGCGAACCGGTATGGTCACCAAGCTCGACCTGACGTACCCGGTGCGCAGCCAGCGGGCGCCCGACGGCCATCGCCGCCTGGAAATGCTGACGCCGATCTATAACGAGCGCTCCTGCAGCCAGGCTGCCTGCCATGCCCATCCCGCGGAAATCCAGAAGCTCGGCGTACTGGACCTGGCACTGAACCTGGAAAGCGTCGACCGCGAAGTGGACAGCATGAAGTATCGCGTCCTGGTGGTGACCGGCGTGGAGATCACGCTGATCAGCCTGTTCATCATTCTCTTTACGCGTCGCTTTCTAGGCAGGCCGATCGAAAAGCTGATCGAGGGCACCAAGGCCATCAGCCAGATGGAACTCGATAAGCCGCTCGACTTTGTGGGCAGTAGTGAAGAGCTGGACGATCTGGCCCGATCGTTCGAAGTGATGCGCAGCCGCCTGCAGACAGCGCTCGGCGAGATCAATGACTTTACGCAGAAGCTGGAAACCAAGGTGGAAGAACGCACGCTGCAATTGAAGGCGGCGCAAAAGAAGTTGATGCACACCGACCGGTTGGCGTCGTTGGGGCAACTCTCGGCCAGCGTGGCACACGAAATCAACAATCCGGTCTCCGGTGTGTTGAACCTTTCGATGCTGTTGCAGCGCATGCTGAAGGACGACGGCATCCCGCCCGGGCGGATCGAGGAGTTCCGCAAATATCTGGGCCAGGTGATCAGCGAGACGACGCGGGTGGGCCGCATCGTATCGGACCTGCTGGCCTTTTCGCGTCGCGGCAAACCGCAGAGGGTGCCCGCCGACCTGAACAAGATTGTCCGCATGACGCTTTCCCTGGTGCAGCACAAGATGAAGCTGACCAACGTGACGGTGGAGCAGGAGTTGTGCGAGAGTCTGCCCTTAGCGGCGTGCGACTCTTCCCAAATCCAACAGGTGGTTTTGAATCTGGTGCTCAACGCCGCCGAGGCCACCCAGAGTAAACCCGAGCGGCGCGTCACGGTACGCACAGAGACCGGCGACCGGGAGGTGCTGCTGGTGGTCACGGACAACGGTGAGGGTATTCAGCCGGAGAACCTGACCAAAATCTTCGATCCGTTCTTTACAACCAAGCCGGAGGGCAAGGGCGTGGGGCTCGGCCTGGCCGTTTCTTACGGAATCATTCAGGCGCATGGCGGCGACATCGAAGTGAAGAGCCGGGCCGGCGAGGGCGCCACGTTTATCGTTTCGCTGCCGCTGGAGCAGCATATCGCTTCCGGTCCGGCGACTGTGGAGCTGGCCGCGAAGGGATGAAGTACTTCTACGTCGGGGCAACTCCCGAGGTGGAGCGGCAGGCGTTGGACGCGGTGCGCGATCGCTTGGCTGCGGAATACAGCCTTCCGGTGCGCGAAATCAGGCTGCCGGGAGTGGAATTTGCGTTCGATGCGGAGCGGAAACAGTATCGCTCCACGGACGTGTTGGAAATGTTGGGGCGGCACTGTCCCGCGGATGGCGCGAAGTTGCTGGCCGTGACGGAACGGGACTTGTTTGTGCCGGTGCTGACGTTTGTGTTTGGCCAGGCGCAATTGGGAGGACGGCTGGCTGTGGTGTCGCTGGCGCGCCTGCGTCAGGAGTTTTACGGGTTATCGCCGAATGGGGACGCGCTGATGGAGCGCGCCGTCAAGGAGGCGCTGCACGAAAGCGGACACACGTTCGGATTGGTGCATTGCGCGGACCGGAGTTGTGCCATGTCACTGGCGACCAACATCCGGCATATCGATGGGAAGCAGGCTGCATGGTGCGCCGCGTGTTCGGCGTTGTTGCGGCGAGCCCAGGGAGTATTGCAATGAAGACCCACTGGCAAATTCTGGTAGTGGACGATGAAGAGGTGATGTGCGAGTCGCTGGCCGCGTGGCTGCGCGAGGACGGCTACCACGTGGACACCGCTGCATCCGGCCGCGAGGCGGTGGAGAAGGCGGGGCTGCGCGATTACGCCATCTATTTTGTAGATTTGAAAATGCCGGGCGGCATGGACGGCATCGAAACCATGATGCAGATCCGGCGGCTGCATCCCGAAGCATCCATCATCATCATCACGGCATACGCAACGGTGGACACGGCGATCACCGCGATGAAGGAAGGCGCCCAGGAATACATCGTCAAGCCGTGCAATCCGGAAGAGATTTCCCTGCTGGTCAATCGCATCATCAAGGTCAAGAATCTGCAGCGCGAGAACTCCATTCTGCGAAAGAAGTTGAGCCGCCAATACGTGGTACACGACGTGGTGAGCAAGAACGCCCGGATGCAGGAGATTCTGTCTCTGGCGCACGAAGTCTCGAGTCTGCGCAGCACGGTGCTGATTCAAGGCGAGAGCGGGACCGGCAAGGAGATGGTGGCGCGCGCCGTGCACTATTCCGGCGATCGGGCGGGCAAAGCGTTTGTGGCGGTTTCCTGTGCCGCGCTGGCCGAGACTCTGCTGGAGAGCGAACTGTTCGGCCACGAAAAGGGCGCCTTCACGGGGGCGTCTCAACAGAAGCAGGGCAAGTTCGAAATGGCGGACGGCGGAACCATCTTTCTGGACGAGATCGGCGACATCTCCGGCAAGCTGCAGGTGGACCTGCTGCGTGTGCTGCAGGATCGGAGCTTTTATCGCGTGGGCGGGTCGGAAGAAGTGAAGGTGGATGTCCGCGTGATCGCCGCGACGCACGTGAATCTGCAACAGGCGGTGGCGGATGGCAAGTTTCGCGAGGATCTGTTTTACCGTCTCAACGTGATCGAGATCCGCATTCCGCCGCTGCGGGAGCGGCGAGAGGACATTCCACTGCTGGCGGCTCATTTCATTGAAAAGCTATCGCACGAGCTGGGCAAAGACGTCGGCGAGATCACCGAAGGCGGCCTGAAAGCGCTCATGGCGCACGACTGGCCGGGCAATGTGCGCGAGCTGGAAAATGCGGTGGAGCGGGCGATGGTCACCTGCCGGACAAAATCTCTGACGGAGGAAGATTTCCAGTTTCTGGCCGGCAGCGGCGGCGCCAAAACGCTCACCATTCCTGCCGGCATGACGATTCAGGAGATGGAAAAACAGTTGATCATCGAGACGCTGCGCCGCACCGGCGGCAACATCAAGGAAACAGCGTCGGTGCTGGGGATCGATCGCTCCACCATGTACGAGAAGATCAAGAAATACGAAATTCCGCGGTAGGGTTTTTCGTACAGCGGGCAAACCGACTCGTACGATTCGCACCCGTCGCACGAACTCCTCTCCTGGGATAGTCTTTCCTATCTGTTCTCGGAGGGGAATGACATGCGATTGGGTTTGGGTGTTCTCACGGTTTGTTTGCTCTTGCCTCCGCTGCACGCGGGGTCGATCTTCTTTTTCAGTACAGGGACAACTGACGGACTCATGGCGACGGCTTCGCGGCCGGATGCAGGCGGACTCTTCGAAATCGAATCAGCCGACGATTTCGCGTTGACCTCGTCAACGCTGATCAGCAGCGCGACATTTGACGGCCTTCTCACCGGTGTAACTCCAACGATTGGCGACGTGGTGGTGGAGATCTACCGGATTTTTCCGCTCGATTCCACCGATCCACCTTCCGGGAACGTGCCCACGCGGACGAACTCGCCGTCCGATGTCGCCTTCGATTCGCGCGACGCAGCCGGCGGGACTCTCGATTTCACCACCACGACGCTGTCCGCCTCTTTCACGGCGGGCAACTCGGTGACGGCCGGAGGGATTCATCCGATTCCCAATCAAACCACTTTGGGGAATGGTCCGGCCACGGGCGAGGAAGTGGAGTTCAACGTCAGTTTTACGACGCCCTTCTACTTGCCGGCGGGCCACTACTTCTTCGTGCCTCAAGTACAGGTGACGGGCGGCGATTTCCTGTGGCTTTCGGCGCCCCGGCCGATTACCGGCGGCACGCCGTTTCCGCCCGGAATGACGGACCTGCAAACCTGGACGCGGGATGCAGGGTTGGACCCGGACTGGCTTCGGGTGGGTACGGATATCGCAGGGAGCGGCGCCTTCAACGCCGCATTTTCGTTGACCGGGACAGCCGTGCGTGAGCCAGCCACGTGGACCCTGTTCGCGGCGGCCCTTACCCTTGCAGGAACATGGCGCCGCACACGGCGTCCCAATCAACCTTAGGACAGCCGGCCGACATATCGGCCAGCGGCACGCCTCCATCGGCGAGAGTGGGTGCGCCTTCGGCGGAGAGTGTCAGTTGCAGCCGCTCCATCTCGCGAAGCAGCCACGGGCGGACTTCGGAGCCGCGCAGCAGATGGCGGAAAGCCAACTCCCCTGACGAGGAGGGCCGCACCTTGAGATACCAGCCCTGAGCGGCGCCGCCGGTTTCGACCACTTCGCCATCCACTGGGGAAAGCACGCGGACATCGGCATCGCTCTTGCGGACGCGGAAGGCGGTGCCGTTGACCTCAACCTTTGTGCCCGCGGGCGGCAGAACGATTTCGTCCGGCGTGCCGAGAAGGCGGCTCCCCAAATCGTCGAGTCCGACAGTCACCGTGCCGTCCTCTTCGCGGCGCGCCCAGGTGTGGCCGCGATGGTAGAGACGGTCGAGCGGGAATGACATGCCGAAGATCTCTTCCTCGTCGACTTCCTTGGCTGGATGGTGTTGGATCAGTTTGGCGTGTGTTTCGCATTCGCGGCAATCGAACGAGTACGGACATTCGCGGCTTTCGAATTCGCCGGTGAAGACGTGCCGGCAAGCGCGGTCTTGCGCCGGCAGATCGTGAAAGTCGGAGTGCCAGCGGATGTGGTCCACTTTGCTCGTCTGCAAATCGCGGCGGCTTCGCAGGAAGGCATTTACCAGGGTCGTGGCCACCACGACCAGCACGGTATAAAAGGCTCCCAGGAACACGATGTGTCCGGTATCCAGGTGAAATCCATAATTCCAAGGCAGCATGTCAGTATCTCCTCAATTCGCGTTCCGACGGGAAGAGTTGGAAGTAGCGGAACGAAATGGAATAAACCAAAACTCCAAAAGCGACGACGGCCAGGAAGGTGCCCGTCTCCTGCCAGCTCGGAAGGTACGAGAGGAACCGGTCAAAGGAGAGTGTGGGCAAGGCCAGGGTTTGCACGGTCATCACAAAACGGTTGAGAGCCACCCCGGCGCAGGCGAGGATGGCCGCGGTGACCAGCCATCCGGTGCGCGCGCGCAGTCGCGGAGTCAGCAGCATGAGGGCGGGTACCAGGCCGAACAGCACGATTTCGGCGAACAGGATCCAGGTGCCGAAGGGCTGCCAGGAATAGTATTGCGACGCCGGGAAGCCGTGTTCCGGCGACGTGCGATTGAGCCAGATCAGGGTATCGATGGTTTTCGCCAGCACGTAAACCGCGAGCAGCAAGCCGGAGATGCGGCCCAGCAGGCTGAAGACTTCCGGCTTCACCAGTTTCTTGCGGGTGATTTTCTCTACCAGCCAGGTGGTGAGCAGAACGAAGCTGGGGCCCACGGCGGCGGCGGAGATGATGAAGAGGAAGAAGGTGGACGGCCACACCGCGAAGCCCTCGCGGAAGGCGAACGGCCGGCCGCGCAGCACACCGTAGAGGCCGCCGAGCGAGCCCTGGTGAAAGAACGAGAGGAACGTTCCCACGCCGGCCAGCACATAGATCAGCTTGTGCAGTTCGAATTCGAAGACCAGGAAGGACGGCACCTCGCGCAGTTTGCGATTCTTGAGCACGATGGGCAGGTACTCAATGGCCAGCACGGTGAGATAACAGCTAATGCAGAACGTGACTTCCGTCAGCATGGAGTGCACATTGGGATACCAGAAGGTGAACCATGCGCGCAGCGGCTGCCCGACGTCAACAGCCAGCACGCAGACCGCGCCGCTATAGCAGACCAGGCCGATCACCACGGCGCTGTTGATGACCGCGCGCAGGTCCTTGATCTTCAGGATGTAGAGCAGGAAGCCGGTGAAGAATGCGCCGGCGCCGAGGGCGATCACGGTGAGATCCAGAAAGATCCAGAGCCCGAAGGCGAAACGGTTGTCCATGTTGGTCTGGTTCAGACCCTTGATGAGGCAGAGTCCGGCCGAGTAAAGGCCGAAGGCCAGCAGGGCGGCCCAGGGAAGAATCCATAGCAGGAACTTTCCGGTGGAGCAGCGATTGACGCCGCGTGCGATGAATTCTCTATCCACGTCGGTTCTCCTTGCCGGTATCGGCGGGATGCGGCGCATCGGCAATCTGGCGCACCCACTCGCGCTTGGACCGGTAGTAGATCTTGGGATCGGTATTCAGCTTCTCCAGCATGCGGAAGCTGTTGGCGTTGCGCGTGGCCTGGGCGGGCGCGCTGGCCGGATCGTTCAGGTCGCCGAACTGAATGGCTTGCGTGGGGCAGGCTTGGGCGCATGCCGGAACGTAGGAGACCGGGTCGGTATCCGGTTTGCCTTCGGCGGCGGCCTGCTGTTTGGCGGCATGCCAGCGGCCGTGACAGAAATTGCATTTTTCGACCACGCCGCGCATTCTGGGCGTTACGTCGGGGTTCAGGGCCTTCTCCATGCCGGCGGGCCATGCCGGATCCCACCAGTTGAAGTAGCGCGCATGATACGGGCAGGCCGCCATGCAGTAGCGGCAGCCCAGGCATCGCTGCGGCATCTCGCCGACGACACCGGTGGCCGGGTCGACATCGACGGCTTGCTGCGGGCAGACGTGGGCGCAGGGGGTCTCATTGCCACAGTGCTGGCACATCACCGGTATATAGGCAGAGCGCGTTTCGGGATACGGCAGGCCGTTATCGACCTTATATACGCGGATCCAGGTGAGGCCGGTGCGATCCGTGGCCTTCGCATTGGCAGGCGGGACGTTATTTTCCACGGCGCAGGCCACCATGCAGGCGCCGCAGCCGGAGCATTTATCCACGTCGATGGTCATGCCGTAGCGGGCCGGTTTGATGTGTTTGTTGGGGCCGATCATATGCGCACCACCTTTGCGCGCGGCGAGGAGCCGCAGATATCGAGTGTGCAAGGGCCGGCGGCCACCTGCACCATACCGGGAGGAAGCGACGGATCGCACGCGACCTGCACTTCCAGCTTTCCGCAGCGCGTCTGAAGCAGAGCGCGGCCGCCATCTTCGACGCCGCATTGTCGGGCGGCCGAGGGATGCAGGACGATGCGATTGGCGGCGAGCCGCAAATTCGATTCCTGATAGAGCTTGGACAGGATGGGCGAGCCCAGACCAGCGGTGGCTTCGGACATCAGCACTGCGAGCGGCAGGTCATCTTCGGTGGCGTGCGGAGCTGGTGCCGCGAGGGCCAGCTTGGGGACTTCGGCGTGATCGGGCGCGGCGTCCGTCCAGGATGCGCCGTCGTTGAGCGCCTTCCAGAAGTCGTCAGGCGTCACGTCTTTTAACGAAGTGGATTTGGCGTCGGCATAGGTGAAAAGGCTGCCGCGGCCGGCTTTGTGGATGGCGTCGGCGCGTTCGCGGAGGGCCGAAGCTGCCGGAATGCCAGCCAGTGCGCCGACGAATTCCGCGGGATTGACGACACCTGCGGGCGGCGCCACCAGGCTGGCTGAGAGGCGGAACATGGCGGCCGGAGAATCGACCGCAGCCGGGATATCGTCCACGGCTTCGGGATAGACGGCGGTGGGCAGGACGAAGTTGGCGTGCCGGCCATAGCCTTCGCGCGACCAGCCGAACACGACCACCACGGGGTTGTCGGCCACCAGTTTCTTTTCGATCTGCGTCCAGGGCAGGTAGGCGCCGGGGGTCGATTCGTCAATGAGCAGGACGCGAATGGAACGGTCCGGCAGCGCGTCGATGCCGGTTTCCGGGGCGGCCTGTTTCCAGGAGTCCGGGACGGGCGCTTCGCGGCGCGTGACCAGGGCGGAGCCGAGTGCGCCCGTGGTCTGGTTGAGCGCCAGAATTTCGGGCCGCTCCTGCGCATCCAGCACCAGGACCGGACCGCCGGCTGCGTGCTCCCCGGCCAATCTGCGGGCGGTTTCGAGTTCCGCGCCGGGCTGCGCGGGAATCCACTCGTCGGCCATGGTTGCGGTGCGCGACTCGGCGGCTTCAATCTGAATGAGGTGGAAGCCTTGGCGTGCGGCGATGACGTTGCCGGGCGTGCCCCAACCGTCGAACAGCGGAGTTCCCACGCTGATCACGGTCTTGGCGGCGGCCAGATTGACGGCAAGCGATCCGCCCAGTTCGCGGCGGGGCGTCAGGTAGACGCCGTTTTTCCACTGTTTGGCCGCGCGGCGGTAGGTCCATGAAGCGGTGCGTCCGGGCCGCGGGTCGAGAAAGGCAACATGTTCACCTGCGGCGCAATTCGCGATCGCATTCGTGACGGCGGCTTGGGCTTCGGCTACCGGTCCCTGTTTCACGCGCGCCGGATGATAAGGAAGATGATGGCCGGCCAGGCCGAAGGGACAGAGCGCTCCGTGGCTGAAGGGATGTTCGGCCACGCCGAACAGAGCCAGCGGCTGATCGCCCAGGCAGCGTGCGCGCACCGGGCAGCCGGCGGGACACAGCGAGCAGTTGGTAAAACGGGCGCGAATTTCGCCGCGCTGCGTACGCGGAACACCGGGCCAGGTTTCCGACCAGAGGGCGGTATCGGTAACCAGCCGCCAGGGCGCGGGAGTAAAGGCTATCCCAACCGTTGCGCCGCCTGCGAATTTGAGTAGATCTCGTCGAGTGGATGTCATAGCAGCCCCCTATTTGTGGCAGTCCAGGCAACTGTGTTCCAGACCCTGCTGGTGGTGGCAATCCACGCAACCGGCCATGGTCATGGAAGCGCGGCTGGTCTTCACGCGTTCGCTGGTCTGCCAGATGTTGCGCGAGTAGCCACTCACGCGGTCCTGCTGGTATGGCAACAGGTGGTCCGAGGATCCGTGGTCTCCGTGGCAGGTCTGGCACTGGATCTGCGCGCGCCTGGTGTGCGCGATGTGGCTGAAGAAAACGTTATCGGGCTGGCGGGCATAAGCGGCCCACTGCGGTTCGCGGACCGGCGTGACGTACTGATCGATGAAGTTCTTTTCGGCCACCGTGGTGCCCATGGGCGCGGCGTGGCAGCCGGCGCATTTGTCTAAGGTGGGAATGCCGGCGAAAGTTCCGTCGGGACGGAACGCGTGGCAGTCCTCGCATTTTTGGCCGGCCTTATCGGCATGGACTTTGTGGCTGAAGTCCACCGGCTGAGGCCGGCTCTGGTAAATGGCGTGGGGGAAGCCGACCCAGCCCGCGGCTAGCATGACTGCTACACCGGCGGCAAAGGGGAAAATGTTGCGCAGAAATTTCATACGTTGGCGGCAGGCGGCATGGCCTGCCCTACTCCACTCGCATAGGGCGAGAAAAACTCGTGAAATAACACCAGTAGCCGGTCGCGCTCGATGTGGTGCGCCAGTCCATCGGTGAACAACCCGCCGTCGGCCATGGTGCGAGGCTGGCCGGGTTGCGCTTCTTGCAGGAATTCGGTCATCCGCCGCTCTTCCTGCTCTATCCGCTGCCCGGCGGCAGCGCCATCCATGAGGTTGTCGAGAGTCTCCGGCAGCAGCGCGCCTTCGAACAGCCAGCCCGCGGTGTACGGCTGCGAAGTGATGCGGGACGGGTGGGCTCTGAGGTACAGGTTGCAAGCCGTCAACTGGATCGGATTGGGAAAGACTACTTCCAGATCGACCCCGGCGACGGTGAGCACCGCGGCCGGCCGGTGGCGTCCTTTGGATTGGACATACGTCAACCGCTCGACCGGTCCCAGCACTCGACTGAGGTAGGAATCAATGCCGATATGGCAGACATTGTCTTCGCCCACGTCCAGCCACATGTGGTTGGCGGTATAGCGCAGGTGTGAGGGCAAAACGAAGCCATCCACCTCCTCGACCGGAGTGCTGGCCTGGGCCATGGCCAGGTACAACTCACAATAACGATAGCTATCGTTGCCGCACCGCGAGAGCAGCGATTCGCTGTAAGGCACCAGTTTGGCGACCGGCGCCGCGCTGCAATACTGCATCAGGGACTCACGCAGATACGGGCAGATGCCATCGGGTCCGCCGGCTTCCGGCGATGACTGCGACTGGAAGACTTTGCAGCTGGCATGCTGGGACGAGATGCACTTTTCGTCGCTGTGGCCCGACTGCGCCAGAGGAATCAGTTTCCGGACAGTGGCAGTCCGGCAGTATTTGACCTGGGCTTCCTGCAAGAAGGGGCAGGTCATACGGTTTACCTCTCCTCTTTCTTGTTGATCTCTTCGCCACCGTCGGCCATGGTGATGCCGAGGCCCGGGGTATGGAAAGCATGCCCGTCCTGGAAGGAAGCGACGAGGTCGGCAACCTCCTGGTCAAGGCGCGAGAGGGTAACGCTCTTCTTTCGTTTTGCGGCCAGTTCCTGCAGGACGCCGATGCTGACGGCGATGCAGCAAATCAGGACCACGACTCCCAATGCGATGTTGGTGAAGGTCAGCCAGTAAGTGGAAGGATCGCTCATGGATCTTTCTCCTTTCGAGACGGGAATTGCACGGGATGGGCCATGCACGAAATAAAGGAGTTACAGGTCTTAATAATGCGGTGAGTGTCGGATTACCGGATTTTCCCGTCTGAAAACCCTACTTGAAAAAACAAATCTTGACAGACATAGTGACATGTAGTTATATATCACTTAGGTGCAACTGCTAATCAATCCCGCGGATGAGCTTCCGATCTACCGGCAAATCATGCGGCAGATCACCGAAGCAATCGCTGGCGGACGTTTAAAGAGCGGCGATAAGTTACTGTCACATAGAGACTTAAGTGAGCAGTTGGTGATTGCGCCCTTAACCGTGAAGAAGGCCTACGACGAGCTGGAGAGCCTGGGTTTTATCCAGACGATGCGGGGCCGGGGCACCTTCGTGGCAGCCACACTACCCGAGCCCGACAGGGCAGCCGATCGGGAGAGAATCGAGCAAACCGCCCGAAAGTTGCTTTCCCAGGCCTACTTGTCCGGTCTCTCGTTCGACGACGTGGTCGAAATCCTACAGAGCGCTCACCTGCAACTCACTGAAAAGGAAAGAGTATGACTCCCGTGTTGGAATTTCAGAACATCGCAAGATCGTTTACCCGGGGCAAACCGGTGTTGAAGGACGTCAGTTTCCAGATGGCGCCAGGGGAAGTGGTCGGACTTCTGGGGCGCAACGGCGCGGGCAAAACGACGCTGATCCGGATCGCGATGGGGATGCTCTTCCCGCACGCCGGGTCTGTGCGGCTGTTCGGTCTGTCTCCGGTGGCTGACGGCGTCGCGGTGAAGAAGCGCGTGGGGTACGTGGCCGAAGATCAGGTGCTGCCACAAGGCTCGTCGATTTCGGAGCTGACGGAACTGCACCGGTATCTGTTTCCCAATTGGGATCACGTCCTCGAAGGCGAGTTGCTGGAGAGGTTCGGTCTCGACCCGGCATGCCGCATCAAGACGCTCAGCAAGGGGCAAGCGCGGCAGGTCGCACTGCTGTGCGCCGTCTGTCACAGGCCCGAGTTGCTGATTCTGGATGAGCCGGCCGGAGGGCTGGACCCGGCGGCGCGGCGCGAGTTTCTGGAGACGTCCATCCAATTGCTGAACCGCGAAGGCTCGTCGATTCTGTTTTCCTCGCACCACATGACGGACGTGGAGCGGATCGGCGGCCGGGTAATTCTGCTGGATCAAGGCAAGGTGCGGCTGGATCGCGACCTGGACCGCTTGCGGGAAGAAGTCTGCGTGGCCATGCTGCCTCGCGGGTCGGCCGCCGATGCCGGCACGCTGGAGCATCTGCCGGGCTGCCTGAATGCGCGGCCGGTCTTCGACGATTGGCATGCGGTATTCGACGGCACGCCGGAGGCGGTGGAGCGGCAAATCCGCCAATCGTTGGGCGTGGACGGGACCCGGTGCGTGCGCGTGCCGCTGGAAGAACTGTTCATCGAAATGGTGGGGAGCGACCGATGATCCTCCAATTCCTCAAGCGCGATCCGGCATGGCAAATCACCCCCTGGCTTGCTGCGGCGGCAGCGGCCGTATGTCACTCGGCGTTTCACGCCTCCTGGATGCCGCTGACGTTGATTGGGCCGGTGTATCTGGTGACTTACATGCGAACCCGGCCGCACCAGCGAGTTACCTTCTTCGAGGCGGCGCTTCCCGTATCGGGACGCCAGCTCTTTCTGGCGCGCTGCCTCGCGCTGCTGGGGATGATCTGGCTGCCGGCTGCGGCTTGTATATCCGTTTTCCTGGTGGCCGGCGAAACGCAGTGGCTGCCGTACGTTCTGCTGATCGCTTTGCCACTCACGGTGGCCGTACTGACGACACTCTCGGTGCGGATCCGGGAATTCGCGGCGCCGGGCTGGCTGACGATGTTCTGCCCGGTAACGGCGCTTTGCGCCATGATTCCGCTGGTGAGCCTGAAAGAGCCGTTATTGGTGATTCTCGCCTGTACCGCCGCGTCCGTGCTGCTGTCGGCGTTCGCTTGGAGATCCGCCCCGGAGGTCTTTCAGAGCGCATCGATGGCGATGGCCGAGCCACAGCGTACCGCTCGGGCCGGTGCGCCTTCGCTACCCTGGTGGCCGGTGCTCCGCAGTCTCGCGCCGTGGCAAACCGCGATATTTGTTCCCGTCAGCTTGATATGGGTAGCCACGGGCGACTGGATCTTTGCGCCGATGTACCTCATGATGGCCTACAGCCAAACCCGTGTGACCACGCGCTGGACGCAGGCGCTGCCGATATCGCGTCGCACCATCCTCTGCCTGTCGGTAATTCCTCTTTTGATGGTTCTCGCGGTCGGGGCCGAAGTAGGAATGCTGACGGGTCTCGCTCAGAAGTCGTCTGACTTGATCCGGCTGGGCGACCAGGGAGATTTCCGTCTTCAGGGAGCCGTAGATGTAGTGGTCAACGTGGCTTTCTGGGAGAGAGCGCCGGGCGGTAAGATACCGGTGATTCGCGCTCCCTGGGGGGAGACCTATCAACCAAAGCCGAAGCACGTGTTAGGCCTGACCTTCTTTAACCCCTACTCGGACGGGCAAAAGAACAGCCCGGAGTTTCAGGATTGGCAATATGCCCGAGCCACCACGCGGATCTATGGCAAGCCGGTGCCGGCGCGGTATTTGGCGAAGGCCGTGAAGGCCGGACTGCGGCCAGTCACGCTCTATCCGCGGATGCAAATCCTGAACCTGGCGGCGGTTCTGGCCGGTGGACTCTTCTGGGCCTGGATGGTCGAACTGCTCTCGTGGCACCGGCTCACCCGCCTCTCGACCGGCCTGCGCAATGCGCTGTCGTACTCGTTGGCCCTGGCGCCGATCGGCCTCATTCTTGGTGTGGACATTTTCGTAGGCGGCGCGCCCGGATCGATCAGCAGAGGGGCGCTCGAGGGCGGGTTGCTTCACGCCTCTGAACTGCTGCCGGCGAATCTCGGCCTGACGGCACTGGCCGCACTGGTTCCACTGGCTGGACTTTGGTGGATTCTGGACCGGCAGGCGGCCGCGGCCGAAATCTCCACGACACAGACTCAGGCGCGCAGTTTCTTCGACCGGGGATAGGGTTGGCGCGCGGCCGGTAGAGCGACGTTAATGGCGTTATACTACCGGATGCATCCACATTGTCGAAGGGATACCCGATGAGCGCCAGCCAGGCCACCCGACCGGGCAAAAAGAAGAGTGTGCAGAAAGCCGACCCTGAACAGGCCGCATTGGCGCATCAGTGTCTTTATTTTATGTCGCTGATGCGCGAGACAGAGGACCGCATCGAGCGCAAACTGTACCGTCAGGGCAAGATCGTGGGCGGGGTGTATGTCGGCCGCGGCCAGGAAGCGATTCCGGTAGGCACCGCGTTGGTGGCCGGGGACGACGACGTGATGTTTCCCTCGCACCGCGACATGGCGGTCTTCTTCATCCGGGGCGTACCGTTGGGGCGCGTGATGGCGCAATATATGGGACGGGTGGACGGACTGACCCGCGGTCGCGACGGCAACATGCACATGGGCGACCTGAGCCGCAAGATCATGTCCATCATCAGCGCTTTAGCGGCAACGGTGCCGGTGGCGGCGGGCGCGGCGATGGCCTTGCGCTATCAGGGTAAGGACGGCGTGGCCTTCAGCTATTTCGGCGACGGCTCCACCAGCCGCGGCGACTGGCACGAGGGTGTAAATCTGGCCAGCGTCCAGAAACTGCCCGTGGTCTTCATCTGCAACAACAATCAATACGCTTATTCGACTCCCCTCAGCGCGCAAATGGCTTGCGCCAATGTTGCCGATCGGGGTCCGGCGTACAACATGCCGGCCGAAATCGTGGACGGTAACGATGTGCTGGCGGTGCACGAAGCGACCCGCCGCGCGGTGGCGCATGCGCGTTCCGGCAAAGGCCCTTATCTGTTGGAATGCAAGACTTTCCGCATGACCGGCCACTCGGCCCACGATGCCGCGCATTACGTGCCGCAGGGGCTGTTCGAGGAGTGGGGCAAGCTCGACCCCATCACCCGGTTACAAGCCAAAATGTTGAAGAACGGTTGGGCTTCGCAGTCCGATCTGGATTCCGTGCAGGCGCGCGTCCGGTCCGAAGTGGACGAGGCCGTGGAATGGGCGGAACAGAGTCCTTTCCCCGACCCGGCGACCCTGCTGGACGACGTATACGAGAGCCGCTGACCGACCATGCCGACAACATATCTGGAAGCCATTCGGGAAGGATTGTGGGAAGAGATGGAACGCGACGAAAACGTGTTCCTTCTCGGGGAAGACATCGGGGTTTACGGCGGGGCGTTCAAGCTCACGGCGGGCTTCTTCGAGCGATTCGGCGAGAAGCGCGTGGTGGATACGCCGATTTCCGAGGCAGCCATTGCTGGGGCGGCTATCGGCGCCGGACTGATGGGACTGCGTCCCGTAGCGGAAATGCAGTTTGCCGATTTCATTAGCTGCGGCTTCGACCAGATTGTGAATTTCGCGGCCAAGTGCCGGTACCGTTGGAATGCGCCGGTGCCGATTGTGGTGCGCGCGCCTTCGGGCGGCGGGATCCACGGCGGTCCTTTCCATTCGCAGAATCCGGAGATGTGGTTCGTGAAGACTCCGGGCCTGAAGGTGGTTGCTCCGGCCACGGCGTACGACGCGAAGGGCCTGATCAAGTCGGCGATTCGCGACAACGACCCGGTGATCTTCCTGGAACATAAGGCGCTTTATCGGCGGATTAAGGAAGATTTGCCGGCCGGAGACTATACCGTGCCGATCGGCAAGGCCAAGGTGGTCCGCGAGGGCCGGGACCTGACGATCGTGACTTACGGCGCCATGGTCTGGGTGGCTCTGGAGGCTGCCGATAAGCTGGCCGCCGACGGAGTCTCGGTGGAAGTCGTGGATCTCCGGACCTTGCTGCCGCTGGATCGCGACACGGTGTGTGAGAGCGTCAAGAAGACGTCCAAGGTCCTGCTGCTACATGAGGATACGCGGACTGCCGGGATGGCGGGAGAGTTGGCGGTCAGCATCACGGAGAGCGTGTTTGAGTATCTGGACGGTCCGATTGTGCGGGTGACGGCTCCCGACACCCCGGTGCCGTACAGTCCTCCGCTGGAGGATGCTTTTCTGCCGAATGCGGCCAAGGTTATCGAGAAGGCCCGCTGGCTAGTGGCTTATTAGTCGAGTCCTGGTCAAAACTTTGCCTCGCGGCAAGATATTGCCGCTACGAGGCAGGCGTTGTGATTGATTCCAAATCAGTTGTTTCTGGCGTTCGGCGTGCATTCGGTACACCGCTATGCTGGATGCCGTGGCCGGACATCTCGAACGCTACATGGACCTGCTGAGCGCGCGCCAGAAGCTGGTGGCCTCAAACATCGCCAATGTCGATACTCCCGGGTATCAGACCAAAGACATCGATTTTCAAAGCGAATTTCACTCCGCCTGGCGCGGTGCGCCGCAAGTACAGGACGTGGCTGGCCTGGCGACGAAGAATGACGGGAACAACGTCAGTCTGGATCGCGAGTCGCGTCTGCTGGCGGAAAATGCGCTGCGATTCAATCTGGCCAGCAGCTTGATGCGGTCGCAGATCCAGCAGGTCCGGTCGGCAATTAAGGAAGGTCAAGGCTCATGAGTCTCTTTTCGGTACTTTCGATCGGGGCCTCGGGAATGCAGGCCCAACGCACGCGCGCCGAACTGTTGGTGGAAAATCTGGCCAACGCGGAGACCACTCGCACACCGGAAGGCGGCCCTTACCGGCGCAAGGACGCGGTTTTCGAAAGCACCGATGTGAGTTCGCCGTTCGCCAGCGTGTTTCAGGCCCAGGTAAACAGCGGGGGCGTCGGGGTGTCGGAAATCGTCACCGATACCAGCGACCCGGAACGCCGGTACATGCCCGGCCATCCGGATGCGGATAAAGACGGCTACGTGGCGTTCCCGAACGTGAAACCGGCTGAAGACATGGTGGATCTGATGGGCGCGGCGCGCGGCTACGAAGCCAACGTGGCGGCTATTGGAGCGGTGAAGGACATGATTCAGCGCTCGATCGATCTGTTGCGCTGAGGTAACTTATGGCTGGTCCGATTCTTCCGATTTCGCCTGCCGCCCTTCCGAGCGCTATTCGCCCGGCCGGAACGGCGAGCTCTCCGGGGGCCTTCCAGGACGTCTTCTCCAGCGCTGTGCAGCAGGTGGAGTCTCTGCGCACCAATGCATCCGCGTCGGTGGAGCGGTTTCTTTCGGGCGAGGGCGAAGAGCTGCATACCGCGGTGATGGCCACCAATCGGGCCGAACTGTCATTCGATCTATTCCTGCAGACCCGCAACAAAGTAGTGGGCGCCTACCAGGAAATCATGAAAATGCAGCTCTGAGCCTCAGGTTTTGGACGCAACCCGCCGATTTAACCATCAGGCAGAACAGCCGCAAATGCAAACGCCATGAAGAAAGTCCTGGCCAACCTCTCCGTTACGCAGCGAATCACCATCGCATTGGTGGCGCTGGCGGTAATGGGGGGCATCTTCTACCTGATCCACTGGCAAAAAGAGTCGGATTTCAAGCCGCTCTTTACTGGTTTGGCGGCGGAAGATGCGGCGGGAATCGTACAGAAGCTGAAGGAAGCCGGGGTGGAATACAGGCTGCCGGAGAACGGGGGCGCGGTCCTGGTGCCTTCGTCGCGAGTTGCGGAACAGCGCCTCAGTCTGGCTGCCGCCGGCTTGCCCAAGAGCGGGCGGATCGGCTACGAGCTCTTCGACAAAACCAATCTGGGGGCGACGGAGTTCACCGAGCATATCAACTACCGGAGAGCACTCGAAGGCGAGTTGGAACGTTCGATCATGTCGCTGGCGGAGATCGAACAGGCGCGCGTACACGTCACTTTTCCGAAAGACTCGGTATTCCTGGACGCGCAGCAGCCCGCCAAGGCGAGCGTGCTGGTGCGCACTCGCCCGGGGTCGCGTCTGGCGCCGCAAAATGTCCAGGCCATCAATCATCTGGTAGCGAGCGCGGTAGAGGGTCTTTCGCCGGACGCGGTCTCGGTGCTGGACATGAACGGCAATCTGCTGGGGCGGCCGAAGCCTGCCGGAGGGCTGGACGGTCCCGAACCTTCCGAGGCCTCGCTGGATTACCGGCACAAGGTGGAGCAGGATCTGATCGCCAAAGTGAACGCCACTCTCGAACCCTTATTGGGGGCCGAGAAGTTCCGTACCGGAGTCTCGGTGGATTGCGATTTTTCCGGCATAGACCAAAGCGAGGAAATTTTCGACCCTGCCCATTCAGTGATGAGCAGTTCGGAGCGGACTGAGGACAGCGCCGGCAATGCCAGCGCCGCAGGGGTTCCCGGAACGGCATCGACACTTCCGCGGCCGACCTCCCGCCCCGCCGGAAGTTCCAACCGGACTTCGCGAGTCACCGAGAACATCACTTACCAAACCAGCCGGACGGTGAAGAAGACCCGTCTGCCCGCAGGCGGAATCCGAAAAATGTCGCTGTCGGTGCTGGTAGATCAGGAAGTCACGTGGCAGCCGGACAAGAACGGTTTTCAGAGAGTTCTGGTGCCGCCCAGCGCGGACAAACTGAAGGTGATTCGCGACCTGGTTGCCGGGATCACGGGGTTCAATGCCGAGCGTGGGGACCAACTTGTGATTGAGACTCTACCGTTTGAGAGCACTCTGCAACTCGAACCTCCCTCGGTGCCCAAACCGCAGGCTGGCCCTGCAACCGGCGCGCCGGCCATTCCACAGATATGGCCGATCAAATGGGATCGCAAGATGATTATGATCGCCAGCGGCGCAGGAGTGGCTCTGCTACTTCTCGTTTTCCTGATCTTTAAACGCTCCCGGAAGAGGGCGAAAGTCACGGAAGTGAACATACCGGCGGCGCTGCCGGAGGGAGGCGAGACCTATTCGCCGGCTGCGATCGCCGGCAGTCCCGCCGCCGAACAGATGGAATCGAAACTGGCGCAACGAGAGGCGCTGCAACAGAAGATGGAGGCGCAAGCGCTGAACGCGCTCAAGCTCTCCCCGGTGATCACCAAAGCGGCCGAGGTACTGGCGAAGCACTTGCGGGAAAAGGTAAAGCAGGAGCCGGATCTTTCGGCACAGATTCTGCGCACCTGGATCCGCGAAGAGGAGAGCTGATCGAAGGCGTTCCCCGATGATCCTCAACACTACAAAAGAAGAGAACATTCCGGGTATTCGCAAAGCGGCGATGCTTTTGATCGTCCTGGGTGAACAGGCCAGCGCCGACCTGCTCACACAGCTATCCGAAGAAGATGTCCAAGCGGTCAGCCGGGAAGTGGCGAAGATCACAGCCATTTCGGCCGAACAATCCGAGATCGTATTGAACGAGTTTCACCAGCTTTCCACCGCCGGCGATTACGTGGCTCGCGGAGGTATCGATTATGCCCGTAAGCTCCTGAATCGGGCCTTCAGTCCGGAACAGGCGAAGCGCCTGCTGGATCGCCTGACCAAGGCGCTGGGCGCCGATGCGGCTTCCTTCGACGCCATTCAGAAGGCCGACCCACAGCAACTGGCCAAGTTTATTCATAACGAGCATCCGCAAACCATCGCGCTGGTGCTCTCGCATCTGAATTCTTCTCAAGCCGCAGCCCTACTGCAATCGCTGCCGGCCGGACTGCGCGCCGATGTGTCCCAAAGAATGGCGAGTCTGGATCAGATTTCTCCCGAAATCATCATGAAGATCGCCGGCGTGATCGGCTCGAAGTTGAAGGCTCTCGGCGAATTCAGCCGTGAATCCTACGGCGGCGTGCGGGCGGTTGCCGAGATGCTGAACCGGCTGGACTCCACCTCTAGCCGCGAGATTCTGGACCACATTGACCGCGGCGATACCAATCTCGCCGAGACCATCCGCCATTTGATGTTCGTGTTCGAAGACCTGCTGCTCATCGATCCGATGGGGCTGAAGGAAGTGATCGCCAAAGTAGATCGCAAGGTGCTCACCATCGCCCTGAAGGGAACCAGCGAGCAGTTGCGCAATCAGATTCTGGGCTGCATGTCACAGCGCGGCGCCGAAATGCTGCGGGAAGACATGGACGCTTTGGGTCCGGTGAAGATCAAGGAAGTAGAGGCGTCGCAGCAACAGATCATCTCGATTGTGCGGCAACTGGAGACAGAGGGTGTGGTCAGTCTCAAGGGTACGGTCGGGGAGCAGTATGTCGTCTAGGGTGTTTCTGCCGGAGGATCCGAAGGAATCGGGGCCGATGGTTTGGAGGCGGGTCAGTCAGGCTGGCACACCCAAGGCGGACGCTGCGGCGGAGCAACCGGATACGGAGGCGTTACAGGCGGAGTGGCAACGGGAATGCGAGCGGCGGGTGCGCGAAGCGCATGCCGGGGGCTTCCGGGAAGGCGAGGCGGCAGGAAAGAGCCGCGCCGCCGCCGAAGTTCAGCCGGTGATGGAGCGCCTGGCGAAGTCGATCGACGAAATGAGTCAACTGCGGCCGCGACTGCGGAGGGACGCCGAAGGGGACGTGCTGCGGCTGGCGCTCGCCATCGCACGGAGGGTGCTGCGGCGCGAATTGGCAGTCGACCCCGATGCCATGCACGGCCTGGTTCTGGGCGCGCTGGAAAAATTGCAGTCCAAGGAAATCAGCCGCGTGCGCGTCCACCCCTCGCACGCCGCGCAGGTAACGGCGTACCTGCGAAAGGCAATCCCCAGCACGAACGTCGACGTAGTTCCAGACGGCGCCCACGAGCCCGGCACGGTGATCTTCGAGACGGAGCGCGGCGATCTGGACGCGAGCGTGGACTCGCAGCTTCAGGAAATCGAGCGCGGCCTTCTGGACCGCTTGAATAAACAAGGATGACCGAGAAACTCTCCCTCGCGCCCTATTTTCCCTTGGTGGAACAGGCAGCGTCGTTCCAGTGGACCGGACAGGTGACCGAAGTGGTCGGGCTGCTGGTGGAATCGCGCGGCCCCAGTGCGGCAATCGGCGATTTTTGCGAGGTGCGGGCTTCCGGCGGACGGCGCATCCGGACGCAGGTGCTGGGATTTCGTAACGGCCGCGTGCTATCGATGCCGCTGGAGGAAATTGACGGGCTGCAGTTGGGGGACCCCATCTGCGCGCGCAGCCAGGATTCACGAGTGGAAGTGGGGCAGGGACTCCTGGGTCGGGTGATCGATGGCTTCGGCAAGCCCATCGATGGCGGGCCAGCCATTCACGTGGAGGACACTTACAGTCTGTACGGCACGCCCACGAATCCACTTCTGCGCGAGCACATCACCGAGCCCCTGGTGACCGGGATCCGCGCGATCGACGGTCTGCTGCCCTGCGGGAAGGGACAGCGCGTGGGGATCTTCGGCGGCAGCGGCGTGGGCAAGAGCACCTTGCTCGGTTCGATGTCGCGCCACAATTCCGCCGACGTCACGGTGATTGCGATGATCGGCGAGCGCAATCGCGAGGTGCGCGGCTTCCTGGAAAACGAGTTGGGGCCGGAAGGCCGAAGGCGCAGCGTGGTGGTCTGCGCCACCAGCGAAAGGCCGGCGCCGCTGCGGGTGCGTGCCTGCTTTGTGGCTCTGGCGGTCGCGGAGTATTTTCGCGACCAGGGCGCCAGCGTGTTGCTGGTGATGGATTCGGTGACACGCCTGGCGATGGCCCAACGGGAGATCGGGCTGGCAGCCGGCGAGCCTCCCAGCCAGAAGGGATACACGCCCTCGGTATTCAATTTGCTGCCCAAAGTTCTGGAGCGCGCGGGGAATTTTCAACGCGGTTCGATCACGGGTTTCTTCACCGTACTGGTGGAGGGCGATGATTTCAACGAGCCGATCTGCGACGCGGTGCGCGCGATTCTGGACGGCCACATCATTCTTTCGCGCCAACTGGCGGCGCAAGGCCATTACCCCGCGATCGACATCCTGCATTCGGTGAGCCGGCTGATTTCGGCCATCGCTTCGCCGGCCCAGAAAGAGGCAGCCCGAAAATTGCGCGGCGCGCTTTCGGCGTATCGCGATGCCGAGGATTTGATTCAGTTGGGAGCCTACGTGGCTGGGTCCAATCCCGCACTCGATGCCAGCATCCGGTTGAGGCCTGAGCTTCTGGAATTTCTGCGCCAGGACCACACCAGCCGGGCTCCGGCGGCAGAAACGCTGGCTCAATTGGAGACTTTGGCGGGCCGCCTGGATAGCGGGATGCAGACGGTGGCCAAAAGATGAAGTCCTTTGTGTTCAACCTGCAAAAAGTTCTGCGACTGCGGGAGACCCAACTGGAACTGGAGGAAGCGCGCTTCAAGCAGCAAGTGGCGGCGGTGGCGGAGCTGGATCGAACGCGTGCTCAATTGGAGGCGGCGGGCGTCCGGGCCGAGGCGGAGGTCCGCAAGTTGCCGTACATGGAAGGCCGCGACGTCGCGGCGCTGGGTCAATTTCGCCTCGGAGTCCAAAGGCAGGAGCGCGATTTGGCGGTCCGGCGCGCGGAGCGGCAGCGGACTCTTGAGAAGCAGCAACTCGTCATGCTGGAAGCGCGGCGGCGCTGCCGGCTGCTCGAGCGATTGCGGGAGCGGCAACAAGCGGAATGGCAGGCCGATTGCGATCGCGAGTTGGAGGAAACGGCGTCGGAATCCTTCCTGGCGGGGTGGGCGCGGGGACAGAGGCAGGCCGATGCCCCATAATAGTCTTGATGACGCCCGAAACTCTTCCCGAGATTGCTTTGCCTGCCGTACCGCTCACGGTCGAAGGCGCCAGCGTGCTGCACCAGATGATGCGCTTCCGTTGGTCCGCCTGGCGTGCACTGCCGGCGGAGCAGCGCGGCGAGATTCTGGAGGAAGCCGCCGCCGTATTGGGTCCGATGGAACAGCCGGCCGACGGACGGCAGACTGGAATATTTTCCTTGCTGGGACACAAGGGCGACCTGATGTTCGTCCACTTCCGGCGCAGTTTCGAGGAATTGAACCAGGCCGAATTACAGCTCGCCCGCCTCCGCCTGAGCGATTATCTGGAGCCGGCCAACAGCTACCTTTCGATCATTGAACTGGGCCTCTACGAATCCACCACCAAGATTTATACGGACTTAGCCGCCAAAGGCGTGCAGCCGAATTCCGACGAGTGGAAGCAGGAGATCGAGGCCGTGCTGCAGCGGCAGCGAGGCGCCATGGCGCCGCGGCTGTGGCCGGAGATTCCGCCCGCGAAATACCTGTGCTTCTACCCCATGGACCGCCGCCGCGGCGAAACCGTCAACTGGTACACCGAGCCGATGGCCGACCGGAAGAGCATGATGCACGATCATGGCATGGTGGGTCGCCGGTATGCGGGGGAAGTGAGGCAGATCATCACCGGCTCCATCGGGTTCGACGATTGGGAGTGGGGCGTGGACCTGTTCGCGGACGATCCCCTGGTCTTCAAGAAGCTCATCTACGAAATGCGCTTCGACCAGGTGAGCGCGGTGTACGCCCTGTTCGGTACATTCGTGGTGGGACTGCGCATTCCGGCCGGCGGCCTGGCCGGTGTGTTGCAAGTCTGAGCGCTACTCGCCGCGCAGCACGGTCATAGGGTCTACCAAACCTGCTTTGCGGGCCGGCCCGTAGCAGGCGGCGAAGGCCACCGCCGCCAGCAGCAGTGACGATGCCAGCAGTGACGGCGCGTCGATCGACCCTACACCATACAGCAGGCTCTTCAACATCCGCGCCAGCAGCAGGGATGCGGCCAAGCCGAGCAGGAGGCCCACACCCACGAGGGCTGCGCCACGCCGAAACACCAGGATCACCAGGTCGGTCGCGGTTGCTCCAATTGCCACTCGTACACCGAACTCCTTGAGTCGCTGCTTGACGACGTAAGCCATCAAACTGTAAATACCCACCGCCGCCAGCAAGAGACCGAAGCCGGCAAACCAGCCGATGCCGATCGCGCTCAGGCGCTCACGGAAGCCCTGCTGGTCCAAGTCATCCTCTAGCGCGTCCACGTAGGTAATGGGCTGGCCGGGGCGAATCCGCCAGACTTCCCGCTGGGCAGCGGCAGCCAGGTCGAGAGGCGGCCCGGCGGTGCGGAGAACGAAGCCGGTTGCGCCGGGCGGATCCTGGGTGAAAGGCCGGTAGATCATGGGTTGCAAGGTATCCGATAACAGCGGACGGACATCGCCCACGATTCCCGCCACCACCAGCCAGCGATTCCCGGCCTGGTCACCGATGCGCACCCGCCTGCCCACGGAGTCGGCGCCCGGGAAGAGCTTGCGAGCCAGTCCGGCGCTGAGAATCGCCACTTCCGGCGCACCCGGCGTGTCCCGCGTTGAGAAGGTGCGGCCTGACAGCAGAGGGATGGAAAAGGCATCGAAGAATTCGCCGCTCACCGGATTCACCCCGGCTTGACCCGCTTCTTTTGGGTCGATGCTGCCCCCCTCAACGAAGATAGGCGCCGTGCCGTTCCCGCCTCCCCCGGGGAAGTTGTAAGCCGCGGCGGCTGTGCGGACACCCGGCAGCGTGCGCAGATGCTCCAGCACGTCTTGATAGAAGGCGTTGAGGCGCTCCGGCGCGAGACCAGCAGTTGGGGTACGGAAGGTGAGGATATGATCGGCACGAAAACCGGTGGCATGGAAAAGCGAATAGACGCTACGCATCGCCAGCCCCGCCCCTGTGAGCAGGACTACAGAAAGCGCCAGTTCTGCCACTACGATGGCGTCCAGAAAGCGGCGTTGGGCGGCGCCCGGCGAAGTGCTGCGCGCGCCCAGCCCTGCGGTGGCGGCGCGGAAGGCCGGCGCCAGTCCGAAGATGAGGACCGTGGCCAAAGTAGCGGTCAGCGAGAAGAGCAGGACCGGTGCGCTCAGGCCGATCTCCTCCACTCCCGGAATGGGAACGGGCAGTTTCAGAGGCAGCAGCGTGCGCGCCAGCGGTATGAGAAACCATGCAGCCAGCACACCGGCGGCATCGGCGAACAAGGCGAGGACGAGATTCTCGCCCAGAAGCTGGCTCACCAATCTACGGCGCGTCGCGCCCAGTGCCGCGCGAATCGCCATCTCCTGTTCCCGCTCGGTGGCGCGCGCCAGAAGCAGACTAGCCACGTTGGCGCAGGCGATCAGCAGCAGAAGTCCCACCGACGCCAATAACACCATCAGCGTGGGGCGGAAGAACCGCGAGTATTGCGCACGCAGGCTCATCACGCGAACTCCGCGATGGCCTTCCAACCGGCTTGCCAGAGCTTCAAATTCGGTCTGCGCCTGGGCTTGGGTAACGCCGGGCCGCAACAGCCCCACGCCCATCAGCGGGCGGACGCGGCGACCGGGCTGCGGAGCCGGCAACGGCGTCCACAGAGCGAATTCCCGCATGTAAAAGAAGAACTGCGGGGGAAGCACACCGATCACCGTGTACTTCGCGCCAGCCAGCAGAACCTGCCTTCCGACGATGGCCCGGTCGCCGCCATATTGGGTCCTCCAGAAGCTGTGTCCCAGCACCACGACGTCGTCCGGATCGCCCGGCGCCAAAGTCCGTCCGAGCAGGGGCGTCACGCCAAGGCCGGCAAAGAAGCCGGGCGTGACGCGGCCGCCAATCACCTCCGTGGGACTGGCGCCTTGCGTGATGGAGAAGAAGCCGAACGTCAGACCGTCCAGCCGGGCCAGGGTGGCGGTTTTCTGCCGCCACAGGTTCAAGTTCTGCGGCGCGATGGTGGTAACGGGTCCGAAGTCTTCGCCCGGGTCGTTGTGTGAGGTGCGGTCAAACTCCCAAACCAGCACCAGGCGCGCGGCATTCGCGTAAGGCAGCGGACTGAGGAGCATACCGTAAGCGAGGCTGAAGACCACGGTAGCCGCTGTGATTCCGAGGGCCAGCGTCAGTCCGGCCAGAAGTGAGAAGCCAGGACGGCGGGACATCATCCGGAGCGTCGTGCGCATCTTGTAAAACAGTTTACGCCCGAAGAAGGGGGCGCGCTGCCAGCGGAATCACGAATTTCAGCCCGGTATGCGTGGCGGAAAAGCCTGCGACTTTGACGTCTTTCAATCCGGCGGCGCGGCCGGCTTCGATCACTTCGATTTCACGGATGGCCGCCACGCCTTTCGGATAAATCACCCACAGCGCACCGGCCGCTTTCAGGCCGCCTGCCAATTTGCGGATTTGCGCCAGATCCCCAGTTTCCTGACCGGCGAAAAAGATCAGGTCCTGCTTGCCCTTCGCGGCATCGGCGGGAACTTTCCGCTCGCGCAATTCGGCCAGGAACTTCTCTTCGAATTGGCCGGCGAGGCGCACGCTCAGCCCCTCCTTGACTCCCAATTTGTCGAGGCGCGAAGGCGGATGCAGAATCTTGTGCGCCCACTTCTCCGCCGCTGGACCGAGTTCCAGTTCGGCAGGTCCACCGGCAAAGTCCAGCTTCAGAATTCCACCGGCGGCGTGGACTCCGGTCAGGTCCTTGAAAAGGATTTTCACGCGCTCCGCGCCGCGAAACAGAACGTGGTCGGTCTCCAGAAATGCCCGGCCGTTCAGGGCTCGCGCCCCGTGGCGCATGCGGCAGTCGATTTCCTGTCCCATGTTATGCCTCGATGACGGCGGTGTCGCTGAATTTGGTGGCCAGGTCGCGCAGGTAGCCTTCGATGCTGGCGTTATAGCCGAAGAAGAAGCGCGCCATGAAGCGGAACATTACGTTGTAGATTTCGCCGTCTTCGGTGATGCGCAGGTCGGCGCCTCCGCCGGGTGCGGGCGCGATCTCGAAGGTCCACGTGCCGCCAAAGGGTAGATTCGGACCCACGATGCGTGTGGCCAGGCGGCGCGCCGGCGACTCTTCAATCAATTCGTAAGTGATCTTCTGACCGTGGCTGTCTTCCTCCCACCACTGCCTTCGCCCGTCTTTCTCCGGCAGGATGCCGAAGCTCTTCACGCCGGTGCGCCACTCCGGCGGCCCGGCAATCACGGCGTACAAAGCCTCCGCCGAAGCGCGAAAGCGGGCCTTTCGCGTGGCGCGATGTTTCACCGGCAGCATCGATCCAACCGCCGCTGCCAACCCCACAATCACAACTAGAGCCGCAATCGCCAGCAATACCCACTTCATTTCGTTCCCCCTCTCAAAAAGCGATTCAGTTTTCCCGATGCCATCAGCTCCTGCGCCGCCTCGGCCAGGAGTTGCAAGCCCGCCAGCGCGCGCTCGCGCCGTGAGGCATCCAGGTTGGCCAGCATCGCCTGTACCAGTTCCGGTTCCAGAACATTCTGCTGCTTTTTGATGCGCACGCCGGCCGGCGTCAGGCGGAGGTCCACGCGGCGCCCGTCTTCGTGGCTGCGCTCGCGCCGCACATATCCGCCGCGCTCCAGCCTGTCGACCATGAGCGACATGGTAGAAGCGGTCACGCCCATGTGGCGCGCCAGTTCCAATAGGGACGTGCCTTCCCGATCGTCCAGATGGTCCAGCACACTGGCCTGATGCGCGCTGAGTACGGCCTTGGTTTTGGAATCGCGGACGTGCCTGCGGTGGCAGGCAAAGTAGATTTGCGGGTAGCAGCGAAGAACGGTTTCTACCCCGGGGTCAGTCACTGAAGGGAAGTATACGGTGGGTAGTTTGGTTTGTCAAAACAAATTACTAGAGCAAAGAAAAGGGCAGACGCACCCACCGCCTGCCCTTTTCCTGCTACCGCCAGCGGCCTTCCACCAGGACCCAGCCGCCCCCGCGATGCATCCAATGCGCTTTCACCCAGTGGGCATGCGGCCGGGGAGGCATCACCCAGGCGCCCGGCGACCAGACGTAAGCACGGCCGTCCCAGCGGTGATATCCGGGAGTCCAGACGTAACCGCGGCCGGGAGACGGCACGATGCGCTCGCGAACCGGCGCGGGCGGCCCCACGCGAACCACCACCTGCGCCGACAGCGGAACGGAAGCCAAAATTCCTGCGAATACGCAGGCGATCAAACCTTTACGGAACATACTGCTCACCTCCGAAATATGAGATGCATGCAAACTTGCAGGGTTCCTTTTCGGGCCGTTAAATGGCGTTAATGGGAAGATTTTAATCTTCGTGGGAAGATTTTTAATCTTCGTCGTGCTGCGCGGCGAGGCGCGTCACCACGGAAAGATCTTCCAGCGTCGTGACATCGCCGGTCACCGAGTTGGAGGTGACGATCTCGCGCAGCAGGCGCCGCATGATCTTGCCGCTGCGCGTTTTGGGCAGCGCGTCGGTGAAGCGGATCTGTTCCGGTTTGGCAAAGCTGCCGATCTCATGCGCCACCCATTTGCGCAGCTCTTCGCCGAGCTCCTCGTGATTCCAGTTCCCCTTTTTCAGGGTGACGAAACAGGCCACAGCCTGTCCGGTAATCTCGTGAGGCTTGCCCACCACCGCCGCTTCCGCCACCGCGGGATGCTTCACCAGCGCCGATTCAATCTCCATGGTGCTCAGGCGATGGCCGCTGACGTTCATCACGTCGTCCACGCGACCCAGGATCCAGAAGTAGCCGTCTTCATCGCGCCGAGCCGCATCGCCGGCCAGGTAGACGCCTTCGATGCGCTCCCAATAGGCCTGCCGGTACCGGTCCGGATCCTTCCAGAGAGTGCGCGAAATGCCGGGCCAGGGCCGGCGAATAATCAGGAAACCCTCTTTATTCGCCTCCACCGGTTTGCCCTGCAGATCCACCACGTCGGCCAGGATCCCGGGCAGAGGCAGCGTGCCGGAGCCGGGCTTCAGCGGCACCGCGCCGGGCATGGGCGCGATCATGATGCCGCCGGTTTCGGTCTGCCACCAGGTGTCGACAATGGGGCAGCGCTCCTTGCCGATCACTTTGTAATACCACTCCCACGCCGCCGGATTGATCGGCTCCCCCACCGACCCGAGCAGGCGCAGGCTCGACATATCGTGACCGTTGGGCCACTGATCGCCTTGACGAATGAAGGCGCGGATGGCCGTGGGCGAAGTGTAGAAGATGTTGACGCGATATTTTTCGATGAGGCGCCAGAAGCGGTCGGGCTGCGGAAAATCCGGCGCGCCCTCGTACATCATGCTGGTGGCGCCGGCGCACAGCGGACCGTAAACGATGTAGCTGTGTCCGGTGACCCAGCCGATATCGGCCGTGCACCAGTAGGTGTCTTCGTCACGCAGGTCGAAGACCCACTTCATGGTCATGGTGGCGTGCAGCAGGTAGCCGCCGGTGGTATGAACGATGCCTTTGGGCTTTCCAGTGGTGCCGGAAGTGTAGAGCACGAAGAGCGGATGCTCGGCATCCAATTCCTCGGCGGGGCAGTCTTCGCTGACGCCCTCCTCCAGATCGTGCCACCAGTGGTCGCGGCCCTCCTGCATGGCGATGGCGCCGCCGGTGCGGCGGTAGACAATCACGTCGCGGACGCTCGGGCAGCCTTCGAGCGATTCGTCCACGGCGTCTTTGAGGCGCACTTCTTTGCCGCGGCGCCAGGCGCCATCGGCGGTGATCACCACTTGAGCTTCCAGATCCTGTATGCGCGTGCGCAGCGCTTCCGCCGAGAAGCCGCCGAACACCACGCTGTGCGTAATCCCCAGGCGCGCGCAGGCCAGCAGCGCGATGGCCAGCTCCGGCACCATGCCCATATAGACGATGGCGCGGTCGCCCGGCTTCAGTCCGCGAGCCTTCAGGACGTTGGCGAAACGGCAGACCAGCCGGTGCAGTTCCTGATACGAGATCTGGCGCTGTTCGCCCGCTTCACCCTCCCAGAGGATGGCGACCTTGTTCTTGCGATGGGTAGTGAGGTGGCGGTCTATGCAGTTGTAACTGGCATTGAGGCGGCCGCCCACAAACCATTTGGCGAAGGGCGGATGCCACTCGAAAACGTGCGACCATTTCTGGAACCACGTGAGCTCCGTCTCCGCCAGCTCACCCCAAAACTCTTCGGGATGTTCGGCGGCCTGCTGGTACAGCGCCTGATAGGCTTCCAGGCCTTGCACACGCGCGCGCTTCACGAATTCCGGATTGGGAGGGTACACATTCGCCATGCTCAGAATCTTACCAAGTAATGACCGCGCGGCCCATCAACTCGCCGCGCCGCAAGCGTTCGAGAACGTCCGGAGTTTCGGCCAGGGAATGCGTCTCGATGTGCGGTTTCAGAAAACCCGCGCCGGCCAGGCGGAAAACCTCGGCCAGGTCCTGGCGTGAACCCAAATAGCTGCCGCGAATGGCGATGCCTTTGAGCACGGTGTCCACCAGCGGGAGTTCGTACTGGTTCGTCGCCAGACCCACCAACACCAGCGTGCCGTTCCGCTTCAACGATCGGAAGGCCTGCTGGATGGCGGAGGAGGAAGGCGTGAGCACGAGCGCGGCGTCCACTCCTCCGTATTCCTTCTGCAAAGTGCGGCCGGCGCTGTCGCCGTGGACGGCCGCTTCGGCGCCCCACTCGCGTGCCATATCCAGCTTGTCGGCGGCGATATCCACGGCGGCAATGCGCAGTCCCTGCATTTTGGCCAATTGGAGTGCCAGATGACCCAAACCGCCCAGGCCAAACAGCGCGACGCTTTGACCGCGCTCCAGGGCGGCCTCGCGGAGCGCGCCGAACGCCGTCCAGCCGGCGCAGCAGAGGGGCGCGGCGACGGCCGCCGGCAATTCCTCCGGAACCCGAATCAGCGCAGACGCCGGCACGATGGCGTATTCGCTCAGCGCGCCGTGCAGCGTATATCCGAAATTCGTCTGCTTCGGGCAGAAGCGTTCGCGACCCGTTAGGCACCACTCACAGCTTCCGCAGCTGGTACCCAGAAACGTAACGCCGGCGCGGTCTCCGGGCAGCCAACCGGCTACTCCCGGTCCGGTACTTTCCACGCGGCCGATGCCTTCGTGGCCCAGTGTCAGCGGAGCCAGCGGCAATTTCTCCAGTCCGGCTACGAACAAATCGGAATGACAGACGCCGCAGGCTTCCATACGCAGCAGGACTTCGCCCGGCCCCGGTTCGCCCAGATAGATCGACTCAATGCCGACTGCGCCGCGCGCGTGCGCCAGCACCGCGGATTTTGTGTGAGTGGAGCGCATCTCGACCTAGTCCTGAAGAAACGGGTTGAATTCCTTTTCGTCGCCGATTGTGGTGTTGGGGCCGTGGCCCGGAATCACGATCGTCTCCTCCGGCAGCGGCAGTAGCTTGTCGCGAATGGACCGCTGAATCTGGTGGTAATCGCCCCCCGGCAAATCCGTTCGTCCGATGCTGCTCTGGAACAGCGTGTCGCCGGCCACCAGCATCTGCTCCGCGGGAATGTACAGGCTGACGCTGCCCTGTGTATGCCCCGGAGTGTGCAGCACGTGGAACTCGGTGACGCCCACCACCAACCGGTCGCCATCGTTCGCGGGCACATCGATGTCGACGGCGTCCGGCGTCTGCACGCCGATCCATTGGGCCTGCACCGGCATCATCGCCTGCAGTTCGGCGTCATTTGGATTCATGTAAACCGGCGCACCGGTGGCCTGTTTCAGCTTCTGCGCGCCGCCAATGTGATCGATGTGCGCATGGGTGATCACGATCGCTTTCACCGTGAGATTATGCCTGGTGAGAATCGCCAGAATCCGCGAAATTTCGTCGCCCGGATCCACCACCATCGCCTCGCCGGTCTGCTCGTCACCGAATACCGAGCAGTTGCATTGCAGCACGCCGACTGGGAGGATCTCATGGATCATACGCCGATTGTATACTCTAAGGCTATGCCCGACATACTCACGATTCTCATGCGGTGGCTCCACATCTCTTCCATGGCGACGCTCGTGGGCGGGGTTCTCTACGCGCGTCTGGTGATGGCGCCCGCGGTGGCAACTCTTTCGGCCGACTCGGCGAATGAATTGGCGAATAAAGCCGGGGCGGCCTACAGGCCCCTGGTGCTGGCGGCCATGATCGGCCTCATTCTTTCCGGAATCTACCGGTTGCTGAGCACGCCGGGCCATACGGCGACTTACCAGATGCTCTTCGGCATCAAAATGCTGCTGGTGCTCCACGTGTTTGCAGTAGCGCTTCTGATCGGGAAGCCCGACAATCCGCGCCGCACCCGGATGATGACCGGCATGCTCATCTCCGGCCTGGTCATTATTCTGATTTCGGCGTGGCTCTCGCGCATCTTCTAAACTGGAGAGATGAGCGAGGGTTACGAAGCACTCCGCCGCGGGGCGGCTTACCTGGATGTCTCCACCCGCGGGAGGATCACCGCGCACGGCCGCGACCGGGCGCGTCTGCTGCACAATCTCACCAGCAACGAAATCAAGAAAATGACACCGGGCAGCGGATGTTACGCGTTTCTGCTCAGTCCACAGGGCCGTATTCAGGCCGATCTGAACATCCTTTGCTTCGAGGACCATTTCCTTCTGGAGACCGACCCCGAATTGCGGGAAAAGGTGTATCAACACATCCGGCGTTACATCATCGCGGACCAGGTGGAGTTGGTGGACGTCACTGCCGGGACTAGCGAGATTGCTTTGGAAGGTCCGGGTGCGGCAGCCGTCCTGGCCTCCTTGAATGCGCCCAATCCGGGTGCCGACTATGCCCATGTGAAGTGGGGCGATGCGACGGTCGCTGTTTTGAGCATTTCGGGACAGCCCGGTTTTCGAGTGATTTCCTCGGGAACTGGCGAGGATATGGTGCGCCAACTCGCCGCCGCCGGCGCAAGTCCTGCTACCGAGGAGGATTTTCGCCAGGTGCGGATCGAAAACGGGAAGCCGCGATACGGAGAAGATATTCGGGAAAACTCACTGCCCCAGGAGACGCAGCAGATGCACGCCGTCAGTTTCACGAAGGGCTGCTATCTGGGCCAGGAGATTGTCGAGCGCATCCGCGCCCAGGGTCACGTAAATAAGAAGCTGGTGCGTTTCGAAATGGATGCTTCGGAAATTCCGGCGGCGGGGACGAAACTCACCGCGGGAGATGCGGAGGCCGGAGAGATTACTTCGTCGGTCTATTCATCGGATTCGGGCAAGGTCCTGGGAATGGCCTACGTGCGGACCCCTCACGCCAATCCCGCGACCGAACTCCTCGGCGGCGCCGCCCGCGTGCTGGTCCGGTAGGACTCGCTGAAGCCGGCTGAAGCCTAGCCTACGTGCGCGCGGAGGCGATCCACCAGATCGGCGGGGATATTCAGACTGCCCAGCTTCACATCGGGCTTCACGGCGCCGTGGAAATCCGACCCGCCGGTCACGTGCAGGCCATAGCGGGTAGCCAGATCCAGATAGAGCGCCGTATCGGCCGGCGAGTGATCGCTATGGTATGCCTCGATGGCGTTCATGCCCGAATCGCACAGTTCCTGCATGAGCGCGGGAACATCGCCGCGGACACGAACCGGATGTGCCAGCGATGCAATGCCGCCGGCCTCCCGGATTTTCTGCACGCCCTCCGCGAAAAGCGGCTCCCGCCGAAACACATAGCCTTTCGCCGATTCGTCCAGATAATCGTCGAAGGCCTGACGAAGGTTCGAGACGTAGCCCTTCTCCACCATGATCTGGGCGAAGTGAGGTCTGCCGGTCATTCCGCGGCCGCGGGCTTCGGCTTCCTCTAGCGTGATATCGAATCCGAGTTCCTGAAGCCGCTTCACGAGGCGCGCATTGCGCTCACGCCGCGAAGCCTGCAGATCCAACACCCACTTTCGAAAGTCCACCAGCCCGTCGTTGGCCAGAAAATATCCCAGCAGATGGACAGAGCGGCTGTGCAGTTTGGTGGATAGCTCGATGCCGCAGATCAGCTCGACGCCGGCTTGTTTCGCCGCGGCTCCCGCCTGATCGAAGCCGGCAAATGTGTCGTGGTCCGTGATGGCGAGGATTTGCACGTTCGCGCGCACAGCTTCATCTACGAGCTGTGCCGGTGAAAACGTGCCGTCGGATTCGTAAGTGTGTGAGTGGAGATCGATCAACTAACCAGACCCAAACGTTCTAGTGTAGCCCAGATCGTCGAACGAGTCCTGCCGCGGTCACGTGAATTCCGCACTCTTTACTCTCGTTCTGTTCCCACCACCAGCGTCCGGCGCGTTCATCCTCGCCGGGTTTCACCGACCGCGTACAGGGAGCGCAGCCGATAGTCGCAAAACCGCGGGTATACAAAGGGTGGACCGGCAGCTTCCGTCTGCTCACATAAGCATCTACTCGGGAGCGGTCCCAATCGGCCAGGGGACTGATTTTGACCCGGCCATCCAGGGATTGCACCTTCGGCGTCTCCGCGCGCTCGCAGGATTGGTCGCGGCGCAGGCCCACAGCCCAAGCTTCCAAACCGGCCAGCTTACGCTCCAGGGGCCGAACTTTTCGAATCTCGCAGCAGAGCCGGCGATTGTCGGGGCTTTCGTAAAACAGGTCTACGCCCCGGCTGGATACCATGTCCGCCACTTCCGCGGGGTCCGGACGGACCACCTCCACGTCGATGGCGTAGCGCTTCTTCACTGCGTCCATCATGAGGTAGGTCTCGTCCGGCAAACGCCCCGTATCCAAAGTAAACACACGGACCCGAGGATTCAGCCGAACCGCCATGTCCACGATCACCATCCCTTCCTTCTGGAAGCTGGTGGCAATCGCGAAGGAGTCCCCAAAAGTGGATAGAGCCCACTTGAGGACTT
>DASZMZ010000105.1:0-3053 GCA_035551455.1 Candidatus Sulfopaludibacter sp.
GCCTCCTCGCGCTCGGTAAGCAGGCTGCGGACGCGGAATACTTTGCCCATGCCGCCGCGTCCCAGGAGGCCGATCACCTGATAGTCGCCGAGAGTGTCGCCGATGCGAATGGCCATTCGTTTTAGTTTACAGGCCGGTCGGGCTTGAGATAGCCATTGAGGAATTTCCAGACTTCTTTGCGGGAGTCTTTCGCCATTTTAGTGTCGGTGCGGTTGAAGTAGTGGCCGCCGGGGGCGTTCTCGTAGATCTTGTACTCGAACTTCTTGCCCTCGGCTTTCAGGGCTTCGATGAGGTGCTCGACTTCGAGGACGTTGACGTCTTCATCGTTGGTATTGGTGTGGATGAGGAGCGGCGTCTGCAATTCCTTGGCATGCGTGACGGGCGAGCGCTTGCGGTACTCGCCGATATCCTCGCGCACGGTTTTGCCGATGTGATAGGGGGCGGAGTAGAGGGCGGCGTAACCGGGTCCTTCGTAGCCCATGCGGGCGACCAGGTCGCTGGCGGGCACTCCGGCGTAGGCGACGGCGTAGGTTTGGGGGTGGGCGAAGATATTCATCAAAGTGATGAGTCCACCGTGGCTCCAGCCGATCATCCCGACGCGCTTGGGGTCGAGGAACGAATAATTTTCGAGCATCCACTGAGTGCCGATGTAGACGTCGTCCACTTCGCGTCCGCCGTAATCGATCTGCTCGTAGAAGCCGCGGCCGTAGCCGGTGCTGCCGCGATAATCGGCGGAAAAGATGGAGTAGCCCTGCTGCAGGAGTTCGCGGAAGAGGTGGGCGTCGCGGGTGTCGGAATTGGCGTGGATGCCCTGGTGTGCGAAGACGATGAGCGGCTGCTTTTTGGAGCGGTCGAGATTCTTGGGGATGAAGGTGTAGGCGCGGATGATGAGGGGGTTGCCGGCGCCGGGGGCTTTGGGGTTGGGGATGTGGGCGGGCGGGAGGCTGGTGTATTCGACTTTGTCGATGTCGGCGATATCGCCGAGGTCGAAGTGCCACATCACGTCGTCGATGCGCTTGAGCACTTCGTCGGAATTGTTCTGCTGCTGCTGCTGCGGGGCGGCTGGGGCTGCTGGTGCGGGCGGGGCCGCGGGGGGCTGTGCGGAGGCCCAGATTGCGCATGCCAGTAAGAGAAAAGATGTTCGCATCCTGGCGCGAATCTTACCACAGGTGGGGTAGAACTCGATGCGGGCGGCTCGACAGACGACGCAAGGCGATCGTCTATCCTACTCGGCAGGAAAAGGGTGCGAAATCGGACGGATATGCTATATTGCCGAAATGGCAATCAACCTGAAGACCGTTATCGCTGAGCTGCAGTTCATCAATGAACTGGCTATTGACAACAAAACCGACCCGCGGATTCCGGGTCTGTTGGATCAGGCTAAGCAGGATCTGGCTACGGCCGCACAGAGCATTTCGGCGGATTCGCCGATTATCAATAACTAACCCGGTTTCACGTCGGGCCAGAGTTCGGACAGGTCGGGATCGTCTTTAATTTGGTTGAGACTTTCCGGGCTTTTGAGATTGGCCTTGATGACGGCGACGGCCTTCGCGCGATCGCCGGCAATCTGGTAGACCAGGGCGAGACGCGCGGTGAGCGGGGGGCGCGACGCGGCTGGAATGCGGTCGATCTCAGCGATCGCGCCGCGCGTGTCTCCCAGGCGCGCGCGGTATTCGGCAATATCGGCGCGCACGTTCATGTCGGATTTCTTGGTGCCGGCAAAACGCGTGGCCATTTCCAGCGCCTTGGTGAGAGCGGCTGTGGACTTCGCCTCATTGCCGGGCGTGCGGCGGTAGTAAATGCCGAGATTGCCCCAGTAGCGATAATCGTTCGAATCCAGATCAATGGCAGCCTCCAGCGCGGACACCGCTTCGGCAAAGCGGTGCTCGTAGTAGTAGGCGCCGCCAAGGGCCGCGAAGGTGCTGGCGGCGGGGCGAATGCGCAGGCTCTGCTGAAACTCCTCAACGGCTTCGCGATACCGGCCGTGCATCCGGTAGACCGTGCCCAGGTCCAGACGGACCATATCGTTATCCGGCGTGAGCGATTTGGCCTGATTGAGTTCGGCTTCGGCTTGGGGATAACGTTCCCGCTCGTAATAGAAGATGCCGAGCAAGAGGTGGCCATACCAATCGGTGGGGCGGGCTTTGGTGGAACGGAGGAAGAGGGCTTCGGCCTCAGCGACACGGCCCTGGGTCTTGTAAACCTCGGCAAGCTGGCGGGGCGCTTCGGCATTATTCGGCGCCAATTCCATGGCCTTCTGGAACTCGCGGACGGCGTCTTCCGGCTTTCCTCGGTCCGTATACACGGAGCCGAGGACGGAGTGGAGAATGGCCATATTCGGGTCCAACCCGACGGCATACTCGGCATTCTGATTGGCCAGGGTCAGGGCCTGCAGGTCGCCGGATGAGCGGGCTTTGCGCCAGTAGGCCTCGGCGAGTCCGGCGTAGGCCAGCGCGTAATTGGCGTCCTGTTTGGTGGCTTTTTTGAAGGCGGCGATGGCGCGGTCGATGTTGCCAGGCAGGTCGTAGCGGGCGAGGAAGCCGCGGCCTTCGAGATAGGCGGAGTAGGCGTCGGGGGTATTGGTGTCGCCGGCTTTGATGGCGGTGAGGGCGGCGGGGGGCAACTCCAGCTTCATCATGCGGACCGTTTGGGTGACGATCTGGTCGCGGGAGACGAGCGGGTTCTTCGGGTCGTAGAGGAATTTGCGGCTGTCGAGCGTGACGGCTTTGACGGTGTCCAGCAGATTGATGGTGAATTCCACCTGGTCGCCGGCCTGTTGGGCGGTACCGGTGACCACCAGATTGGCGCCGTAGAACTTGCGGGCGGCCTCTGGGGCGGTGATGTTGCGGCGGCGGATATCGGCGGCGGGGACGACGGCGATGCCTTCGATATTGGCGAGTCCCGAGGTGAGGACGTCGGAAACTCCGTCGGCGGTGCTGCGGACGGTGTCGGCTTCGGCGGCGACCTGGAAAGGCAGGACGGCGATCTGTTTGACGGCGGGGTTGGCGGGAGCGGTGGCGGCGGGCGGGTTGGTGTGGAGGAGGCGGTAGCCG
>DASZMZ010000106.1:0-8540 GCA_035551455.1 Candidatus Sulfopaludibacter sp.
CGGGTCTCCGCCGTTAAGAGCCAGGCCGACGACGAGGTGAATCGTTATCTCGCAAAGCAATACGCCGAGTCGAAAATCGCCACTTTCCTGGATATCGGCAGCATCTTCAAGAAGGATGGCGAAGTGCGCGACGAACTGTACTATGATTCGCGTTTGCCCACGCCGCGCGGCTCACTGCATCCCGATACCACGGGTCAGCGCATGATGGCGGAAGCCATTGAGCCCGTGCTGGCGCGCTTGATGGGCGAGAAGTAACCCAAACTTTCCGCCGCTCCGGGCGTCTAACTCCTCGTCATGGGAACGTTCGCCGCCGACGTCAAACACGCCTTTCGCATGTTCCGCCAGAACCCCGGCTTCACCGTCACGGCCGTCGCGGCGCTGGCGCTGGGAATCGGCGCGAACACTGCCATCTTCTCGGTGATCAATGCAGTCATTCTGAAGCCGCTACCTTATCCCGATGCCGGCCGCATCGTGGCCCTGATGAACACTTCACCGCAGGGTACGGGATCGGCTGCTTCCGTGCCGAAGTACAACGTTTGGCGCAGACAGGCCAGCGTCCTGGAAGATGTGGCGGCGTACGATACCGGCGGTCCCGGCATGAATTTGACTGGAGGAGACCGGCCCGAACAGGTGAAGGGCATCCACGTTTCGTACGAGTTCTTTCACCTCTTCGGCGCGCAGACCGCTTTGGGCCGCACCTTCACTCAGGAGGAGGACCGCCCGCGCGGCGGCAACTTCGTGGTCCTTTCCAACGGTATCTGGCAGCGGCGCTTTGGCTCCGATCCGGCCATCGTCGGGAAGTCGCTTGCCCTCGGCGGCGAATCGTACCGTGTCCTCGGTGTGCTCTCGCGCAGCTTTGCATTCGACCCTGCGCCAGACCTCTACCTGCCGTTTCAAGCCGATCCGAACAGCGTAAACCAGGGCCACTTCTTCCGCGTCGCGGCGCGCCTCAAGCCCGGAGTTGCCCTCGACTCAGCCAAAGCGGTCATGCACTTGGCCGGCGAGGAATTCCGGCGCGCTTTCCCGGATTCCATCGGCCCGCGCAACAGCTTCACTGTGGAGCCCATGCAGGATCTGATGGTGCGCGATGTCCGCAAGACTCTCTACATCCTGATGGCCGCGGTGGGCTGCGTGCTGCTCATCGCCTGCGCCAATGTCGCCAATCTGCTGCTGGCTCGCGCCACGGGACGCGCCCGGGAAATCGCCATCCGGTGCGCGATCGGCGCCGGCCGCGGTCGTATTATCAGTCAGCTCCTTACGGAGAGCGTCCTGCTTTCAGCCATGGGCGGCGTCGCCGGATTAGCGCTCGGCGCGGTGGGAGTGCGCGCCCTGTTGGCGGTGAATCCGGGCAACATTCCGCGCATTGGCGAGAATGGCTCGGCTGTGACGCTGGATGCCACGGTGCTCGGGATCACGCTGCTGCTCTCGCTCATCACCGGTGTCCTGTTCGGTCTGGTGCCGGCCTTCCACGCATCGCGCGTGGACATCAACTCCACGCTGAAAGAAGCCACTTCTCGATCCGGCTCCGGCCTGCGGCAAAATAAGGCGCGCAGCGTTCTGGTGATTACGGAGATGGCGCTGGCGATTGTGCTGCTGGTGGGCGCGGGTCTGCTGATTCGCACGTTCGCCGCGCTGCACACCGTGGCGCCGGGGTTCGACCCGCACAACGTACTCACCATGGACACGGCCCTCACCGGCACCAACTACGACCAGACCGCGGCCATCACGACGATGAGCCGTCAGGCCGTGGAACGCATGGAAGCGATTCCGGGTGTGCAGGCCGCCGCCGCTACCTCCTATCTTCCGCTGGAGGGCGGACTGGGGCTGGGCTTCATCATTCAGGGCCGGCCTCTCACCAATGGTCCGGCGCACGGCGGGGCCGGCTGGAACTATGTGACGCCGCATTTCTTCGACGTGTTCAAGATCCCGGTGGTCCGCGGCCGCGTCTTCACGGAGCGCGACGATGGCGCCGCGCCCCCGGTGGTGGTGATCAACGAAGCCATGGCAAAGCAGTACTGGAAAAACGAAGACCCCATCGGCCAACGCCTGATTATCGGTTCCGGCATGGGGCCGGACTTCGTGCAGGCGCCTCGCGAAATCATCGGCATCATCGCCGACGCGCGCGATGCCGGCTTGAACAGCGATCCGCAGCCGGCCACCTTCATTCCGCTGTCGCAGGTCCGCGACGCCTATATGAAGCTGAACAATCGCTTCATGCCGCTCAGTTGGGTGGTGCGCACGCGCGTCGACCCATTCTCGGTTTCACCGGCCATCCAGCGCGCTTTTCAGGAGGTGGCGGATCTGCCGGTGGCCCACGTCCGCACCATGGACCGCATCATCATTCAATCCACCTCGCGGGACGAGTTCAATACGCTGGTGCTCGGGGTCTTCGCCTTCGCGGCGATCCTGCTGGCGTCCATCGGACTGTACGGGCTGATGGCGTATTCGGTGGAGCAGAGGACGCTGGAGTTCGGTATCCGCCTGGCGCTGGGGGCCGACTTCGGCCAGTTGCGCAATATGGTGGTCCGTCAGGCGATGCAACTCGCTCTGATCGGAATTGCGATCGGACTCGCCGCCGCTTTTGGGCTGACGCGCTTCATGGCCACGCTGCTGTTCAACGTGAAGCCGAACGATCCCGCGGTCTTTGCGTCGGTGGCCGGCCTGCTGTGCGGCGTAGCGCTCCTGGCCAGCTACATTCCGGCGCGCCGCGCCCTCCGTGTCGACCCGGTGATCGCACTTCGATATCAGTAACGGAACACTCCGTCCCTGCGAAGCTGCGTCTGAAACGCGATATTCTCGTCTTGTGAAACCCACCAGAAGAGAGTGGATGCAGGCGGCGGCAGCGGCGGCGCTGCTTCGATCCGCCGCGGCCCAACAGAAGACGCTGACGCTCTGGTATCGCGAGCCCGCGAAGCAATGGGTGGAGGCGCTGCCGGTCGGCAACGGCAACCTCGGCGCGATGGTCTTCGGCGGCGCTCAGGCCGAGCGCATCCAACTCAATGAACATACGCTCTGGGCCGGTCATCATCTGGAAGAGGACAATGCCGCCGCGCGCGAGCAGATCCAGAAGATCCGCGAGTTGCTCTTCGCCGGCAAGTACGGGGAGGCCAACTCCGTGTCCCGTCCCGGCGGCCGCTTCGTCGGCCCGTCGAGCGGCCGCTTCTCTTACGAGACCCTGGCCGACCTGCTGCTGGAAGTTCAACACGATGGCGAAGTAACGGACTACCGCCGTGAACTGGATCTCGACACCGGGATCGCGCGCGTCGAGTATAGCTCAGGCAATGCCAAATTCACGCGCGAAGTCTTCGCCTCGCATCCCGATCAGGCCATCTTCGTCCGCCTGGAATGCGACCAGCCTGCGCTATCGTTCTCGGCCAAGCTGAAACGCGAAGCGCTCGAAGGAGAGACCCTCCGCGGACAGGCCGATCACGAAGGCGTCCACTTCGAAGCCCATTTGGACATCCGCAAGGAAGGCGCTCGCGCCGCGACCCTGGTCATCTACGCGGCCACCAGCTATGCCGGCAAGGACCCGGCGGCGGAATGCGAGAAGCGGCGGAAGGCCCTCACCGGCAGGACCTACACGGCCGCGCGGCAGGCCCACATTGCCGAACATCAGCGCCTCTTTCGCCGCGTCGCGCTCGATCTCGGCGGCCCCGACCGCTCCGCCATTCCCACGGCCGAGCGGCTCAGTGGCCTCAAAGCCGGCGGCACGGATCCGCAACTCGTCGCACTCTATTTCCAGTACGGACGCTACCTGCTGCTTTCCAGTTCGCGTCCCGGCAGCATGCCTGCGAATCTGCAGGGCATTTGGGCCGAGGGCATGCACCCGCCGTGGGAGGCCGACTATCACGTCAACATCAATATCCAGATGAATTACTGGCCCGCCGAGGTGTGCAACCTCTCCGAATGCCACGAGCCGCTCTTCGATTTCGTGGAGAAACTGGTGGAGCCGGGCCGCAAGACGGCGCAGATTTCGTACGGCTGCCGCGGCTTCGTGGTCCACTTCACCACCAACGCCTGGCACCAGACGGAACTGGGCGCGCCGCAGGGAATCAATCTCTGGCAAGGCTCGCCGGGCTGGCTGGCGCGCCACTTCTGGGAGCACTACCTCTTCACCGGCGACCGCGAATTCCTGCGCAAACGCGCCTGGCCGATTCTGAAAGAGGCTTCCGAGTTCTACCTGGACTACATGGTGGAGGATCCGCGGACTAAGCAACTCATGGCGGGCCCGTCGTCGTCTCCGGAGAACAGCTATAAGACGCCGGAGGGCGGCCGCGCGGCTGTCGACATCAATCCGGCCATGAGCGTGGAGATCATTCGCGACACGTTGACGAATCTGGTGCGCGCCGGAGAAATTCTGGGCGTCGAGCCGGACTTCCGCAAGCGCGCTTCCGAAGCGATGGCGCGCATGACGCCGCTCAAGATCGGCAAGTTCGGCCAGATCCAGGAATGGTCGCAGGACTTCGAAGAAGTCGAGCCCGGCCACCGGCACATGTCACAGTTGTACGCCCTGCACCCCGGTTGCGAGGTCACGGTGCACGGTACGCCGGAACTGGCGGGGGCAGCCCGGAAGACCATCGAACGCAGACTGGCGAATGGCGGCGGTCATACCGGCTGGAGCCGCGCGTGGATCATCAATTTCTGGTCGCGGCTGGAAGACGGCGAGATCGCGCACGAAAACGTCCTGGCGCTCCTGCGCAACTCCACGCTCACCAATCTGTTCGATACGCACCCGCCCTTCCAGATCGACGGCAACTTCGGCGGCACGGCCGGCATCGCCGAAATGCTGTTGCAGAGTCACGCCGGCGAGATCAGTCTTCTGCCCGCCCTTCCCTCCGCGTGGCCCGACGGCCGGGTCGCGGGATTGAAAGCGCGGGGCGGTGTCGAAGTGGAAATGGTTTGGCGCGCAGGGAAGGTGGTCTCCGCGGCATTCAAGAGCGCGCTTGCCGCCGAGCATCGCATTCGTGCTCCGCGCGGCGCAGTGATTGCCGAGCTGCGCTCGGGCGGACGCAAACTGGCCTTGCCCGCGCTCGAAACCGGTGTGCTCAAATTGACGATGAAGCCGGGCGCGGTCTATCAACTGACTTTCGCTTGAGCGGAAAGGGAGCCTTCCATGACTCGTAAATCCATCTCACGTTTGGCCTGTGCCGCGGCGGTGGCAGCGGCGGCCCTGGCAGTGGCGCAACAGACGCCGCCGCTGAAGCCCAGCGACCTGGGATTCACCGATACGCCCATGCTGCCTGGTCTGCCCTGGCACGTTCACGACCCGGCCCGTCCACATCCGAAAGTGGTCACTCCGGGCGACCGGCCGGGCGCGCCACCCTCCGACGCCGTCGTGCTCTTCGATGGCAAGGACCTCTCCAAGTGGTATCAGGAGGGCCGCGGCGCCGATCGCGGCAAGAAGGTGGACGCTGCCTGGAAGGTGGGCGACGGCTACTTCGAAGTTGCCGGAGGCACCGGCAGCCTGCTCTCTCGCGAGAAGTTCGGCGATTGTCAGCTTCACGTGGAATGGGCCTCGCCGGTCGTGGTGAAGGCCAATAGTCAGGGGCGCGGAAACAGCGGCGTCCTGATCATGAGCCGGTATGAAATTCAGGTGCTGGATGCCTACAACAATCCCACCTACGCCGATGGACAGGCCGGCGCCATCTATGGACAGTGGCCGCCGCTAGCCAATCCGGCGCGCCGGCCCGGCGAATGGAACACTTACGACATTCTCTTCGAGGCCCCGAGCTTCGAGGGAGAGAAACTGGTGAAGCCCGCCTACGTTACCGTGCTCTACAACGGAGTGATGGTGCACCATCACAAGGAAATCATGGGCCCCATGGTGTACCGGCAGGTGGCCCACTACACGCCGCAGCCCGCGGAAGATTCGCTCATGCTGCAAGACCACAACGGCGACCTGGTCCACTACCGCAACATCTGGGTCCGCCGCCCGGCCAGCTACGACGAGCGTTAATCGAATTCCCAGCCCTTAAAGCGGTGCTGGTGTTCGACCATATCGATGCGCTTGCCGCGAAAGCGCACGCCCTCCATCTCCAGCCGCGTACGCTGCTCCAGCGCCGCTTCGTACTTCAGTTTGATCTCTCCGCCGGCTCCCACCACGCGCTGCCAGGGCAGCGACCCCGTCGGCGCCGTGCGCAACAATTGGGCCACCTGACGGTGATACAGCGGATATCCGGCAGCCGCGGCCACTTGCGCATAGGTGGCTACCTTGCCGCGCGGAATCTGGCGGATGGTCTTACGGAAAGCCTCATCGCGCGGTGCGCTCTTCGGCGCGCGCTGCAGCATGCGAGCCGCTTCGCGCGCCGTCATCTTGCGAGGCGGTCTTCTCATTCGGCCTCCAGCAATCCGTCGGCGAGAAGTTCGCGGACAAAGTCCGCATGACCCAACTCGGCCACGGTTCGAGTTCCATCGCAGCGGGCGAGAAACTCCGGCGCCCAATCCGGCACGCCGGTCTGCACCCGGAACGGACCGTTCGCCGAAACCGTGCGGCCTTCGTCCAGCCACGCGCGCTCGCGCAGTCGCCTCCGCGTGGTGCACTCGATCGCTGCCACCGCCTTCGGCCGGGTTGCCATCAGCCACTCCTCATCGTCCAACCGCCGCACCAACGGCAGCACCGCCTCGGCGTGCGCCATCGTAAAGCCGTCGCCTGCCTCGCGGACCACCGTCAGCGGCGCGACCGATTCGCGATGCCGCTCAATGATGATGTTGGTGTAACGGAACCGGCGGATACGCCGTTGATCCAGGAACTGCCGCCACGCCGGCAGATCGTCGGGCGCGCAATTGTCGAAGAAGAAAGTTGCCGCATCGCAGGCCCGCCGCAGCACCACCACCATGTCGAATTCGGGCCCGGCATCGCGCAGCCAGCCACGCACGCGGTGAGCGATCGCCTCGTCGGGGTACTCGGCCAACATGGCCACCAGGTATAGCCGGCCTCCCGGATACAAACAGGTTGGCAGGCCTTCCACCACGCGGCGCGTGAGCCACTCCCCGTCCTCGCCCCCGTCCCGAAACAACTGCGTCGTGCGCAGTGCCGGAACGTAGGGCGGATGCGCCAGGATCCGGTCGAAGGTCTGGCCGCCCGATGGGGCGTACATATCGCCGCGCTTCACCGTCAGATTTTTCAGTCCGTTGAGTCGCCGGCTGAATTCAGCGAAGGCACGGCAGCGTTCGGACACGTCGAAGGCGAAAGCCTGCACGGCGTACTTCTGCGCTGCCAGCAGAGCGGCCGCGCCGGCGCCCGCGCAAACTTCCAGACAGGCGGGACAGGGCGTCTCCGGCATGAGTTGCAGGAACTCTTCGGTCTGCGGACTGATGGCGCTGAAAACGTGCTCGGCGTCGGCGCGCCGCGAGAGATCGCGATCGCTGATCACGTAGACGGAGCGCACGGGATACAGCTTCACCGTCCCGGTCACGTCGGCTTCGCCCGCCACCAGTCCCAGCGCCCGCAGTAGCGCGAGAGTCTCGGCCGGAATCCAGTTTGCCGGCAGCGTTTCTTCCAATAGGAAGAGCCGGATCAGCCAGTCCAGAGCATCGGCCCGCGGTCCGCCGGTGCGCAAATGCACCACCTTCGAAAGCGATGGAATTTCCAGGCGCTCGCAGATCGCCGTCTCGGTGTAATCCGATTCCGTCAGAAAGCTGCGCAGCGCGGCGAACTGCTCGGGTGTGCCGGGTCGCGGAGTCACGGTTTTTGCACTTCGGCGTGGCGGAAGCATTCCACGGCGTGATCGTTCACCATGCCGGTGGCCTGCATGAATGCGTAACAAATCGTGGAGCCCACGAACTTGAATCCACGGCGCAGCAGATCCTTACTCATGGCGTCGGACTCCGGCGTCTTGGCTGGAATGGGACCCTCCAGCGGTCTCTGGTTCTGCAGCGTTTTGCCGCCTGTGAATTGCCAGATGTAAGCGTCGAACGTGCCGAATTCCTTCTGCACCGCGAGGAACGCTTTGGCGTTGGTCACCGCCGCGTGGACCTTCAGGCGATTGCGTACGATGCCCGGATCGGCCAGCAACTTCTCAATCCGCGCGGCATCGTAGCGCGACACCTTGCGCGCGTCAAAAGCGCTGAACACCTGCCGGTACCGCGCCCGCTTATTTAGAATCGTGGACCAGCTCAGGCCCGCCTGCGCGCCCTCCAGAATCAGAAACTCGAACAACGCCTGGTCGTCGTGCAGCGGAACGCCCCACTCGGCGTCGTGGTAGGCGGCCATTTGTTCACTGCCGGCCCAGCGGCAGCGCTGTTTACTGGCAGACGGCGGCATGCAGAATCTCCTTCTCCATCGTGAGGTCCAGGCAGCCGGGCTTGGAGATATCCTCCAGCGTCAAACCGTTCCACGAAAGCACGGCCGGGACCCAGTGCGCCGGAATGGTCACCTTCATTTCCGTGACAGTGCGGCTCACGATATCGATGCCCTTAGTCTCCAGGTCATACTTGGCCTGCACGCGCGCCGTCACCACCGGGTCGTGCACGGGAAGCACGATGCGCGTCTCCAGCCGCAGCCGGTCCTTGCCCCGCTGAATCATCACCGTCACTCGCTT
>DASZMZ010000107.1:0-49647 GCA_035551455.1 Candidatus Sulfopaludibacter sp.
GACATCCTCAACGCCGTCTGGGGCAATTCGGTCATGGTGACCGGCCGCAGCGTGGACCGCTGCGTCGCCACCCTGCGCGCGAAACTCGACCAGCCGGACTTTATCCAAACCATTCGCGACATCGGCTACCGGTTTGAAGTCGACGAGTAGGGCAGGCGATTACCTGCTTGCCGGGAAGCGTCCATTCGCCCCGGCACCATAGAGTAGAATCAGGTGTATGCGCCGCATCTTCACCGTCGTTCTGATTGCGGCCGCCCTCCCCGTCTGGTCCGCACAACCCGTGCGCGGCCGGCATGGAATGGTGGTCACCCGGGAGAACCATGCTACCGAAGCAGGATTGAAAGTCCTGCAATCGGGAGGTAATGCGGTGGATGCCGCGGTGGCCGTGGGCTTCGCCCTCGCTGTCACGCATCCCTCGGCGGGCAACATTGGCGGCGGCGGTTTCATGCTGGTCCGCATGGCCGATGGACGCGCCACCTTTATCGATTTCCGCGAGCGCGCCCCGCTCTCCGCCTCGCGCAACATGTACCTGGACGCCGCGGGCAAAGCGACGCAGGATAGTGTGACCGGCTACCGCGCTTCGGGCGTCCCCGGCACCGTGCGCGGACTCGAATACGCCTCCAAGAAGTTCGGAAAGAGGCCATGGGCGGAACTCGTGCAACCCGCCGTGGACCTGGCCTCCAAGGGTTACGCGCTCTCCTACGCGCAGGCTAACGGCCTCAAGAACGCCGGCCGGACCCTGGGCCAGTTCCCCGAATCCAAACGCATCTTCCTGCGCGACGGCAATCCTTACGAACCCGGCGACGTCTTCATCCAGGCCGACCTCGGCCGCACGCTCGATCGCATCGCCAAACTCGGCGCCAAAGATTTCTATGAAGGCGAGACCGCCAGCCTGCTCGCCAAAGACATGAAGCAGCACGGCGGCCTCATCACCATGCAGGACCTGAAGGACTACGTGGCCATCGAGCGCAAACCCATGCTCGGCAAGTACAAGGGCTACGACATCATCACGTCGCCGCCGCCCAGTTCCGGGGGCTTGGGCATTCTGCAGATGCTCTCCGTGCTGGAAGGCACCGGGTACGAAAAGGCTGGCGCCGGCTCGGCGTCCGTGGTCCACTACATGACCGAAGCCATGCGCCGCTACTTCGCCGACCGCGCCGTGCACCTGGGCGATACCGACTTCGTCAAGGTCCCGCTGACGTCCCTGCTGGACCCGGCCTACATCTCCAAGCTCCGCGCCTCCATCGATCCGGAGCGCGCCACGCCGTCCGCCGACGTGCATGCGGCCGTGCTCACCGGCAAGGAATCCAACGAGACCACGCACTTCACCGTGGCCGATGGCGACGGCAATATCGTCAGTGTCACGTACACGCTGAACGGCGGGTACGGCAGCAAAGTAACGGCCACCGGACTCGGCTTCCTGTTGAATAACGAGATGGACGATTTCGCCGCCAGCCCCGGCCATCCCAATATGTTCGGCCTGGTGCAGGGCGAGGCCAACGCCATTCAGCCGCGCAAGACACCGCTTTCGTCCATGGTCCCCACCATCGTATTAAAGGATGGAAAACCGCTGCTGGCGCTGGGTTCGCCGGGCGGTCCCACGATCATCAATACCGTACTCGAAGTCATGGTCAACGTCCTCGATTTTGGAATGAACGTACAGGACGCAGTGGACTGGCCCCGTTTCCACCACCAGTGGATGCCCGACACGCTGTCGATGGAGCGGGGATATTCTCCGGACACGGTAGCTATTCTGGAGAAGCACGGCTATACTGTCCGCCGTGTAGCTGCACAAGGCGAATGCGCCGCCATTCTGTTTGAGAATGGCTGGCTGAGCGGCGCCGCCGATCCGCGTACCGAAGGCACCGCCAAAGGATACTGAACCTTGAAACATTTTCTGTCGACGCATCTGTTCGTCAATAACCACCTGACCGTCGCGCTCCTGAACAGGATCCAGCAGGCCGGGATTCCGGCAGTTGAGATCTTCTGCGCCCGCCAGCATCTGGACTATCGCGATAAAGCGCAGATCACCGAATTGGGACACTGGTTTCGCGAATCCGAGCTCAAGCTGCATTCGCTCCACTCCCCCATGTACAACGACACCATCTGGGGTAAGAGCGGTCCGCACGCGCTGGTCACCATCACCGAGCCGGTCAAGAGCAAGCGGCTTCCCATGGTGGACGAAATCAAACGCGCCCTGGAGATTGCCGAAATCATTCCGTTCTCTTACCTGATCCAGCACATCGGCGTCAGCGGCGAAGAGTACGACATGTCCAAAGTGGATGCGGCCTTCAGTGCCCTGGAAGAGATCAGTCTCTTCGCCCGCGCGCGCGGCGTGCAGGTGCTGCTGGAAAATATTCCCAACGCTCTCAGCAGCGCAGAGCGGCTGCTGCAATTCGAAGAGCTGACTCACATCGGCCTGAATTACTGCCTGGATGTGGGCCACGCGCACATGAACGAAGGAGTCGCCGCGGCCTTCAATCTGATGAAGGACAAGATCCGCTCGACTCACATTCACGACAACAACGGCAAGGACGACGTCCACCTCTTCCCCATGATTCACGAAGGCGGCACGGTCGATTGGAAATCCACCATGGAAATCCTCCGCAGCCGCGAGAATCAATACCCGCTCCTCATGGAATTGAAGGACCGGCCAGACACCCAACATCCCCTGGAATCGGCCCTCCAATCCTTCGAAAAACTGGAAGCGCTGTAAGCTGGCATCGCCACGGAGGGGTGTCTCCGTGGTGAGTCTTCAACAACAAACTTTATGACTCCCCGAATTACCATTGCCGAAGCCGGTCAGCATGTCGGCGAGACCGTGCAAATAGCCGGCTGGCTATACAACCTCCGCCGCAGCGGCAAGATCGCGTTCCCCATCCTTCGCGATGGCTACGGCATGATGCAAGGCGTCGCCGTGAAGAGCGCGCTGCCCGAAGAAGTCTTCGAAACCATCAAGAACCTGACGCAGGAAAGCTCGCTCATCGTCACCGGCAAAATCCGCGCCGAACAACGCGCCGCCGGGGGTTTCGAGATGGACGTGGAAAGCGTCGAGGTTCTCCAAAGGGTCCCGGAAAGCGACCCCTACCCCATCACGCCCAAGGACCACGGGGTCGATTTCCTGATGGACCATCGCCACCTCTGGCTGCGCAGCCAGCGGCAGCACGCCATCATCCGCGTGCGCCACGAGATCATCAAGGCGGTGCGCGATTACTTCGATTCGCATGGCTTCACGCTGGTCGATACTCCCATCTTCACGCCGGCCGCCTGCGAAGGCACCACCACGCTGTTCGAAGTGGATTACTTCGACGACGAGAAGGCCTTTCTCACGCAATCCGGCCAGCTTTATAACGAGGCCACCGCCATGGCCTTCGGCAAGACTTACTGTTTTGGCCCGACCTTCCGCGCCGAGAAATCCAAGACCCGCCGCCACCTCACTGAATTCTGGATGGTGGAGCCGGAGATGGCCTTCGCCACGCTCGAAGACGTGAAGCGCGTCGCCGAAGAGATGCTGGTCTTCATCGTGGGCCGCGTCCTGGAAAATCGCCAGGAGGAACTCAAGCGGCTGGAACGCGACGTCACCAAACTCGAAGCCATTCAAGCCCCGTTCGGCCGCATGACTTACGACGATGCCGTGAAGATCCTCCAGGCCAAGGGCAGCGAAATCCAATGGGGCGGCGATTTCGGTGGCACCGACGAGACCCTCCTCACCGAGGACCAGACTCGCCCCATCATGGTGGACCGCTTCCCGTCCAGCTTCAAGGCCTTCTACTTCCAACCCGCCCCGGACCGCGACGACGTCGTGCTGGGTGTCGACGTTCTGGCGCCCGAAGGTTACGGCGAAATCATCGGCGGCGGCCAGCGTATTCACGATCCCGAACTGCTGCTGAAGCGCATCGAAGAGCACAATCTGCCCAAGGAAGCCTTCAACTGGTATATCGATCTCCGCAAGTACGGCACCGTGCCGCACGGAGGTTTCGGTATGGGAATCGAGCGCTGCGTCTCCTGGCTCTGCGGCCTGGAGCACATCCGCGAAACCATCGCGTTCCCCCGCATGCTCAACCGCCTGCGACCATAAAGGAAATGGATCGGAAATCTTTTCACCGCCGAGACGCCGAGGCGCTGAGAAGACAGCTCAACCTCGGCGCCTCGGCGTCTCGGTGGTGAATGTTATGCCTCACTCACACGTCTCCATCATCGGCGCACCGCTTGACCTGGGACAGAGCCGCCGCGGTGTCGATATGGGCCCTTCGGCTGTCCGCGTGGCCAATCTGAATGCGCGCCTCGCGTCTCTCGGGTACGAGGTGGAAGACCTCGGCAACGTTCCGGTCCGCCAGGCCGAAGCCTCGCCCGCCGGACATCCGCAGGCCAAATACCTGCCGCAGATCGCCGCCACTTGCGAGAGCCTGGCCAATACGGTGATCCGCACGCTGGACTCCGGCAGCATGCCCGTGGTGCTGGGCGGCGACCATTCCATCGCGGTCGGCACGGCCAGCGGGGTCTCGGAATTCTTCCACCGGCAGCACAAACCGGTCGGCCTGATCTGGCTGGACGCGCATGCCGATATGAACACGCCCGAATCCAGTCCCAGCGGCAATGTGCATGGCATGCCGCTGGCCTGCATCGTCGGCATGGGACCGCCGGAACTCACCAGCATCTTCGGGTACACGCCGAAGATCGCCGCGGCGAATACCGTGATCGTGGGACTGCGCGACGTGGATCAGATGGAGAAGCCGCACGTGCGCGAGTCCGGCGTCCGCGCCTTCACCATGCGCGATATCGATGAGCGCGGTCTGCGCCATGTGATGCGCGAGGCCATCCGCCTGGCCACCGACGGCACCGCCGGATTCCACCTCTCGCTCGACATGGACTTCGTAGATCCGCAGCATGCCCCCGGCGTCGGCACCCCGGTGCGCGGCGGCGCGACGTACCGCGAAGCGCATTTGGCAATGGAAATGATATGTGATTCGGGACAGATGCTGGCCATGGAGGTGGTGGAGGTGAACCCCGTCATTGACGAGGCCAATCGCACCGCCGACCTGGCCGTGGAGCTGATCATGTCCGGATTGGGAAAGCGAATTCTATGAAGCTTAAAGTCGCGGTCGTCTACGGCGGCCGCACCGGTGAACACGAAGTGTCGGTACGCTCCGCCAAGGCGATCATGGCCGGGATGGACGCCGCCAAGTACGAGATTATCGAATACTTTATCGACCAGCAGGGCAAGTGGGTGCCCGGCCCCATCCTGCCCGAACCCGGCGCTCATCCGGAGATTGACGTGGTCTTCCCGGTGCTGCACGGCACGTTCGGCGAAGACGGCACGGTGCAGGGTCTGCTCGAACTGGCGGGCCTGCCGTACGTCGGAGCCGGTGTGCTCGCGTCGGCCGTCTCCATGGATAAGGAGATGATGAAACGTGTCTGTGCGGAACGTTTGTTGCCCGTAGTAGACTTTGTGACCGTGTTCCGCGGCGATCCCGATGCGGCCGCGAAGTGCGCCGCCCTGCCGTTTCCCATGTTCGTGAAGCCCGCGAATCTCGGCTCCAGCGTCGGCATCTCCAAGGCCCATGATCAGGCCGAATTGGTGAAGGCGCTCGAATTCGCCGGGCAGTTCGATTCGAAGGTGATTGTGGAGCGCGGCATCACGGGACGGGAACTGGAGTGCGCGGTCCTGGGCAACGATGCTCCGGTGGCTTCCCTCCCCTGCGAAATCCTGCCCTCACGTGAATTCTACGATTACGAAGACAAATACCTGCTGGACAAAGCGCAGACCAAACTCCCCGCGGACCTGCCCGAGGAGACCACCGCCGAACTCCGCCGCCTGGCCGTCGAGTGCTATCGCGCGGTCAATTGCGAAGGCATGGCGCGCGTGGATTTCCTGCTCGAAGCCGCCACCGGGAAGCTGTATATCAACGAGATCAATACCATCCCCGGCTTCACCTCCATCAGCATGTATCCCAAAATGTGGGAATACAGCGGCGTGCCGTTCGGCGCCCTGGTGGATCAGTTGATCGAACTGGCGCTGGATCGCCACAAGCGGCGTCAGGCCACGCGATTCTCGCGATGACGCGGCCCCTTCTGTTGCTCGCCGCCTGTTGTCTCGCCGGGGCGCAGCCGCCCTTGCACTACGAGTGTCAGCGCGCCGCTTCGCCCATTCAGATCGATGGCCGGCTGGATGATGCGGCCTGGAGCAAAGCGGCGTGGACCGCCTGGTTCGTCGATATCGAAGGCGACGCCAGGCCCAAGCCGCGCTTCCGCACGCGCGCCAAAATGTTGTGGGACGATCAATACCTCTACATCGCCGCCGAGTTGGAAGAGCCGCAGGTCTCGGCAACGCTTACGGAACACGATTCGGTCATCTTCCATGACAACGATTTCGAGGTCTTCCTCAATCCCTCGGGCGACGGCAGCAATTATTTCGAGTTCGAGATCAACGCGCTGAATACCGGTTGGGATCTCTTCCTGCCCAAGCCCTATAGCGAGGGAGGCAAGGCCGATAACAGTTGGGAAATCCCCGGCCTGAAGACCGCGGTCCACGTGGACGGCACGCTCAACAATCCGGCCGATGTGGATCATGGCTGGACTGTCGAACTGGCCTTCCCGTGGAGCGCCTTCGCGTCGCGCGCCCCGGTGAAGCGGCCCAAGCCCGGAGAGGAATGGCGCATCAATTTCTCCCGCGTCGAATGGAAAACCAAGAGCGAGAAGGAAGACAACTGGGTCTGGTCGCCGCAGGGCCTGATCAACATGCACGTACCGGATCGCTGGGGCTTCGTGCGCTTCCGGTAGGATAGACGATCGCCTTGCGTCGTCTGTCCAAACCGAGCGAAGCTCGGTCTTTACCGCCCCGGCCCTCGCCGTCCGGCATCATTCCCCGAAGGCACCGAATCGGGTTTCGCATCGCCCGTCTTCAGGCGTGCGTGCAGCTTCTTGGACAACTTCTCCATCTCTTCCAGATTCTTCAAAGTGCTCAGCGAGAGCGTGAACGAGCTGGTCTCCGACAGGTCGTTCTTCACCAGCGCCGCCAGGTCCGAGAGGCGCGTCGCGTCCTTTAAATTCTGCTCCCGATCGGCCTTGGCCCGCGCGATATCCGTAGTCGCGTGCGGAGGCAGCGGACCATCATCCACCGGGAAGCCGCCCCGCCCGCTAGCGCCGCGTTGTCCCGACGCCGCCAGGCTCAGCCCCAGAAGCAGGATCAAAAGTTTGCAGTCCATCTCGGCAGCATCATACCCCAACCACCCTGTATCGGGGGTAAAATGAGCAGGAGTTTCCGTTCAACTTCAACACTTAGGGCCGAAAGGAAGGTGTCTGGTGAGTTCAAAGAAGAATCCCCAGTTCTCCCGCCGTGGATTTATGCAAGGCGTGGGCATCGGTGGCGGCGCATTGGGTACGGGCTTACTGGAGCAGGAAGCCGCGGCGGCGACGCCCGCGAATGTGGTCGGACCCGGTCCGGTCCCCATCACGCTTAACCTGAATGGCAAGCCTGTCATCGTGTCGGTGGAACCGGCCGTGACCCTCTGCGATGCCCTCCGAAATCATCTGGACATGACGGGCGCGAAGCGCGTTTGCGATCGCGGTACCTGTGGGGCCTGTACGGTCATCATGAACGGGAAAACGGTGTACAGTTGCACGGTCCTGGCCGTCGATGCGCAGGGCAAGAACATCGAAACCATCGAGTCGCTGGGCGGACCCGAGAAGATGCACCCGGTCTCGGCGGCCTTCTGGAATAACGACGCCCAACAGTGCGGCTATTGCACCCCCGGCTTCGTCATGGCCTGCAAAGGCTTTCTGGACGAACACCCCAACCCCAGTCCGGAAGACGTCAAACACGGGCTCGGCGGCAATCTCTGCCGCTGCGGCACATACATGGGCGTTCGCAAAGCCGTGCTGGAAGCTGCCGCCGCAATGAAGGGAGCGAAGAAAAATGGCTAACACACCCGACTACTCCTGGCCGCCCATGGAGCGCCGCAAACTCATCGGCAAGCCGATGAAGCGGCTCGACGGCCCCGCCAAGTCCACCGGCCGCGCCAAGTATGCTTCGGACACCAAGCCGAAGGACATGCTCTACGCCGTCTACGTCCACAATCCGCACGCCCACGCCCGCGTCACCAGTGTCGATACGAGCGATGCCGAAAAGATGCCCGGCGTGAAGGCCGTGCACGTGGCCGCTCCCGCCGGCACCGAGTGCCAGTATCAGGGCTGGGAAATCGCCGCCGTCGCCGCCACCAGCGAGCATGCCGCACGCCAGGCCGCCGGCAAAATTAAAGTCGAATACGAAGTCCTTCCCCACCTGGTGAAGGATGACGACCTCTCCAAAGCCTCCGGACGCACCAAGCAGGGCGGCGAAAAAGTAGTGGGCGACCCCGACCAGACCTTCAAAGACGCCGAAGTGGTCTCCGAAGGCAACTACGGCATCCCCATCGTCAACCACTGCTGCCTGGAGCCCCACGGCGCCGTGATTCAGTGGCAGGGCGGCAACGTCTATGCCTGGCCCTCCACGCAGGATGTCACCACCTGGGCCAACCAGCTTTCCCCCAACATCAAGGTCGACGCCGCCAATATCAAGGTGAAGATGGATTACATCGGCGGCGGCTTCGGCAGTAAGTTCGGTCCCGACGCCTGGGGCGAAGTGGCGGCGCGGCTCTCTCAAAAAGCCGGCGGCCGTCCCGTGAAGCTCTTCCTCGAACGCGATGCCGAGCAGATGATCGCCGGCAATCGGCCGCCTGCTTACGGCAAAATCCGCATCGCCGGAAAGAAGGACGGCACCATCGTCGGCTGGCAGAGCGACACCTGGTCCACCGGCAACATGCCGCTGCCGTACATCATCGATCAGATCCCCAACATGCGGATCAATCATGCCACGCTGAGCATCAACTCCGGTCCTCCGCGAGCCTGGCGCGCGCCCAACAACCAGCAGCTTTGCTACCTCACCTGCGGCGCGTTGGAAGATTTCGCGGCCAAGATCGGCATGGATCCCATCGAGGTCTTCAAGAAGGCCGTGGAGCACGGACCCAAGGCACGCGTCGACACCTACAAATACCAGCTCGATAAGGCGGCCGAACTCTCCGACTGGAAGAAGCTCTGGAAGCCCCGCGGCACATCCGCCGGACACGTCAAGCGCGGACTTGGCGTCGCCATCAGCGCCTGGGGCGGCGGCGGACACAACAGCAATTGCCGCACCACCATCAATCCCGACGGCTCCGTGCTCGTTGAGATCGGCACGCAGGATCTGGGCACCGGCACCCGCACCATCATCACGCAGGTAGCCGCCGAATCGCTCGGCTTGCCCATGGGCCGCATCAAGCTCGTCATCGGCTCCAACGATCTGCCGCCCGACGCAGCTTCCGGCGGAAGCAGCACCGTGGGCGGCGTCACCGTTTCCACGCGACGCTCCTCGGTCAACGCCGCGGCCAAGCTCTTCGAAGTGGCCGCCCCCGCTCTGGGCGCGCAACCGGAAGACCTCGAAGCTATCGACGGCCACATCCGCGTCAAGGGCAGCCCTAACAAATCCATGACGTGGGAAGCCGCCTGCAAGAAAATCGGACCCGGCAAGATCTCTGAAATGGGACAGTTCAATCGCCGCCAGCCCGCCATCGGCATGAACGATCAGGGCGCCGCCGGCGTGCAGATTGCCGATGTCTCCGTGGATACCGAAACCGGCATCGTGAAGATCAACCGCTACACCGCCGTCACCGATTGCGGCCTCATCGTAAATCCCCGCCTGGCCGAAAGCCAGATCTTCGGCGGCATCATCATGGGCATTTCCACCGCGCTGTACGAGGAGCGCTTCCTCGATCAGCAGACCGGCAAGTACCTCAATGCCGATATGGAGATGTACAAACTGGCAGGCATCGGGGACATTGGCGATATCAAGGTCCACCTGGATATCCGCCCCGAAAACGATAAACGCGGAGTCATCGGACTCGGCGAACCCTGCGCCGTGGCCATCTGCGCGGCCATCGGCAATGCGGTCGCCAACGCCGTCGGCGTCCGTGTCTCAAAGGCTCCCATGACACCCATGCATGTGCTCGATGCACTCGAAGGGAGGATGGCATAATGCAATCCTTCGAATACGCCAATCCCACCAGCGTCCAGGAAGCCGTAGCGCTGCTCAGTCCGAAATGGGGCCAGGCCGACGTGCTGGCCGGCGGCACAGACCTGGTCAGTTGCATGAAGGAACACCTTCACACGCCCAAGCGCGTGGTGAATATCAAGAACATCAAGGAGCTCGAGGGCATCTCCAAGACGGCCGAGGGACTGCGCATCGGCGCCCTGGTCACCATGGACGAGCTCGCCAAGAGTCCCGACGCGAAGGGCGAATTCAAGTCGCTCTCCGAAGCCGCCGCCGGCATTCCCAGCCCCCAGATTCGCCACATGGGAACCGTGGGCGGCGACCTGTGTCAGCGGCCCCGCTGCTGGTATTACCGCAATGGTATGGGTCTGCTCGCCATGAAGGACGGCAAGAGCCTCGTGCCCGATGGCGAGAATCAGTATCACGCCATCTTCGGCACCGGACCCGCCTACTTCGTCAGCGCGTCCAGTCTCGGACCCGCGCTCATCGCGCTCAATGCCAAGGTGAAGCTCGTGGGGCCGAAAGGCTCGCGCGAGGTGCCGGCGGCCGCCTTCTTCGTCGTGCCGAAAGACGAAGCCTCTCGCGAAATCGCGCTCCAGCCCAACGAGATTCTTACGGAGATCCTCGTGCCCGGCGGAGCCACCAACTCCGCCACCTATGAAGTCCGTCAGAAGGAGGCGCTCGATTGGCCTCTGGCCGCGGCTTCCGTGGCGCTCACGATGAAAGGTACCGCCGTCGGTTCGGCCCGCATCATCCTGGGCCACGTCGCGGCGACCCCCTGGCATGCCGCCGCGGCGGAGAAGTTTCTGGTGGGGAAGACCATTACCACCGCCACCGCAGAAGCCGCCGCCAAAGCTGCCGTCGCCGATGCCAAGCCGCTCAGTCAGAATGCCTACAAGGTCACGCTGACCCGGACGGCCGTGAAACGCGCACTGCTCGACGCTGTAAAGAAGGCCTGACCCATGGAAAGCCTCAGACAACAGAAAGCCAATTCCAATCGCTGCGAAAAGCTGCGCTGGAAGGGCATGTTCATCGAAGCCGACCGCGACCCCAACTCGCCCCCCGGCATTCACGGACCCTTCTGGTGCCAGCACACCTTCAAGCCCTTCGGCCCCGATGGCCAGTCAGTCGACGAATTCGAATGCTGCGCCGCCCGCTCCTGCTACGAGCGCCTGTAGTGTAAAAAGTAGGGCAGACGCTCTCGCCTGCCCTGCTTTTCCTCGCCTACTTCTCCGTTGCTTCCAAATTCCCGATCCAAATTGTATTCGGACCCGGAGTTCCGCCGCTGGCCGTGCTGATGTCCAGGATCGCCAGTGTCCGCCAGCGCGACGGGTCGAACGTACCGTCACCTTTAAAATCGGCCAGACTCACATCCACGTGGAAAACTTCCTTGCCGCCCGGAGGAAACACCGGCAGCGTGAAACGCTGACCCTGCCCGCCCTCGGCCTTATTCATCTCCACGGAAACCATCAGCGTCACTTCTTTGTCCGACGCGATATCGAACACCAGGCGCTTGGCCTTGCTCAGTTCCACGCCCGCCATCCGGCGCACCAGCAATTGAAACTGTCCCTCGGTCTGCTCGTAAGACGCTTCGAGCGCCGGACCCTTCAGCGGATTGTCCCTGGTCAGTTTCAGATTCATGCCGCCCGGCGTTGCCCAGTCCAGAAAGTTCCGGTCGAGGGTGCCAATCCGCATTCCGGATGACGCGGCCTCGGGACTGTTCAACAACTCGAAACTCTCCACCGTGATGCTGTGCTGTCCCTCATCCACATGGGCCGAAAGAGGCAGATCGCCGCTGCTGCCGAGCCGTCCGAAGAACTGACCCAGATCGAACAGCCCCATCCCCTCTACCTCATCGAGATCGAGTTTGTTGTCGGCGTCTTTGGGATCGTTGGCGCCGTCGTTCAACGTGAAGTCGGCCGGAGTGAACTCAATCCATTGCCAGGTATTAGCGGGCGACCAGAACCAGGCGCTGTAGTTGCCCCCCGCCGGCTTCTTCTCGCTCAAGATCAGACCCACCGCCGTGGCATGATCCGTCTTGACCCGGAAACGGATTCGCTGTGCTTTCGCTAAGTCGCTGGGAGCCGGCGATACAACTCCCGAGAACATTTTCGGGGCCAGTTCGTAAGTGAATACCAAGCCGTGCGCGTCGGCGGCCGGCGCCACTTTCGCTCCCTCGCCCATGGCCATCCACGTCCCCGTATCTCCCTGAAAATTCTGGCGAAACACCACGTCGTCCAAAGATTGCGCCCACCCCGCCGCCGCTAGCGCCATCACTAGAGAGATCGCTCGTGAAACCATACCCCCAATCATACGCCACCGTCAAAATGACAGTCACACGATTCGAAAATCTATTTCAGGGCCGCATGGTAAGCGAACACGAAGCTTCCCGACCGGCTGTATCTCTCTGAAACTGCGGCTCCGTTCTGCAGCACGGCCTCGACCGGGATCTGTGAAAGGCTCGTTCCGAGCCCCACAAACAAGAGCATAAACGGGCCTGAAATCTTGACACCGCCTGTCATACTGAAGTCAGGTTAGTGGATTAGTTTCATTCGGTTGCTTCGGGACCGGCCGTAATTGGCCGGTCCCTTTTTTTATTTTACAGCTATGTTCAAAGACATCGACTTACTCATCGGATTCGTGTTACTCATGTTAGCCGCGGGCACCGTAGTAGCCGCAACTACTCAAGCGGTGGCGGCCTTGACGGGCCTGCGCTCGCGCCAGCTTTGCCGCGCTCTGGAGGAACTCCTCCTCCAATCGGACTGCTGTAACTTTTCCCCGGACGACGCCCGCAAATTGGCTTCGTTTCTCCTAACTCATCCCCGGCTTCGCGGACGCGCCGCCGGCGGAGTCACCCACCTCCGCCGCGAGGACTTCGTCCGCCTCTTAATCGAGGAGGCCGCCGGACCTACTCCCCTGTCAGTCCGCCTGCGTGCCGGATTTGTTTTTTCAAGTGCCTGCGAAGCCCGTTCGGCCGCCCGCCGCCTGGGCTGTAACTCGCTCATTCTAGAGGCAAAATCCCCCAACGAAAGTCCGCCCCAGCGGGACGCCAAAGCCATGGTCGTGGCGCTCGGTCCCAGCCCCATGCTGCTCCACGTACATGCCTGGTATGGTCACGCCATGGCCCGCGCCACCGAGCGCTACATGCGCCAGACCCGGACCCTCGCGGCCATCCTCTCGCTGGCACTCGTGCTCGCCACCCGCCTGGACATTTTGGCTTCGTTCCGCATCCAAACTCCCGGCCACTGGCCCGGACTCGTCCTCTCCTGGCTGCTCCTCAGCCTCGGCACCCCGTTCTGGTATGACCGCCTGAAAGACCTGTTACATTTTCGTCCGGCCGTTTGACCTTCGCCACTGTGCGCCGATGATGGAGTGAACTTGACGCGGAGGCGCAGAGGCCCGGAGGAAGACGCGGAGCAACTCAGATTCAATCTCCGCGCTCTCCGCGTTGCAAGCGAATCTCGCTGGCGAGCGGTGCGCCAATGATGGAGTGAAACTTGACGCGGAGGCGCAGAGGCCCGGAGGAAGACGCGGAGAAAATCAGATTCAATCTCCGCGCTCTCCGCGTGGACTCCGCGACTCCGCGTTGCAAGCGAATCCCGCTGTCGAGAGGTGCGCCGATGATGGAGTGAACTTGACGCGGAGGCGCAGAGGCGCGGAGGAAGACGCGGAGCAACTCAGATTCATTCTCCGCGCTCCCCGCGTGAACTCCGCGTCTCCGCGTTGCAAGCGAATCCCGCTGTCGAGGGGTGCGCCGACGATGGAGTGAACTTGACGCGGAGGCGCAGAGGCCCGGAGGAAGACGCGGAGAAAATCAGATTCAATCTCCGCGCTCTCCGCGTGGACTCCGCGTCTCCGCGTTGCAAGCGAATCTCGCTGGCGAGCGGTGCGCCAATGATGGAGTGAAATTTGACGCGGAGGCGCAATGCCGCCCTGCCAAGGGCCTATCCCCGTCGCACGACTAAGTACGGCTGATTCGATAAGTCGGCCGTAAAACCGGGATACAGCCAGGCCTTCTCCGGCGAGTCGCGGAGCTCGAAGTAATACTGCAAAGGGAAGGCCGAGTCGGTGTAAGCTCCCGGCACCGTAGCTTTGTGCCGGCCGCCGTTCGATTCCATGTCCACACTCTGCCACCGCTCCGCCTGATTCACGTGGCGGTAATAGAGTCGGGCACCGGTCAGTTTCGCCGACCGGTCCACCGAGAACTCCACTTCCACCGGCTGTCCCGGAACGAAGCGCGTGGGCGGCGTGTGGCGGACCGCCGCGAAGCCGCGATGCGGCCGTTCCGCCGCTTCGATAATGGCCGCGCGCACCCGCTCGCTGCTTTCCGCGGACTTGGCCGCATCCAGCCGCTTGGTCATATCGGTCAGGTCGTCGTCAATCGCTGCCAGACGATCCTGCCAGTGGCCCCGCAGCCAGGGAAGTTCGCCCACCGTGACGTCGTTCACGTAGACGCCCTTGGCCCGTTCGGCGATGCGCGCCCAGGTCGCCCGCGCGCCGCGATATTCCTGGACCGCCTGTTCCAGCGCGGCTCGATCGCCCGTCTGCTCGTGGATGCGATAGAGCACGCCGGCGCGCAGTTTCGCGCCAAAGAAGCGGCCGAGGCCAATCTGAATGGTCACGTCGATGGCCATCCTCTGGAATTCCGGCGACCCGATATTGGCGGCCTGATTCTCCGCCTGCTTGAGCTGCTGCGCAGCCTTCTCGGCCAGGTCTTCCAGGCATTGCGCCACGTCGATCGGACTGTACTTGCCGTTCCGCTCGCCCTTCAGCAGTTCGTCGGCGAAATCGTTCACGCGCGCAAAGATCTGCGGATCCAGCGGACTGACATTGCCGAAGACCTTAGGCGACGGCGTATCCGTGTAGCCTTTCGTCTTCTTCGCGTCCACGATCGGCTGATTGGTGTACATCTCCGGCCAGTACGTATTGTTGGCCGCCGATGGCAGGTGCGCCGACGTAATCACCGGCAGAATCCGGCTGGCATTGGAGAGCGACGCTTCGGCAAACGCCGCGCCGGCGCCGAACTGCTGATAATCGCGTCCATAGCTTTCCGGATCGGCCGTCGGGTCGTAGAGCAGGCGGCCCCAGACGCGGTAGGAATGCAGGTACTTCTCCCAGTCCCAGTGCGGCGTCAGCGTGGAGTCGGAGTAGGCGCAGCGTCCGCCGGGCAGTCCCGAACCGCGCCGCCCTTTGAAAGACAGCGGCTCGAAAATTTCGACGCCTTTGCTGCCGCAGAAGCCGAACGCGCGCGAGTAGCCGGCCGCCATCACCGGGTCGCCCCACAACAGCAGGCGCTGCGTGCCCGGCCAGATGCGATGGATCACGCCGTACTTGCGGTCGTCGCGCAGCAGGTCGGCATAACCGTAGCGCGTGAAGCTGCGCGCGCCCGTGCTCAGGGCCATCAGACCGGTGGCCGTCCGCCCCTTGGGAATCTCCTCGTCGCGGATGTCGGCCTGATGGTATGGCATGCCCATGTGCTCCGCCCAGAACTTCGGCGAGACGGTCACCGGCATGCCCGTCGCGAGGCCCACGTCGATCATGTTCTGGTCGATGCCCTTGGAGTGCAGGTCGATCGGGACCGTGCGGCCGCTCAGTTTGACGCCGTCGAACACCGTCTTCCAGAAGTTGTAGCTGCCCTCGGCCACGCCGCTCTCGCCGTGGATGCGGAACGTCACGCCGCCAATCGCCGGGCAGGCTTTCAACAGCGCGGCCAGCGCGTCGCGGCAGTACGGGCCGTGATTCTCCTTGTTCAAGCCGCTGATGGTGTAGTTGGCCCTGGGACTGTTCGGATACTCGTACCCGTGCATCCACAGCCCCAGCTGAAATTCCAGGCCGCGCGCTACGGTCTGTTCGCTGATGAACTTCAGCATCTGGAGATTGCTGTCGCGTTCGGCGTCCGGCAGATTCACCGCCCGCACATCGTAGCCCGGCAGAGAAAGGAGGAAGGGATAGGGGAACAGGAAGTAGGAGTCCGTGACATCGCGCAGAAAGTCGTACCCGATGCTCAGACTCAGCGCGAAACGGTTGAAGCGCTGGCTGGCCAGCATGGTCAGATACGCCGGCCACATCTCGCGATCGTTGAACCAGGGCTTGTCCTCCACGTCGCTGACGAACATGCGCGCGATGCTGCGGACGGGGTTGGCGGGCCGTTCGCCGATGGCTCGCGCCGGTACCAGTGCCGCTGCCGGGTCCGCCGCATACCGCGCCCGGTCGGACAGTTCCAGCAGCGCATACACCAGCCCGCGCGGATCCGACCCGGCAGCCGTAATCACCGTGTGGCCCGACTGCCGCGACGGCGTCAGCGCCATCGCTTCCGGACTCGCCGGAGCGCCGGTCCCGCTGGCCACGATGCAGAGGTCTTTGGGCTTGGCCTGTCTGATGGAATCGTACCGGCTCACCGACATGCCGCGCGCGATCAGGCTCTTTTGCAATTCGTCCGCGGCCCAGCGGGCAGGCGCGCTCGATGCCACCTTGTCGGCGGGGTCGGCAATCAGCGCGACACTAGCGCCTCCGGTGGTCTGGGACATCGCCAAAGGGGCCGCGGCTAAAGCGCCCAGCAGAAGGTCACGCCGGCGTATTTCGGACATATCATTCATCATGCCACTGTCCTGCATGGGATACTGAGTTGCACTCATGAATCGCCGACATTTTCTGGCCGCCGGCGCCGCCGCGATGGTCAGCAAGGCCGCCGCGCCCGCGCACTCTCTCATCCTCATCGACGAGGCCGATGCAGCCCGCATGCGTACCGCGATGACCCCCGAGCGCACCGCTCTCTTCGCCAGGTTGGCACAGGAAGCGCTCGCCTCCGGACCCTGGAGCATCGCCAGCCACCGGCCCACCGGGTTGCCCGTCAATGCAGGTCCCAACGACTACGTGAGCGAGGGTCCCTACTGGTGGCCCGATCCGAAGAACCCCGCCGCGCCCTACATCCGCAAGGATGGGCAGCGCAATCCCGATCGGTTCCAGGCCAATCGCAACGACCTCGGCGCCATCTGCTCCGCCACACTGGCATTAGGGCTCGGCGCCTGGTTTCTGAAGAACTCCGCCTGCGCTCCGCGGGCCAACAAAGTGCTCGAAGTCTGGTTCCTGGATCCGAAGACCCGCATGACTCCGCACCTGGAGCACGGCCAGTTGACACGCGGCCACGATGACGGGCGCGGCACCGGACTGATCGACACCGTATCGTACATTCACCTGGTGCAGGGCATTGCGCTCCTGGAACTGGCCGGCGGCCTGGATGGCTCCGTGGCGCAAGGCGTCCGCGAATGGTTCACCGCGTTCGCCAGGTGGATGACCACCAGCAAGAAGGGTCTCGCGGAGAAGACTTCGGGCAACAATCACGCCACGTGGTGGACGGCGCAGGTGGCGTCGTATTCCGCGTTCACCGGCGACGCCGCCAACCTGGCAATGTGCTGGAATCACTGCCGCAAGTATCTGGTGCCCACCGAGATCAAGCCCGACGGCAGTTGTCCGCGCGAGGAGGAGCGCACCAATTCGCTCAGCTATTCCTCAATGAATCTCGACGCCTTCGCGGTGCTGTCCCGCGTCGCGCAGATGAATGGCGTGGACCTGTGGAAGCCCGTGGCGAAGAGCTACCATTATCTGCTGCCGTACATGCTGCAACCGTCCACGTGGAAGAAGGAGCAGATCTCCAAGTACAGCGCCAGCGGCTATGTGTTTCCGGGTCTGGCGGGACTCGGACTGGGCTCACCAGAACTCCTGGCCGGCTACGCCAAACTGCCGCATGCCGAGTCGGCCTTCGTCCAGTTCTGCGACTTACTTTCGCGCCCTGCCTAAAGCTTCACGCCGCACATTTCGGCGAAGCGGATTTCCGTGGCCTTCACGCGTCCGGCCACCACTTGCAGGGTGCGCTGCAGAATCTCGGCGCCCAGCTGCGTATCGTGTTTGCACTCAGCCTTCAGGTCGGCGCCATTCAACCGTAGTGCCGTGGTCTTCTCACGGGCACGCACCTGAAACAGGGTGTCCTGATGGTCCAGCAGGGCCGACCATCCGAAGACCTGGCCCGGTCCCAGCGCCTCCACGCAGACGGCGAAACTTCCGGTCCGCAATTCGACCGCGACGCTACCGGATGTCAGCAGATAGAAGGCGGTGGAGCGCTGTCCGTCCACCAGAATCAACTCGTTCTCCTCAAAGGTCACGGTGCTGGCCAGCGCAGCCAGCGAGTCCAGTTGCGAGGCCGTGAGGCCCCTGGTAAACCGGTGATTTCGCAGTGTCGTCAGCGCCATATCCCCCACTTTGCGGGTGAAAGCCCGCAGGTAAGCCCGCCATATCGTTGAAAATCGAGGCGACTGCCCGACTGGTGCAATCGACGGGCCAACCAATCGGCCGTCGCACCGTCTAAGGGCAAAGGGGGAGCTGTGGGGACTTTCTTCGAGCAATTCGGACAGGATCTTCGATACGCCTTTCGCATGATCCGCAAGAGTCCCGTCTTCACGGTGCTAGCCGCGGTCTCGCTGGCGCTGGGAATCGGGGCAAATACCGCTATCTATAGCTTTATGGATGCCATCCTGCTGCGCTCAATGCCGGTACCGGATCCGGAATCCCTGGCTCTGGTTCAGTTCCACACACGCGGGTTTCCGGACGTGGCGCACAACTTCAGCGGCAGCAATTATAAGGACGCCCGGCTCGGGATGGTGAGCGGCAACATCCCGTACCCTGCTTACGAGGCGCTGCGCTCCGCCAACACGGTTTTCTCCTCGCTCTTCGGCTTCGCCCATGCCGGCAAACTGAATATGCTGGTGGGCAGCGTAGGCGACCTCGGACAGACCGAGCTGATGACGGGCGACGGCTTCCGAACGCTGGGCCTCCGTCCCGCCGCGGGCCGCTTTTTCGACGATACCGAGGACCATTTCGGCGCTTCCGCGGTTGCCGTACTGAGCTACCGGTACGCCGAGCGGCGATTTGGCGATGCCGGAAAGGCCGTCGGCCGGGCCGTGCTGCTGAACAACGTTCCCTTCACGATTGCCGGCGTAACCGCGCCCGATTTCCAGGGCATGTATCCCGGGTCGAACACGGACATCTACCTGCCGATGCACGCCAGCGCGGCTTTCGTCACTAGTAGCACGGTCGATCCCAACAGGAACTATATCGAGCGGAACCGCTATTGGGTACAGGTGATTGGCCGGCTGCGTCCGGGCGTCACCCTGGCGCAGGCGCAGGCAGCGCTCGCGCCGGTGTTTCAGAACTTCGTCAACTCAACGGCTACGACCGCGAAGGAACGCGCCGACCTGCCGCAATTCTACTTGCAGGCGGCCGCCGGCGGCATGGATTTTCTGCGCCGCCGCTACACCAAACCGTTGTACGTGCTGATGACGCTAGTCGGCCTCATTCTGGCCATCGCCTGCGCCAACCTGGCGAACCTGCTGCTGGCGCGCGCTGCCGGCCGTCGACGCGAAATGGCAGTGCGTCTCAGCCTGGGCGCGCCGCGCTCGCGCATCATTCGCCAACTGCTGACTGAGAGTTCGCTGCTGGCGCTGATTGGCGGAGCGATGGGCATTTTGGTGGCGTCGTGGGGCATCAATCTGCTCTCGGTGCTGCTGGCCAATGGCGACGAGAATTTCGTATTAAATGCCCAGATGAGCTGGCGCGTTTTGGCGGTGACCATGGCTGTCTCGATAGGCGCGGGCCTGGTGTTCGGACTGGCCCCGGCGCTGCAAGCATCCGGCGTGGATCTCACTCCGGCATTGAAGACGGCGCGCGGCGGCGGACCGGTGCGCCGCGGCTGGTGGCGCGCCAGCCTGAGCCGTGTGCTCATCGTCTCGCAGATCGCCATCTCTCTGTTCCTACTGGTAGCGGCCGGACTCTTCGTACGGACGTTGTCCAACCTGCACGCCATCCCCACGGGCTTCAACGAGGAGCACGTCCTGCTATTCTCCGTGAATGCGTGGCAGGTGGGCCATCGCGGCGATGCTCAGTCGCCCTTCTATGAGAAGCTGCGGGAAAGCCTCTCCGCCATTCCGGGAGTGCGCAGCGCGAGTTTCACGGACACTACGCTCATTTCGAATTCGGCGAACACCACGCAAATCAAGGTGGCCGGCGGTTCCCCGGTCGGTGTCCACACACTGACGATCGGACCCTCCTTCTTTCAAACTCTGGAGATTCCCATTCTGCTGGGTAGGGATTTCAATGCCGCCGACTCGAACACCGGCCGTGTGCTGGTGAATGAGTTACTGGCGCGGACTGTCTTCCCCAATCAGAATCCACTGGGCCGCCACTTGACGATCGATGGCGGGAACAAGCCGATCGACCTGGAAATTGTCGGCGTGGTGAAGAGCGTGCGGTACGCCTCATTGAAGAGTGAAATTCCCCGGACGGTATACCGCGCCTGTTGCGCCGATGCGCGGGGTATGACCTTCACAGTGCGCACGGCGGGAGATCCGCTGGCGGCGGTCTCGGCGGCGCGCGAATTGGTCCGTCAGGCCGACTCGCGCCTTCCGGTCACCGGGATTACGACGCAGCAGCGTGTAGTGGAACAGAACGTGGGGCAGGAGCGGACCTTCGCCACGCTCTGCACCGGTTTCGCGATTCTCGCGCTGGTGATCGCCAGCCTGGGTCTCTACGGCACGATGGCGTACAACGTGGCGCGGCGCACCGGCGAGATCGGCATTCGCATGGCCCTGGGCGCGCAGCGCCGTACGGTGCTCTGGATGATGCAGCGCGAGGTGCTGGTGCTGGCCGCAGTGGGCCTGGCTATCGGCCTTCCGGCGGCCTATCTTTCGGCGACCGTGGTGGAGAGCTTCCTGTTCGGCGTGAAAGGTCGCGACGTGTTGACGATGTCGGTGGCTCCGGCAGTCCTGCTGCTTGCCGCGATCGCCGCCGGCTGGGGTCCGGCACGCCGCGCTTCCAAGATCGACCCGATGGCTGCGCTCCGGGAAGACTAGCCAAGGGCTTCGCCCTTGAAATCCCGGCGGGATTTAGGAGCCAGGAGCCAGAAGTCAGGAGTCAGAATGCGCGTGCACGGGAATGGTAGGGGCGTAAGAATCTGGCGCAGTCGGTCCTGATCCTACGGGTGGTCGGCGAACCAGCCCGTCACCCGCCGCACGTACACCGCGGGGTCGCTGGCCAGCGCGTTCACGTGATGTGCGCCCGGCACCAGCCAAAGCGTAATGGCCGCCGGATTGGCGGCATGCAGTTGCTCGGAATGGCGGTACGGGATGTTATCGTCGGCGGTGCCGTGGATCATGAGAATGGGCGTTTTGGTGGCGCGCACTGCATCCAGCGGTGAGGCGCGGCGCAGGTTCAAACCGTAGCGGGTTTGCGCATAGAGGTAACCCGTGTGAATGACGAACCAGAGGGGCGGCCGCGGCAGACCGGTGCTCTGGATGAGACGGTCGTAGGCGATTTCCTGGAAGGTGACGAAGGGGCACTCGGCGACCACGGCGCGGAGGCGCGGCTCGGTGGCCAGCGATTCGAGAATGATGCCCGCGCCCATGGATTCGCCCATGCCGTAGAGGCGCGTCACGGGTCGATTTCGGAAGAGCCAGTCGGCCCAGGTGTGGACGTCGGCGGCCTCTTTGACGCCGAACGTGATGTAGTCGCCGCCGCTGGCGCCATGGCCGCGCGAATCCGGCGTCAGCACGGTGTAGCCGGCGGAGAGCAGATAGGCGGCGTGTCCGAGAACGCCTGCGCGCGTGTCGCCGACGCCGTGGAGCACGATCACCGCCGACCCGTTCGGCGCGGCCGGTGTGAAGATCCAACCTCGCAGTACGGCGCCATCCGCCGCCGTGACTTCCGCCGCCGCCCATTGCGCCTTCCCTGCCCGGGCCACGCGCGCCGCGTCCGCGGAGTCGGGTCCCGGCCGCACGGTGACATGCAGCGCGCTCTCGGCCACGAACATGGACCCGACGGACACCCCGATGAACGCCGCTACGAGCAGCCCGAGAATTCTTCGCCAAATGGACATCAGTCTTCCAAGGTCAGGCGCTTTAGCCTGCCGCGGCTCGGTCGCCAGAGAATTGCAGGGTTCAATGGTGACCCTCGAACCAATCTACGACCGTGCGCGCGTACAATTCCGGATCGCGCGACAGCGTATTGAAGTGTGAGGCTCCGGGCACCAGCCACAACGTGGTCGCCGCCGGATTGGCCGCATGCAATTCCTGCGAGTGGCGGTAGGGAATATTGCGGTCGGCCATGCCGTGAATCAGCAGGACCGGCACGTGTGTCTGTCGCACTGCCTCCAGAGGCGACGCCTGCCGCAGATCGACTCCGAGCGTTGCCCGTCCATAAATATAGCCGAGCTGAATGACCGGCCACAACAGCGGTTCCGGAATTCCGGTACGGCTGTTCAGACGGTCGTAGGCCACTTCTTCGAACGTCGCAAAGGGGCACTGCGCCACCACCGCCCGCAGCCGCGGCTCGGTGGCCAGCGATTCGAGAATGATGCCCGCGCCCATGGATTCGCCCATACCGTAGAGACGCGCCACGGGTCGATTTCGAAACAGCCAATCGGCCCAGGCGTGGACGTCGGCGGCCTCTTTGATGCCGTAAGTGATGAAGTCGCCGCCGCTCACGCCGTGGCCGCGAGAATCGGGTGTGAGCACCGTATAGCCGGCGGCGAGAAGGTATCGGGCATGTCCCAACACGCCGGTGCGAGAGGCATTCACGCCATGCAACAGGATCACTGCTCCGCCGTTCGGAGTGCGCGGCGTGAAGATCCACGCGCGCAGCATCGCGGCGTCGGCCGCTGGGATTTCCGCATCGGCCCACGACGCTTGCCCCGCCTGAGCAGACTTCTCGGCGCGGCCCGCATCGGGCGCCGGACGCCGGTAGATGTGCGTCGCCAAGTGGGCCACCGCGACCGAACCGACCAGCAGCATAACGATGGCTGCAAGAGCGAATTGCTTCAACGCTCGTAACCCGGAGGTTGGCACGATTTTGTCTGAGAGGTGAAAGGGTCAGTTTAGCGCAGCGTGCTGGAGTATGCCGGCTGCGGGACAGGCTTGCGACGGCTCATCGCCTCCTGCAGCTTTTCCAGATAGAGATAGATGACCGGCGTGATGTATAGCGTCAGGAACTGGCTCACCACCAAGCCACCGACCACCGCCAGACCCAGCGGCTGGCGCGCGTCGGCGCCTTCGCCATACCCGAGCGCGATGGGCAGAGTGCCGAACAGCGCCGCCACCGTGGTCATCATAATCGGACGGAAACGCAGCAAGCAGCCCTGCCAGATGGCTTCCTGCGCGGTGGCGCCCCGATTGCGCGCGTCCACCGCGAAATCCACCATCATGATGGCGTTCTTCTTCACCACTCCGAACAGCATGATGATGCCGACGAACGCGTACAAGTCGAGTTCCTTGTGGAACAGCACCAGCGTCAGCAGCGCGCCGAACACAGCCGACGGCAAGCCCGAAAGAATCGTGATGGGATGAATGAAGCTCTCGTACAGCACGCCCAGCACGATGTAGATCACCAGGATCGCCACTACCAGCAGGATGGGCAGATTGCGCTGCGAGTTCTCGAATTCCTTGGCCGTGCCCTGGAAGCTGGTGCTGATGGTGGCCGGCATGCGCAGTTCGCGAATCGCGTTGTCCACTTGCTGCGTGGCCTGTCCGAGTGCGAAGCCCGGCCGCAGGTTAAACGAAATATTGACGGCCGGCAGTTGGCCGAAGTGGTTGATGTTGAGCGGTCCGGTCTGGCGCTTCATGCGCACCACCGCGTCCAGCGGCACCAGCGCGCCGTTGCTGGATCGCACGTAGAGTTTAGACAGCGAATCCGGCGTGTTCTGGTACTTCGGATCGATCTCCATGATCACCGAATACTGGTCGGCCGGCGCATAGATCACCGATACCTGGCGCGTTCCGTAGGCGCTGTAGAGGGCGTCCTGCACCTGCTGCGGATTGATGCCTAACGCCTGGGCGCGATCGCGTTCGATATCCACCATGACCTGCGGCGCCGAAATCTGCTGGTCGCTATTCACGTCCACGAAACCAGGCAGTTGGCGCACCGCTGCCAGCAGTTTGGGCGACCAGGCGTATAACTCGTCAAGGTCTGTGCTCTGCAATACCAGCGAATACAGGGCCGCGCCGAATTGGCCGCTCACCGTGATGGGCGGCGGATTCTGCATGAACGTCATCACGCCCGGCACGGCGGCGAACTTCGGACGCAGCGATTCAATTACCTGGTCGACGGAGAGTGCCCGCTGATCGCGAGGCTTCAGATGCGCGAACACGAATGACTGATTGCCGCCCTGTACGAAGGCCAGCGTGTCCTGCACCGCCGGATCCTGCTGCACGATGTCCTTAATCTGCTTCACGTGCGCAGCCATGTAATCGAACGATGCGTCCTGAGGACCCAGTACGGCGCCGAACATCGCTCCGGCGTCCTGACTGGGAATGAAGCCCTTGGGCATGGTCTCGTACAGGTAAACCGTACCGCCCAGCATGAGGACCGCGATCCCCAACGTCACCGGTCCAAAGCGCAGGGCGATGCGCAGCGTGGCTTCGTACCAACTGGCCAGCCTGTTGAAGCCGCCTTCGAGAAAGCGGTAGCCTGCGCCGTGTTTCACTTCGTGCTCGGACTTCAGGAAGCGGCTGCCCAGCATGGGAGTCAGGGTCAGGGAGACGAAGCCCGAGATCAGAATCGCCACCACGATGGTCACCGAAAACTCATGCAGCAACCGGCCCACGATGCCGCTCATGAAGAGCACCGGGATGAAGACGGCCACCAGGGAGATGGTCATCGAGATGATGGTGAAGCCGATTTCGCGGGACGCCGCCAGCGCCGCCTCCATGCGCGACTTGCCCATCTCCATGTGGCGGACAATGTTCTCCAGCATCACAATGGCGTCGTCCACCACGAAGCCTACCGAGAGAGTGAGCGCCATCAGCGAGAGGTTGTTCAAGCTGTAGCCCAGCAGGTACATCACGGCGAATGTGCCGATGATGGAGAACGGCACCGCGGCTCCGGGAATCAAGGTGGCCGAGATATTCCGCAGGAACAGGAAGATCACCATGATGACGATGCAGACAGTCAGGAGCAGCGTGAATTCCACATCGTGAATGGAGGCGCGGATGGATTGCGAGGCATCGAAGGCCACCGAAAGATCGACGGCGGGCGGCAGTTCGCGGCGGAAATCCGGGAGCAGCGCGCGGACGTTATCCACCACGTCGACGGTATTGGTGCCGGGCTGTTTGTTGATGGCCAGGACAACGCCGTGCGTGTTGTTGTACCAGGCGGAGAGCTTGTTGTTCTCCACGCTATCCACCACGTTGGCCACCTGCTCCAAGCGGATTGGAACACCGTTCCGGTAAGCCACGATGATGGGCCGGTAATTGGCGGCCTTCAGCAGCGCGCCGTTGGACTCGATGGTGAACGCCTGGGTGGGTCCATTGAGCTGGCCGGTGGGCAGATTGGTATTGGCGCTGCCGATCACCTTCTGCACTTCATCGATGCCCACATTGAAGGACGCCAACTTGTCGGGATCCACCTGCACGCGCACGGCGTACTTCTGCTCGCCGAAAACCTGCACGCGCGAAACTCCGGTGACCATGGAGATGCGCTGCGACATCTGGATGTCGGCGTACTCGGTGGTCTTATATAACGGCAGCGTGTTGGAGGATAGGGCCAGATACAGCACGGGCTGTTCCGCCGGATTCACCTTTTGATACGACGGCGGACGCGGCATGCTGGCCGGCAGTCTGCCGCCGGCAGCGGAGATGTGCGCCTGAATGTCCTGCGCCGCGGCGTCGATGTTGCGGTCCAGCGAGAACTGCACGGTGATGCTGGTGGAGCCCTGCGAATTGGTGGAACTCATCGACGAGATTCCGGCGATAGTGGAGAACTCGCGCTCGAGCGGAGTGGCCACGGTCGAAGCCATAGTCTCGGGACTCGCGCCGGGCAGCGCGGCAGTCACCTGAATGGTGGGATAGTCCACGCTCGGCAGCGCCGCCACCGGCAAGGCGCGAAAGGCCACCGTGCCGAACAGGACGATGGCGAAACACACCAACACCGTCATGATCGGACGTTCGATAAAGAGCCGGGACAGGTTCATGGCTGGCTTGTCCCCGCTTTCGGCGCATCCACCGGTTTCACTTCGGCTCCGGGGAAGAGCCGCAGTTGTCCATCGGTGACCACGGTGTCGCCGGGCGCCACGCCGCTCTGCACCACGGTACGATTCCCCTGCGAAGGCGACACGGTCACCGGACGCATCTCAACCTTATTATCCGCCTTCACCGTGTACACGAACGTGCCCTGCTGGCCCGATTGGACGGCCTCGGTGGGAATCACGATAGCGTTCTGAATTGTGTCCAGCGTCAGGATCACGGTGACGAATTCGCCCGGCCACAACATGCCGTCGGCGTTCTCAAAAGTGGCCTTCAGATGGATGGTGCCGGTGGTCGCATCCACCGTGTTATCGATGGTGGCAAGGTGGCCCGTGGCGATGCGATTCGGCTGGTCCTGCGCAAACACGCGAACCGTCAGCGGATGGCCGGCGTTGAGGCGGCGGATGGCTCCCAGGTGCTGCTCAGGCACATTAAAGTTGACGAAGATGGGCGAGATTTGGTTGATGACGACCAGCGGGACATCGTTCACCTTGACCAGATTGCCGGCATGGACCAGCAGGTTTCCGGTGCGTCCGGAAATGGGCGCGTGGATGTCGCAATAGTTGAGATTCAGTTTGGCGGCGGAGACGGCGGCTTCGTCGGCCCGCAGCGCCGCTTGCGCGGTATCGACGGTGGCCTTGGTAGCGCTGGCAGTGGCTCGCGCGGCTTCCGCGGTGGACTGCGCCTGATCCAGGGTGGAGCGTGGAGTCAGCCCGCCCTGAATGAGTTCCGACTGGCGTTTGGATTCGCTATCGGCGAACTTCACCTGGGCGTTGTCGCGCTCCACCGATGCCTGCGCCTGCGCAATCTGCGCCCGGTCCCGTTCCACCATGGCTTCGGCCTGATGCAGTGCGTCTTCGTACGGCCGCGGATCGATGCGGAACAGCAACTCGCCTTTGCTGACGTTCTGACCCTCGGCAAAGTTCACGCTGATCAATTCGCCGGCGATCTGGGATTTCACCTGTACCACGGACGAGGCTTCGCCGTTGCCCACTACGCGGATTTCGGTGGGAACGCTTTCCTGCACGGCTTTGGCGACCGAGACCGGCACCGCGGGCATGCGTGCCGCCATCGCGGTACTCTGTTCAGGCTGCTGTTGTTTGCATGCGGTAACTAGTAACGTGGTTCCGCACAAGAAGGTAATGAGGGATTTGCGCACAGGGAGCTCCCGACACTTTTACTGTAGCAAAGAAAGAGCGAAAACTTTGTAAACTGTCCGGCGGCGAGAAGCCTCTGGATGCGGTCTGTATTAGCGATTTGCTATTGTGTACACAGGGTACGCAACATGGAAACCGAAAAGATCGGCATCCGAGAGTTCCGCGAGAATCTCTCGGACTACCTGGAAAGCGGCAGGCCCCTTGCCATCACACGTCATGGCGAGACGCTAGGCTTCTTTATTCCTGCTCAGAAGCGGAGCCGCCAAGCGGAAGTCGACGCCATGCGTGCCGCCGCGAAAGATCTCGACGCGATGATTGCAGCGTGGGGGGCGTCCGAAGAAGAGCTCATACAGGAATACAAGGAAATCCGCCGCGCCAGCCGCGAAAAGAAGCGGAATCCGAAATAGTTGGTGCTAGACGCCAACACTCTTGGCTGCCTGTAGTAAATGTCGCTCGCTAACAGTAAGCGTCCTTTTTCGATTTCTGCCATGGGCTGTTAGGTCGTGAGGCGAGGCGGCAGGCCATGGCGGCGCCACAACCAAAAAATGTAGCTGGTTCTTCTCGGCGTCTTGGCGCCTCGGCGGTTCAATCCGTTCTCCGTGGTGACGCGGACCTACCCGTTTGACACCCATACCCCGGCTGTAGGATATTTCCCTGCAGTATGCTGTCTTGGATTCGCCTCCTCTTGTGTATTCTGCTTTGCGCGGGGGCGCAGGCGCAGACCCGGCGGGCGCTGCTGGTCGGCATCGATCACTATGCTCCCTCCGACGCCGCTCCGGTGGCCTGGAAGCCGACCAAACTCCGGCCCACGCCGCTCACCGGAACCTTCCAACCCGTAGTCTGGCCCAAGCTGAACGGGGCCGTCAACGACATGAAGTCGATGCATCTCATGCTGCTCAAGCGCGGCTTCCAAGAGCAGAACATCATCGAACTCGTCAACGAAAAAGCCACCGGCGACGCCATCCTCACCACGCTCAAAAGCCACCTCATCGACCAGGCCAAGCCGGGCGACAGCAGCCTCTTCTACTTCGCCGGCCACGGCGCGCGCATCAAGAATCCCCACGCCAATCTGCCCGGCGATTACGACGTGGCGATGGTCCCGTACGATGCGCCCACGGGCGTGCCCGGACTGCGCGGCAAGGAACTGGCGCGCATCTACCAGCAGGTGCCCAACGGCGTCTCGCTCACCGTGATTCAGGACAACTGCTTCAGCGCATCCGGCGCTCGCGGTCCTGCGCCGCCGCTGCTCACGCGCGATGCTCCCGACGACAGCCGCGTGGTGGACGACCCGCTCACCGGCCCCGTCCCCGATCAGCAGGAGAACCCCGTGCTCGTGCTCGCCGCCTCGCAGCGCGATCAGAAGGCCGAGGAACTCGCCGATACCGACGACCCGAAAGCCACCGGCGATTCCGGCCTGCCGCACGGCCGCTTTACCTTTGCCCTACTGGAGGCCATGAACGAATCCCTGCCCGATGAGAGTGTAGCCGTCCTGTTCCAGCGCACGCGGAACCTCATGCACACCGACAACACGCTGCAGGAGCCTTCCATGTTGGGAAAGGGCCGCGGCGAAAAAGGACTCTTCGGTCAAAAGGCCGTTTCGCCGGCCGCCATCGTGCCGATGGTCCAATCCATCAATGGCTTCACCATTGTGCTGGATCACGGCCAGGCTACCGGTCTGCGCGAGGGCTGCGAGTTGATCGCGGGCACTTCCAAAGAGCAGTCCAATCCGAAGATTCGCCTGCAGATTACCAAACTCGTGGGGCTGGACCAGGCCGAGGCCACGGCCATGAGCGGCGTGCGGCCGGAGGACATCCACCGCAACGATCGCTTCATTGTCGATAAGTGGACCAGCTTCGGCGGGCCGGCCCTTTCGGTGTACGTGCCCGCGGCCGCCCCTCCGCTCGAAGACCTGACGGCTGTGGCGCAACAGGTCAAGGAAATCGCGGATTCGCTGAAGCTGACATGGATCACCGATCCCACGCAGCGAGTGCCGGAATTCAGCGTGCGATGGAACGGCCACTCCTGGGAATTGCGGCGTGCCAAGGGCGCCGCCACCGATCTGGGCGCGAAGCCCGCGGAGCGCCTGGCAGCCGTTTTGAAAGCGCCGGTCAAGGGCGAATTCTTCCTCGAGCTGCCGCCTGCAGCCGAATGGCTGCCCAAAGGCCTGAAGCTGGGCGCGGATACCGAGAACGCCTTCGTCGGCGTGAATTCGAAATCCCCGGCCTCGGCTCAATACATGTTGGCCGGGGCGTGGACCGGCGACCATCTGGAGTATTCCTGGGTGGCGCCGAACCTCACGCAGGAGGCCGTGGACCAGCAACTGAAGCAGCTCAATCGCGGCAACGTGAACGTGGCTCTGGCGCTGCCCTTGCGCACCAAACCCGTGAAAGCCGCCGCGCAGCCGCCCTACGCGCTCACCGATCAGGCCCTGCGGCTTTCCAAACTCCGCGGCTGGCTCCAACTCGATCCGCCCGACGAGGCCAAGCTTCCTTTCCCCTACCACGTGGCGCTGAAGAATCTGCAGACCGGCGAGTATCTGGCTTCCGGCACGGTGGTCAAGGGGCAGAAGTACGACGTCCTGCTGAAGGCCGACCCCAAAACGCTGGACGAGTTCGTGGAACGGTACAAAGACTCGCCGCACGGCTTGCCCGCCAGTTTCGTCTACATGTTCGTGATCGACAGTCAGGGTCGCGGACAGTTGGTGTTTCCCAGATTGGCGGATAACGGCGTGACCAACCGGCTCCCCATCGCGCTGGCAACGGATGGAAAGATCTCGCTCAAGGACGAAATTCCGATTTATCGCGGCCTGGAGGTGGACGCTCCTTACGGAGTGGACAGCTATACGCTGCTCACCACGGCGGCCGCGCTGGCGAATCCCGACGTCCTGAACTTCGATGGCGTAGGCGCCTCGCGCGGCCTGGGCGGCGACGCGCTGTCTCAACTCCTGGACGGAGTGGGCAGCCGCGGAATCCACATGCCCGCGCCCACCGACTGGTCGATCGAGCGCACCTTCATACACAGCGTGGCGAAGTAAGACGAGCGTGCTTACCGGACGCAGAAGGGCGTGGCGGCGCGCCGTCTGGCAGTCTCCGCATCCCAAATCACATCGCTGACGGGTTTCCCTGCCCCCAGGTGAACGGCTTCCTCCGCGATCAGTCCCGGACGGGGAAAACATTGAATATAAATCGGCCCCGGTGTGCGCCTGGCCAAAGCGATTAACTGCTCCGTGGGCGCTGCGCGCTCCAGGAATTGGGCTCTTTTCTTAATCCAGAGGTAGCCGATGTTGTGACCGATGAGCACCACGCAGACCACCGCCAAGGCCCCCCGCCGCTGCTTTTCCATTACCGCCAGCCCTGCTCCCACAATCAGCGCGACGCCGGCGCTGGCCAAATATACCTGCCTGCTGGGAATGCGCGCCGAGTACAACAGAAAGCTGTACGGCGCCAGGCTGACCGCCGCCCACACCAGTCCACGCCATACCGTCGAGCGGTAACGATTCCACGCCACGGCCAGCGCCAGCAAGCCCCAGAACCAGAACAGGCGCGCGAAATTCTCCGGCAGAATGCGCCAGAACGGGGCATGGAGGGAAAAACTGCCATCCTGAAAGCGGAAGGAATTGTCGCGAGTCAGATAGACGGAAAGGGCGCAGGCCACCGCCAGAATCACATGCTCATACGGCAACCTCTTGCGCGTTCCAGCCACCACCATCAGCACCGCCACCACGGCCGCCGATTCCTTGGAGACGAGCACCATCGCGAGGCCGGCCAAGCTGCCCGCATACCACCACCAACGCCGGCGGCCGCCGTTCAGAAAGTGCAGCCAACAAACGATTGCGCCCACGCCGAACAGGAACTGGAACAGTTCGTTGCAGGCTGAAAACCACATGACGGCTTCCTGATGGCCCTCGTACACCGCGAAAAACAGGGCCGCCCACGCCGAGACCCGATACCCCACCGACGGCCAGACTCCCAGCGCGTACACCAGCCACGTATTCAGGACGTGCAGCAGCAGCGCCACCGCGTAGTATGGCGCCGCGTGCATGCCGAACGCGTTGTACGCGAAGTAGAAAAGCCACTCGCTGGTGGCGCGCAAACGAAAGACGCTGCCCGCCAGTTGACGCCACTCGTGGGGCGCGCCGTACGTCTGCGCGATGGCCAAATTCGGATAATCGTCTTCCAGCAGCGGCTGCCGCAGAGTCGGCAAATAGGCCAGCACCGCCAGCAGAGCCAGCACGGCGAGCAGCAGAGGCCTCTTCCCTGGAAGCATGCTTCATAGTATCTTGGAGTTACCTCCTGGTTTTCCTTATGATCACTCGTGCAGAAGCCCTTGACCTTTTCCAGTCCGATGACCTCATCGGTATTGGCATGGAAGCCGACTCCATTCGCCGCAAGTGGCATCCGGAGAACGTGGTCTCCTACATCATCGATCGCAACATCAACTACACGAATTTCTGTACGGAATACTGCTCGTTCTGCGCCTTCTACCGGCCCATGGGCCACTCCGAAGGCTACGTGCTGCCCAACGAGACCATCTACGAAAAGATTCAAGAGACGCTCGACCTTGGCGGCACCGGCGTCCTGATGCAGGGCGGGCTGCATCCCGACCTCAAGATCGAGTGGTACGAAGATCTTTTCCGCGGCATCAAGCAGCGCTTCCCCATCCACCTGCATTGCCTCTCGGCGCCCGAAGTCACCAACATCGCCGACGTCAGCGGACTCAGCCTGCGCGACACCATCCAGCGGTTGATGGATTCCGGCCTCGATTCGATCCCCGGCGGCGGCGCCGAGATTCTGGACGATGCCGTGCGTCACCGCATCAGTCGTCTGAAGTGCGGCACGCAGGATTGGATGGACGTCCATCGCACGGCTCACCAGTTGGGCATGCGCACCACGGCCACCATGATGTTCGGCTGCGGCGAAACCATCGAGCAGCGGATGAATCACCTGGAACTGGTGCGCGGACTGCAAGAGGAAACCGGCGGCTTCACAGCCTTCATTCCGTGGACCTTCCAGCGCGAAAACACGTCGCTGGGCCATTTCGTTCACGAAGAGGCGACGGCGGTGGAATACCTGCAAACGCTGGCCATTTCACGTATCTATCTGGACAACTTCGACAACGTGCAGAGCTCCTGGGTGACGCAGGGATTGAAGACCTGCCAGTTGGGTCTTCGCTTCGGCGGCAATGACGTGGGCAGCATCATGATCGAAGAGAACGTGGTCTCCGCCGCCGGCGCCCATCACCGCGCCAGCGAAGAGGAACTGCGCCGCATCATCCGCGATGCCGGCTTTGTGCCCAAGCAGCGGGACACGCTGTACCGCACCTACTTCCTGAACTGATGGAACTCGCCGGGAAGGTCGCCATAGTCACCGGGTCCGGTGGCTTGGGATCCGGCCGCGCCGAAGCACTCTGCCTGGCCCGGGAAGGCTGCCGCGTAGTGGTGGCCGATATCAAAGACGAAGGCGGCGCGGAGACCGTCCGGCGCATCCAAGCCGCGGGCGGCATCGCGCAATTCGCTCACTGCGACGTGCAGTCTCGCGACCAGGTTCGCGCGCTCGTCTCTTACGCGGAGCGGCAATTCGGCGGACTCAATATTCTGGTCAACAATGCGTCGGCGCCCTTCCGTCCCGGCGCCCCGATGGAGCAGTGGCACCAGCCGCTCCAGGTCGACCTGGTGGGCGCGATGTATGGCGTGGAGTTCGGCGTGGCGGCGATGCGGAGGCGCGGCGGCGGTGCCATCGTGAACGTCAGTTCGACATCGGCATTGGGGTACGGTCCGCATGCCTCTGCGTCCACAGCCTACGATATCGCCAAGGCGGGCGTGCTGCGGCTGACTACGGGACTTGCCGTGCTCGCACAGGAGGCCGGCATCCGCGTCAACTGTCTGGTGCCGGATTGGGTGGCGCATCCCGATGTGCAGGCGTACTACGATGCGCTCACGCCCGAGCAGCGCGCCCATCCGCGGGTTCCGCCGCGGCTGACCGAACTTGCCGAGATTGCGCAGGCGGTGGTCCGTCTGGTGACGGACGAATCGCTGGCCGGCCGGGTCCTGGTAATGTGGAGCGGCCGGGAGCCGCGGCTGATCTCGGTGGAAGATCGCGGCTACGAAGAGTTGGAGCCTCTCGAAGCGTCCGGCGCAGACTCCGGATTCGAAATGCGGTAGGCTATTCGTGATGAACCGCACTTTGCTGGCTGGACTGTTGGGTGGCGTTGCCATGTTCGCCTGGGCCTCCATAGCTCACATGGCGCTGCCTTTGGGCGGCACCGGAATTTCGGAGATCCCCGGCGAGCCCGCCGTGTTGAACTCCATGCAGGCGGCGCTCGGCAGTAACGCCGGCATGTACATGTTCCCCGCCATGCCGTCGGATTCCGACATGAAAGTCTATGGCCAGAAGCTGGCCGTCAATCCGTCGGGAATCCTGATCTACCGTCCGCCAGGGGCCACCATGCTGGAGCCCAGCCAGCTGATCATCGAGTTCCTCACCGAAACACTGGAAGCGCTGATCGCCGTCTGGCTGCTTACCCAGACCCGCATCTATAGCTTTGGAGCGCGGGTGGGCTTCTTCGCGGTCATCGGGATCCTCTGCTCGCTGGGCACCAATGTCTCATATTGGAATTGGTACGGCTACCCGGGCAGCTACACGCTGGTGTACATGATGATCCAGATCGTGGAATTCCTTGTGGCCGGTGTGGTCGCGGCGTCGCTCTTGCGCAAAACCGCATAATCGCCCGGAAATCTACCCTACCAGGCCCTTGCCTTCGACGATCGTGATGTAGCGGTCGATGGGGAGATCGGTGAATTTTTCGGTGCGGCCGCTGGGTTGAGGCCACTGAATTTCGAGCGATTCGATCTTCTCCGCCGTGCCGATTCCCAAGACCTCGCGGGGGTCGTGGGCCGAGAGATAGCTGCCGCCGCCGTTCTTGGCGCGGCTCCGTTTCACACCGCCGGCCGTCCAGGTGAGGCGCGCGCCCACCGCGTCGCGATTGCACTTTACGCCCTGGAGTTTGACGCCGAGCCAGTGATTGCCGTCGCCGGCGCGATTCCGCAGTAGCACCGGAGCGCCGCCGTTATTGCCGATCAGCACATCGATGCGGCCGTCATTGTTGTAATCGCCGATGGCCAGACCACGCGCCGGAAAAGACTTCGCGAAAACCGGACCAGCCTCGGCGCTCACGTGGCGCAGTTGCCCGTTCTCGTTGTGAAACAGCAACAGGGGCTCCTTGTATTTCACCTGCTGCGAGTAATTGTCGATCATATCGTCAGGGTGGCCATTGGCCAGAAACAGATCGAGCGCGCCGTCATTGTCGTAGTCGAAAAATCGCAGGCCCCAGCCGCTGAGCAGCCGGGTGGTCTGCGCCACCTGATTCTTGAAAGCCACATCGCGGAAGGTCTCGTTCTTCATATTCTTGTAGAGCGAGAACATTTCCTGATCGACATTGGCGACGAAGAGATCCTGCCAGCCGTCGCCGTCGAAATCGGCCGCGTCGACGCCCATGCCGGAGCGGGCGCGGCCATCGGCGCTGAAACCCACCTCGGCGGCAAGCGCGATTTCCTCCCACTTGGTCTTGCCCTTGGCGTCGGGTCCGCGATTCATGAACAGGTAGTTCTGCACCGTGTCGTTGGCCACGAACAGGTCCATGCGGCCGTCGTTGTTCACGTCCACGGCCACCACGCCGAGGCCCTTGCCGAGCGCCTTTTCGATATCGGTGCCGCGGCCCACCTCGGTAAATGTACCGTCGCCGTTATTGTGGAAGAGCAGGCTGGAGGTGCCTTGGAAGACGCGCGGGATGCAGTAGAAATGCTTCCCCATTTTGTTGTCGCCGCAGGAAAAATGCGACGTCGTGCCATAGTCCACGAAGCTGCAGACGAAGAGATCGAGCCGGCCGTCGTTGTCGAAATCGAACCAGACGGCGCTGGTGCTCCAGTGGTTCTCGAAGACCTTGGCGCCGAGACCGGCCTTCTCGCTGACGTCGGTGAACGTGCCGTCGCCGTTATTGCGATACAGAATGGGCCGCCCATAGGCCGTCACAAAGAGATCGGGAAAACCATCATTATCGAAGTCGCCCACAGCCACACCCATGCCGAAGATGTTGCCCGCGACACCGGCCTTCGCGGTGACATCGGTGAAGGTGCCGTCGCGATTGTTCTTGTACAACGCGCTGCGGATGGGCTTGGCGGGTTTGTAGAAATCGGACGGGCCGCTGTTCACCAGGAAGATGTCCATCCAGCCGTCATTGTCGTAGTCCAGGAACGCGCAGCCCGGCCCCATGGTCTCGGGCAGATAGTGTTCGGTGGACGCGGCGTTGTCGTGGACCCAGCGGATTCCGCTGGTCTCCGGCGGCACCTCTTCAAAGATGGGACGGGCCGCCGCTCTCCCCATACGGGAGGCTGCAAGGGCAGCCGCGCCACTCACCAGGAACTGCCGGCGATCAAGAAAAGGTTGTCGCATGATGGTCTTCAATTCGGATACGGGTCGCCCGCACGGACCACACGAATCTGGTGATCCGTGAACCGCGCATGCGCGCCCGGCAAATCCACTTTCGGCATGTGACACCCGGCGCAATTGGCCTTGGCCACCTTACAAACCTTGGTGTGCAGCGTCGCGGAATGGCAAGCGCCGCACTTCGCATCGTACGCCGTCAACCTGGTTTCGAGCGTTCCATGCGGATCGTGACAGGCGGAGCAGCGGATCCGCGCATCGGCGCCATCGTAGCACTTGCTGTTGGCCAAACGATACGGCTGGAAGCGCACGTTGTTCACGCCGCGCAACCCGTTGAGCGCGATCTGCGACCAGGTGCGATGGCAGCGTCCGCAGAGTTCGCCCATGTCTTCAGCGGACATCGACGCCAGATGGGCCATGTGGGCGGCCGCCGGATTTCCGGCCTTGGCCGCCTCGGCGTGCTGCTCAGCCTGTGCGTGGCACGACTCGCAGCCCACGCCCGGGACGATGGTCTCCAGATGCAGTTTGCCGCCGGACACCGCGCCGGTGGAATGGCAGCCGAAGCAATCGCGCGATCCCAAGGCGTCCATCTTGCGGCCCGCTGCCTGTTCGATGCTCTGCGGCCGGCTGCCCAGGGCGCCCATGGTGTAATCGAGTTTGCCGAGCGCGTTGTAGAAACTGGCGCGGCTCTCGTACAATGCGCCGTGGTATTCAAAGACGTAAGTCTGCCCGGCCTGCCCGCGGCCGAAGGCCCATAGCAGCGGCACTGTGAGCGTCTCGCTGCCGTGAGTGACGGAGAGGATGCTCTGGCTTTCGCGCCGCACGATGGTGGACCGGTAGTCGCCTTCCTCAAACGTGAGCTCCGGATGACTCTTGAGGATGGCGCAATCGGCCACTGTCTCGAGCGCCTGCGACATGGGCGTGGCATGGTGGTGCGTGGTCTCGGCGGCGTGGCAGGCGGCGCAGACGGCGTCGCTGGACGAAGCGGCGGCTGTGAACGGCAGCAGCACCAGCAGCAGGCGAATGGTCACTTGCCTTTGGCTCCCGGTTCGGTCGCCTGCTTCTCGGCGTTCAGGCGGAGCACGATGGCGCGCTGTTTGTCGCCGTCTTCCTTGCGCTTGAGCCGGTAGTAGACCGTGGCCAGGGAGACGTGCGCCTCCACGAAATTCGGAATCTCGGCAGTCAGCTTTTCGAGGGCCGTGCGGGCTTCCTCGGTGTGTCCGTCGAGCAGATCGAGCGTGGCCATCTGATAGCGCGCCGCGGCATCGCCGGGACGCACCTGGACGGCGCGCTGAAAGCAATGGCGGGACTCGGCGTAATCCTGGTCCTGTTTCAGAAGGATGCCCAACTGGACATTCGACGTGTAATCGTTGGGATTGGCTTCCAGTTCTTTGCGGAAGGCCACCGCCGCGGCCGGGGTATCGCCGGTAGCTGCCAAGGCCATTCCGTAATATGAGTTGACGTCGGGGAGGGCCGGATTCAGTTCCACGGCCTTCTTAAAGTCGACCAGCGCTCCGGCGAAATCGCTGGCGCTCATCTTGGTGGCGCCCAGCAGGAGGCGCGCCTCGGCCGAATCTCCGTCGCGCAGGATGCGGTCCACCAGCACCTGGCCGCGACCGGGCTGTTCATCGCGGATCAGCGCGGTGCCCAACATATATATAAGCGCCTTGTCGTCAGGGGAGGCCTTCTCCAGGGGCGAGAGGAGATCGATCACCTTTTTGTTCTCGCCCAGGCGCAGGTCGCAATCGGCCAGCAGGAAAATCGCCTGACGGTTGGACGGCAGTTCTTTGATCACACGGGTCAATTCCGTGGCGGCTTGGGAAATGCGCGACGCTTTGTAGTAGGCCAGTGCCAGATTCAGGCGGACCGGCGAGTTGCCGGGCTGCGCCTCCAGGGCCTTGTTGTATTCGACGATGGCGTCTTCGTAGCGGCCGACGCGGGCTAGCGCGGCGCCCAGATTGGAACGGGCCATCACGTTGCCCGGCGCCTGCTTGAGGTAGGCCTGGTATTCGGGGATCGCGCCGGCCACGTCGCCCTTCTGGTGGAGCTCGATGGCGTGGCGCAGCAGGTCCTCGGCGGGTTGTCCCCAGGCGGCGAAGGCCAGGAAGGCGATGACGGATGCGGTCGCGGCGATCCGTCTAAGGCAAGTGCGCATCGGAATCTCTACTGGCCAGAATCTCACGAATGGCGCGCTCCAGGCGGTCGGGGTGAAAATCCAGCTCCCCCAAGCGGGTCTGGTAGGCCACCTTGCCGTCGCGCCCCACGAGGTACAGGCGGCTGGGCCAAGCCTGGTATGCCCGCTCAGCGGCGGCATCCATGCCGTCCACCACCAGGGCGAAGGGCAGTTCGAGTTTGCGCTGGCAGACGGCGGCATGGTCCTGCTTCTCCGCCAGGGTGCGGGCGAGCGGCAGGTCGATCCCTTCCTTTTGATTGATGGTGCTCTGCCAGTCCGCGTGTGCCTCGCTGATGTAGACCAGACGAAAGTCGATGCGATCGTGATACGCGGTGGCGATCCGCTTCAGGTCGGCCGCCGAGGTCCGCAACTTCGGACAAGTGTAGCTGCCGAAGACGAGCACCACGGGCCGCGCCACGCCGCTGAAACGAAGCGACCCGATGGATGGCGCCGGAGTTCCCACCGGCACGCCGGGATCGGCGGCATCGGCCTGCTCAAAGTGAAAACCGCCGGTAAGGGCCGCGCGCGCTTCGGTGGATGCCGGTCGCACCTGTACTGCACGCTCCAGCAACTGGCGCGACTCGGCAGCCTGACCCCGGCGCGCCAGTATGGCCGCCAATTGAAAATTCGCGTCGTAATCGTTCGGGTTCGCCGCCAGCTCCTTGCGAAAGGCGGCGGCCGCGCCGTCGGCATCGCCGGTGAACAGCAGCGCCTGCCCCAGGTACGACTGCAGCGAGGGGACGTCGGGATTCAGGGCCGCCGCTTTGACCAACTCCTTGACCGCGCCGGGATAATCGCCCGCGCCGAACAGCGAGGCGCCCAACAGAAAATGGCCTTCCGCCGAATCGCCCTGCCGGAGGATCCGGTCCACCCGAACCTGGCCCTCGGCCACACGGCCTACGCGAATGAGCGCCATACCCAGGACATAATTCAGCGCCGGTTCCGCGGCGTGGGAGGCTTCCAGGGGCAGCGCCACGTCGACCGCCTTTTGAAATTCTCCCAGGCGGAGACGGCAGTCGGCCAGTAACAGCGCCACGTTCAGGTTGTCCGGCTGGGCGGCATGAAGACTCTCCAGTTCACCGGCCGCCTCGGTAATCTGGAACGACTTATAGTAGGCCAGTGCGAGATTGAGGCGGAGATTGGGAGCGACTTCGGGCGGCGCCAGTTTCAAGGCGTCCTCATATTGAGAGATGGCTTCCTGATAACGGCCCATCCGGACCAGGACAGCTCCCAAGTTAGACCGGGCATCCACACGGCCCGGCTGGACGGCGATACATGCCTCATATCCGGCCGCGGCCGGGGCCAGTTCGCCGGCTTGATGGTGTCGCAGGGCGGCCTCGAAGTCGCAGTTCTGCGCTCTCAGACAGACGGCCCAAACGGCGAAAATCAGGTACCGCGAGGTCACTTCCTTGCCTACCCCTCCGGAGGCAAATTCTATCATGAACTGGTTTGAGGCTGGCGGAAACATCGTTAACATACATCGTTAACGTCTTGATTCTACTCGGTCAATGTGATCGTTAACGTATAGTTACACACCACTTTCCGCTGTCGAATTCCTACGGCATTTCATAGAAACCACTCGGCGGACCAGGAAATCGTTGATTTTTCAATACACCTTCTGGAATCCTGCAGATTTAACGAAATCCGGCTGGCCGCTTTAACACCAACTATGACCCATTAGCCTTTTTTTCCTGCGATTAGTGTCCTTATACTAGCTCCTAGCCCGAGAGGGGTTCGACTCCACGTATATGCATTCGCTTTGGGAGGGGTGCTGATGAGAACTGGAACCGCAAACGCCATGAGGATGCTCGCCGGACTTGCGTTGGCAACAATGTTGTCAACCAATCTGTCGGCACAAGGCATTTACGCCACACTGACCGGCTTGGTAACAGACCAGTCGCAGGCCGTGGTCGCGCAGGGCAAGGTCACGCTGAAGGACGCCCAATCCGGCTCTCAGCGCGAAACCGTCACGAATAGCGACGGGTACTTCACCTTCGCGTCAGTGCCCGTGGGCAACTACGAACTGACCATCGAAGCCAAAGGCTTCCAACAATATAAAGTCAACGGAATCGCTCTGAACGGCGGCGACAAGCGCAACGTCGATGCGCAGTTGACGGTCGGTGCCACCACGCAATCTGTTGAAATCACAGGGGCGGCCGATGCGATTGCTCCGGTGGACTCGGGTGAAAAAACAAACCTGGTGACCACCAAGGAGCTGCAGAACTTTGTCGCGGTAGGCAGCAACGCCGCCGAGTTCATCAAGATCATGCCGGGCTTCGGCATCCAAAACGGAACGTCGAACAAGTCCAACTTCAGCGGTGAGACCATCGGCATCAACGGTAACGGCGATGGCGGCAATCAAAGTCCGCTCAATAACGCTTTCTCCTACAATGGTTTGCCGACCAACTCGCTGGACATCACGGCCGATGGCGCGCACGTCTCCGACCCTGGCTGCAACTGCGCCACCCCGGTGAATCCCAACTCCGACATGATCTCCGAACTTCAGGTGAAAACCTCGAACTTCAGCGCGGAGAACCAAAAGGGACCAGCGGTCATCACCTCAGTCGCCAAGTCGGGCGGCAAGGACTTCCACGGTTCGGCGTTCTTCTACGCCCGCAACTATGCGATGAACGCCAACGACGCGCTGCTGAATTCGAGCGGCCTGACGCGGCCCGAGAACAAGTATTATTATCCTGGCTTCACCATCGGTGGTCCGGTCCTGATCCCCGGCACCAACTTCAATAAGAACCGCAACAAGTTGTTCTTCTTCACCGGGTTCGAGTACTTCTACCAGGTGCTGGACACCGGCCTGCTGCGCGCCACCGTGCCGACAGCGGGCGAAATCGGCGGCAACTTCACAGCGGCCGAAGTCGCCAAGGAAGGCAATATCACGGCTTCGGGCGGAGCTCCCGGACAACTGAACGCAGCGGCATTGGCGCTGTTCCCCGGCGGGGTCATGCCGGCCAACCTCATCGATAAGAACATGCAGGCCCTGATGCGGCTGTATCCGGCGGCCAACGCCGATCCGAACGCCACCGGCGGCTTCAACTACGTCCAGGCCGAAACCTTCAACCAGAACAACACCCAGTGGATGTCGCGCGTGGACTACAGCATCAGCGACAACACCAAGCTGTTCGTCCGCTACAACCTGCAGCGCGAAACCCAGCAGTTCCCGGTCGGACTCTGGTGGCGCCAGACCGACCAGGTTCCCTACCCCACCCCGGTGGAAGGTAAGAACAAGTCGGATTCGGTGACCGCGTCGCTGACCCACGTCTTCAGCCCGACCATGACGAACGAGTTCGTGTTCGCCTACACCTACATCGGCTTCCCCAACGTGTTCCAGGATCCCTCGAAAGTCGACCGCACCAAGGTGGGCTACGGCTACGCGGGTATCTTTAAGAATGGCGTGGCTCAGATCCCGTCGTTCGGCGGACTGGGCTGGACCAACCAGGAAGCGGCGGTGGTGTTCAATCCCGGTGGCTTTGAAGCCGGCGGACCCACGGCGGGCCTGTATGCCGATAAGTGGCTGCCCAGCTTGAGCGACACGGTGACCAAGGTAGTTGGCAAGCACACGGTGAAGGCCGGGTTCTTCTATGAATGGATCCGCAATTCGCAGCCGGCCAACAATTCCACCAATGGTCAGTTGCAGGTATGGAACGGCAACTCCAACACGTTCGGCAATGAATATGCCGACCTGCTGTACGGCAATCTGAACGGGTACAGCGAATCGTCGTTCAACCGCATCAACGACATCGCATACGGCCAGTACGAGGGCTTCGTGCAGGATTCCTGGAAGGTGTCGCGCCGCCTCACCCTGGAGCTCGGCATTCGCCTCACGCACTTCCAACCGTGGGTAGACCGGACCGGCGCCGGCTATTCGATCTTCGATTATTCGCAGTACAAATCGACCTGCGCGCCCACCGATTATTGCGGCTTCGAATGGCACAAGCGCAATTCGAATGTGCCGCTGGGCGGCTTCCCCACGCGCGCGCTGTTCTACCAGCCTCGCTTCGGCGTGGCCTACGATCTCACCGGCGAAGGCAAGACCGTTCTGCGCGGCGGCTGGGGCCGTTACTACTACCACTCCGGCCAGTTCACCAACGGCCTGGATGTAGCCGCCGGCGTCCAGTCGGTCAGCCTGCCTAACAATATCAACGGGCAGCCGCTGCTGGCTCGCAACCTGTCGTCCATCAATATCGCGGCCCAGGCGCTCTCGCCCGCCGCCGTAGACAGCAAAGATGACAGACAACCTTACACCGATAGCTGGAACTTCACGATTTCCCAGCGCACTCCCTGGTCTGGTATGGCGGAGTTCTCGTACGTTGGCAATCAGAGCCGTGATCTGGCTCTCAGCAGCGGCGCCGGGTCGAACATCAACCTGGTTCCGGTGGGATCCATGCTGGCCAGCAGAAATGGCGGGGCCGATCCGAATTCCCTGAATGCGAACGATTTCCGCCCGCTCCTCGGTTTCAGCGATTTGAACCTGGCAACCAACAAGGCCTATTCGAACTACAACGCCTTACAGGTCACCTGGGTGCGTACGAAGGGCCGCTACACCATCAACATGAATTACACGTTCGGTAAGGCGATGGGCATCGTCAGCACAACGTTGGATCAGTTCAACCTGAACAACGATTATGGTGTTCAGTCCACCAACCGTACCCACATCTTCAATGCCGCGTACTCCGTCGAACTCGGCACCCCGATCAAGCACAACAAGGCGCTGGGTGGAGCGGTGAACGGATGGCAGTTGTCCGGTATCCTGCAACTGGAGAGCGGTCCGAATCTCTCCGGCATCCAGGGTGAGGCGTTCGGCATGAACCTGAACGGCGCTCAGCTTCCGGGCACCGCGATCAACATCTCGAACGTGTCGCTGCTGGGGACGCCGAATATTCAGCTCAACCCGGTGCTCACCTGCAACCCGTCGTCGAATCTGGCGGCTAACCAGTACATCAACCCGAGCTGCTTCTCCTTCCCGAAGGCGGTGGGGCAGAACGGACCGAGCGTACTACCCGCGATTTATGGACCGGCCTTCTTCAATTCGGATCTCGGCATGTTCAAGAATTTCAACATCACCGAATCCAAGAAGCTGCAGTTCCGGTTCAACGCTTATAACTTCCTGAATCACCCACTGTGGTCATTCAACGGAAGCAACCTTAGCCTGGGCTTCGACCCCGCTTCGGGCAAGGTGAACACGCCGCTGTTCGGAACGGTTACCGAGAAACAGGGCCACCGCGTGGTGCAGGCGGCGGTCAAGTTCTATTTCTAATCGCACCGGAGGGAAAAAGCGGCCCCCTTTGCGGGGGCCGCTTTTTTTTCGTATCCAGAGTTAACATGTAGACAGATGCACTTACCGCGGGCCATCTTGATGCTGGCATTACTCTGTGGAAACCGCGTTGCCGGGGCGCAGGGTGCACCTCCCACTTTTCCCGTCCTCTCCAAACAGGCTGAGACTGCGCGCGATGCGCACGATCTACCGAAGGCTTTGGACTTGTACCAAAAGGCACTTCACTTGAAGCCAGGGTGGGAAGAGGGTCTGTGGAGCTTGGGCTCCATCGCCTACGATCTGGATAAGTATCGGGAATGCGCCGGAGCCTTCCAGAAACTGACTCAGGTCAAACCGGATGGCGCCCCGGGCTGGACGATGTTAGGCCTCTGCGATTATCAACTTCGTAATTACGGCAGCGCGCTGGACGATCTGGCTCACGTCGAAAAATTAGGGTATGCCGAAACTCCCGAGCTGGCAGCAGCGGCAAAACTGCACTACGCCTTGATGCTGGCGAAGACGGGGATTTTTGAAAAGGCCATCACGATTCTCACCGAACTGACCCGCACCGGCAAGAAGACGCCCGAGATCATCGCGGCATCCGGGATTGCCGGATTGCGTCGTCCGTGGCTGCCTTCCGAGGTGCCCCAGGAAGAGCGGGAACTGGTCTACCGGATTGGCGATGCCATGACCACCGCCATGGAACTGGACTACAAGGCCGCGGACGAGAAGTTCGAAGAGCTGCTGAAGGCCTACCCTTCCGAACCGAACGTCCATTTCCGTTACGGCGCGTTTCTTTATATTCAGGATGCCGACCGGGGCATCGACGAAATCAAGAAAGCCATCGCCCTGGCTCCCGATCACGTGCCGGCGCTGGTCAGCCTGAGCGCCATCTCGCTCAAACGGGAGAACACACAGGAGGCGCTGGAGTACGGCGAACGAGCGGTAAAGGCCAGCCCCGGGGATTTTTCCACCCATATTGTTCTCGGACGCGCGCTGCTGGCGTCCGATGATCCGGGTCGCGCGGCGGCAGAGTTGGAGCAGGCCTTGAAGCTGGCTCCAGCCGTGCCGGAAGCACACTTCAGCCTGGCGACGGCGTACAACCGCCTGGGCCGAAAACAGGATGCAGCCCGCGAACAGGCCGAATTCAAACGGCTGGAGCAGCTTGGAGGGAAACAGGTTCCATGAAGGTCCTCAGTTCCGCGGTATTGATTGCAGCCACGCTGGCAACTCCGGTCTGGCCCCAACAACAGCAGTCGATCAAAACCAATGTCGATGAAGTTCTGCTCGACATGATTGTGCGCGACAAAAAGGGCAAGCCCATTACGGATCTCAAGCCGGATGACATCACCGTCACAGACAACGGCGCCAAGCAGACGCTGCTGAGTTTTCGACTGGTGCGCGGCTCCGACGCCGTGAGCGCCACCGGAGCCACCACGCCTCTCGATCCGCTCCGGCAGATCCGCCTGGTGACACTGGCGTTCGAACCGCTCGCGGCGCCCGACCAGCGAAAGCTGGCCCGGTCTGCCGCGCTGGATCTGATCAAGGGCGATCAAGGCACCAACGTCTTCTACTCGGTGGTGGTGATCGACACGCGCCTTCTGGTGCTCCAGCAATTCACGAAGAATCACGATGCCTTGACCAAGGCCATCGAGCGCGCCACGGAGGGTTTGAGCGCGCCGCGCCTGAGTTCGGAATCGGAGAACATCACCGCCGAATTGAAGCGCAATCTGGCCGGGGCCACCGTGAATGGGGCGGACCAGGACTCCAACCTGCTCACCGCTGCCACCCAGGCCGCTTCGCAACCGGTGACCAATGGCGATTCGGCGATTCAGGCCAAACTGGCGTCCGTGATGCTGACAATGCTGCGCATGGATTCGGAGGCACAATCGCAAGGCACCCGCCTTTCGGTGTTCGCTTTGAAGGCGCTGGTGGACGGGCTGAGGCAGATGCCCGGCCGTAAGAGCGTCATGTACTTCACTTCCGGAATGTATCTAACGCCGGAATTGGATACGCCGTTCCGCAATCTCATCAGCACGGCCAATCGCGATAACGTGACGTTTTATAGCGTGGATGTGCGCGGCGTGATGACTTACTCGCAGAATGCCGGAGCCATGGGACAGTTGAATGCGGGCGGCAAGGCGAGTAACACCAGCACCAGCGGCGATCAGCCGGTCACTACCGACCAGATGAGAGCGGCCGACACCTACGAGGTGGCCGCCCGAGCCAATGTGGATATGCCGCTGCGCGATCTGGCCGAGTCCACCGGCGGTTTCCTGATCGGCGAGAGTAACGATCTGCGCCAGCCGCTCCGCCACGTGAACGAGGAAATCAGCGCGTACTACGAAGTAGCTTACAATCCCGGAATCGAGACTTACGACGGCAGTTTCCGCAAGCTGAACGTCACGGCCAATCGCAAGGACCTGGTGATTCATGCGCGCACCGGCTACTTCGCGCTGCCCGCCGAGGCCCGCGCCGCCGGAATCGCGCCGTTCGAAATGCCGCTGCTGAAACTCTTGTCGGAGGGGAAGCTTTCGACCGACGTGAAGTTTCGCTCGGGCGTCGTTCTGCTGCAACCCAAGAAGGGACATACCGACGTCGCCGTGCTGATGGAAGTGCCGCTCCACGAGCTGGGCGCGAAAGCGGGCGCCGCCGGACTGGACGTACACTGTTCGCTGGCCGCGCTGGTGAAGGACGCTCGGGGCGATGTTGTGCAGAAGATCACGCGCGACCGGTCGTTCCACGTCACCGCCGAACAACATAACATGGGTAATTTTCTGGACAAAAGCGTGCTGGAGCTCACACCCGGGAAATATACGCTCGAGTCCGCCGTGGAAGATCAGGAGAGTTCGAAAGCGGGTCTTCAGAAAACGGAGTTTACGGTGCCGGACGGCAGTAGCGGAGTCGGCATTTCCTCACTCACGCCGATGCGCTCTTACACCCCGGGCGTGAAGGACCTGACGCCTTCGGAACCCTTCCAATTTCAGGGCGGCAGCGTCACGCCGACCATGGATACGGTGGTCAAGAAAGCTCCCAACTCGGCTCTCCGCCTGTTCTTCACGGTGTATCAGGACCCGGCTGTATCGGGCAAGCCCTCGGTGGAAGTGGAATTCATTCAGAACGGGAAATCGCTGACCAAAGTGCCCATGGAATTGCCTGCGGCAGACCCGCAGGGCCGCATTCCGTACCTGATGACCATCCCCGCCCAAGCCATTCCCACGGGGACTTACGAGGTGCGCGCCACGGCACACCAAGGTGCGACATCGGCGACTTCCAGTACATCCATTTCTTTTGAGCAGTAACCCATGACCTGTTAATGGAGTTGAACGTCTGAGACTCGCGCGTGTATACTGCGTTCACCCTCGGGTGAAACATGTCCCATGTCGCGACGGATTTTGCAGATGAGAGGAACGAGCTCCAATCGGTTTTGGATTCCGGTATCTTTCATCGTGCGCCCAATTTAGCGAACGTACTGACCTACGTGTGCGCCCGGTATTTCGAGGGCGCCGGCGAGCAGATCAAGGAGTACAACATCGCCGTCGAAGCCTTGGGACGGCCTGCCGAATTCGACCAAAAACGGGATTCGATCGTCCGTGTGGAAGCGCACCGTCTCCGCAAGCGCCTGCGCGATTACTACGAGGCGGAAGGCGCCGGACACCCGGTCCGCATCGAAATTCCTTCGGGCCAATACGCCCCGCAATTCCTGCGGCAAACGCCGCTCCGGGCAAGTTTGAGTGAAGAGGCAGTAGTGCTCTCCGGCGAACTGGCGCTGGTGGACTCCGCCCAAACGCGCATCGCCGCACCCGCGGCCCAGCCTGAGATTCAGACAGTGGTCCCGCTCCTGCATCCCGCCCCGCCCAGCCAATCGCCGCCGCTCACGCTGGCGCCGGAACGGCCGGATCGCGATGGAATCTGGGTGGCCATCGCTTTGGCGGCGCTCTGCATGGTGGGCGCCTTCCTTTGGAAGCCCACGGCCAAGGCGGAGAAACCCGGCGTAGTTTCGGCCGGTGCGATTCCCGGCTCCGTGCAGGAAGTCCGCATTCTGACCGGACTGCAAAACGGGACGTATACCGACCGGTTCGGCCGCACCTGGGAATCCGACCGGTATTTCGAAGGCGGCGAAACCTTCGACGCTCCCGGGCACACCATCGTGGCGGCTCGCGATCCGCGCCTGTTCCGCACGCGGCGCGAAGGCACGTTCTCCTACGACATTCCCCTGCAGCCGGGGATTTACGAAATGCGCCTGTATTTCGCCGAGACACTGTATGGCGAAAATAACGTTGCCGGAGGCGGCGAAACCAGCCGCATCTTCAGCGTTAGCGCCAACGGCGCGCCGGTCCTGAGTTCGTTCGACGTGATTGGAGAGGTAGGCGACAGCACGGCCGACATACGAGCCTTCAAGGGACTCTCTCCGGCGGCCGACGGCAAGCTGCACCTGAAATTCGAGCCGCAGACGAACCCCGCCATCGTCAGCGCAATCGAGATTACTCCAGGGGTGGCGGGCAAGCTGCTGCCGGTCCGCGTGGCGTCACGCGATCATCCCTACACCGACAAGCAGGGCCGCGTCTGGGCCGCCGACGATTTCTCCAGCGGCGGCCAACTGGTGATGCGTCCCAAGCCCGTGGCCAACATGGAAGATCCGGAATTGCTGCGCGGCGAGCGCTACGGCAATCTGACTTACGTGATTCCCGTACCACCCGGCCGCTACGGTTTGAACCTCTATTTCACGGAGGCCTGGTTCGGACCCGGCAATTTCGCGGGAGGAGGGATCGGCAGCCGGATATTCGACATTCTCTGTAATGGCGTGGCGCTGCGCCGCAGCTTCGACATCTTCCGCGAGGCGGGAGGCAACGGCCGCGGGCTGATCCTGCCGCTTCACGGAATCGAGCCCAATGCGCAGGGGAAGATCGTCCTCAATTTGCTTCCCGTACACAATTACGCGGAACTCAACGCGCTCGAAGTGGTGGATGAATCACGGTAGGATCTTTGTGAGTGTTTAAACGCCGGGCACCGCTCGCCCGCAGGCCTACGCTACCATGACTTCTCCCATTGTTCGAGAAATGCGCGTGATCCCGGTGGCGGGACACGATAGCATGCTGCTCAATCTCAGCGGCGCGCACGCTCCCCTGTTCACGCGGAACCTGTTGATCCTGACCGACAGCGCCGGACACACGGGCATCGGCGAGGTTCCCGGCGGCGAGTCCATCCGCGCCACGCTGGCCGATTCCGAACCGCTGGTGATGGGCCAACCGATCGGCGCATACAACAACATCCTGGACACGGTGGCCACCCGCTTTGCCACGCGCGATGCGGTGGGCCGCGGTCTGCAGACGTTCGATCAGCGCACCACCATTCACGCAGTGACGGCCATCGAGGCGGCGCTGCTGGACCTGTTGGGCCAGCATCTGGGCGTACCCGTGGCAGCGCTCCTGGGCCCCGGACAGCAGCGCGCCGCGGTGGACGTTCTGGGCTACCTCTTCTATGTGGCCGATCGGCGAAAGACGCCGCTGCCGTACCTGAGCGAACCCGATGGGCCGGACGATTGGAGCCGCCTCCGCCGCGAGGAAGCGCTGACGGCCGAATCCGTGGTCCGGCTGGCAGAGGCCGCGCAGGCGAAGTACGGCTTTCGGGATTTCAAACTGAAGGGCGGAGTGCGCACGGGCGCCGAAGAGATGGAGGCCATCGCCGCTCTGGCGCAGCGCTTCCCCGAGGCCCGCGTTACGATCGATCCGAACGGCGCATGGTCGTTGAACGAGGCCGTTGCCCTGTGCCGCGAGCATCGCGGAATCCTGGCGTACGCGGAGGATCCGTGCGGCGCCGAGGCCGGCTACTCCGGCCGCGAAATCATGGCGGAATTCCGCCGCGCTACGGGAGTCCCCACCGCCACCAATATGATCGCTACGGACTGGCGGCAGTTGAGCCACGCCATCCAATTGCGCGCCGTCGATATCCCTTTGGCCGATCCGCACTTTTGGACCATGCGCGGTTCTGTCCGCGTCGCCCAGTTGTGCCACGAGTGGGGACTCACCTGGGGCTCACACTCCAACAACCATTTCGACGTCTCACTGGCCATGTTCACGCACGTGGCGGCGGCCGCGCCGGGCGGCATCACGGCCATCGACACGCACTGGATCTGGCAGGACGGGCAGCGCCTCACGCGCGAGCCGCTGCGCATTGAGGGAGGCAGCATCACGGTCCCTTCGGCGCCCGGACTGGGCGTGGAACTGGACATGGCCGAAGTGGAGAAGGCGCACCAGTTGTACCGGTCGATGGGATTGGGCGCGCGCGACGACGCGGCGGCCATGCAATACCTCATTCCAGGCTGGAAGTTCGATCCCAAACGGCCGGCGCTGGATCGTTAGGGCTCAGCCTGTTAGGGAACGATAAACTTGGCGATCGCGTCGACGATTTCCGGTGCGACGTGGCCGGGTTTCCGGTACTCGGCTTCAGTGCTTGGGCCGGAGCCTGCAACGAAGATGTGATTCAGCG
>DASZMZ010000108.1:0-14749 GCA_035551455.1 Candidatus Sulfopaludibacter sp.
TGCCGGCAGACGGCTCATCGGGGGCGACATCCACGATGTTGTAGGCCGACAGAGGAGCCGTATCGATCCAGGCGCGGTGGGCCAGGATTGAGTCGTTGCCCAGATAAGTACAGGCCGATTTCAGGTGCAGGCAGCCGTGTACCGGGACCGCGACCACCTGATATCCGAAGGGCGCCAAGTGGCGGCGGAGTTGATCGATGGCTTCGGCATTACTGCGGGACGAGGCGCCTACATAGAGTGTGCGGCCGATGCGCATGACGTCGCCCCCTTCCAAAGTGGCTGGGGCCGCCAGTCGCACGAGAGGGCGGTAGCGGGACAGAGTTGCCGCGAGGCTGTCCGCCTCGGGACGCCGCGATTCAGCGCCCATGCGAGTGATCACGGCGACCTCATCCAGGACGAGGGCCGGGTCTTCCACAAAGACCGAGTCGGGCAGATCCGGCTCGGCTGGCAAAGAAATTACATTCGCACCCAGTTCGGCCAGACACTGTTCATACGCGTGATGCTGGGCTTCGGCCTTTGCGAAGTCGATGGGCCGGCGTTCGAGATACTCCAGTTCGCAGAGGCCGATGGCGGGACTGACCGCGCGCGTGATTGCCGTGAGCATGTAGGTATTAGTATGCTCTAACTTATGGCTGAAAACGACGCTCCCGAACGCCAAATGGGCTTCGCCACCCGCTCACTGCACGCCGGTCACTCTCCCGATTCGGCGACTCACGCACGCGCCGTGCCGATTTACCAAACCACGTCCTTCACATTCGAAGATTCGACGGATGCCGCGCAACTGTTCGCGCTGCAGAAGTTCGGCAACATCTACAGCCGCATCATGAATCCGACGACCGATGTCTTTGAGCAGCGGGTGGCCGCGCTCGAAGGCGGCGCCGCGGGACTGGCGACGGCGAGCGGTCAGGCGGCCCAGTTTCTGGCGCTCACCAGTCTTGCCGGACAGGGCGACGAAATCGTTGCCTCCAGCACGCTGTACGGCGGCACTTACACGCAATTCGATGTGAGCTTCCGGCGCCTGGGTATCGACGTAAAGTTCGTGGAACCGGACGATCCGGAAAACTTCCGCAAGGCCATCACCTCCAAGACGCGCGCGGTCTATGGCGAGACGATTGCGAATCCGCGCATGAATGTCCTGGACATTGAAAAGGTGGCGGGCATCGCGCACGAGGCGGGAGTGCCGCTGGTGATCGACAACACCATGGCGTCGCCGTACCTGTGCCGTCCCATCGAGTTCGGTGCGGATATCGTGCTGCACTCGGCCACCAAATTTCTGGGCGGCCATGGGACTTCGATCGGCGGCATCATCATCGATAGCGGCAAGTTCGCGTGGAACGACAAGTATCCGGCCATCACCAAACCGAGTCCGGGGTATCACGGCATGGTGTTCAGCGAGGTGTTCGGTCCGGTGGCGTTCATCATCAAGGTGCGTGTGGAGGGCTTGCGCGATTTCGGGCCGTGCATCAGCCCGTTCAATTCGTTCCTGTTCATTCAGGGCATTGAAACGCTGAAGTTCCGGATGGATCAGCATAGCCGCAACGCGCTGCAGGTGGCCGAGTGGCTGGAGAAGAACCCCGCGGTTTCGTGGGTGAAGTATCCAGGTTTGAAGAACAGTCCTTACCGTGAGCTGGCGAACAAATATCTGCCGAACGGGCAGGGCTCCATTCTCACTTTCGGGATTAAGGGCGGCCTGGAAGCGGGGCGAAAGCTGATCGATTCCGTGAAGCTGTTCTCGCACCTGGCCAACCTGGGCGACGCCAAGAGCCTGATCATTCACCCGTCTTCGACCACGCATCAGCAGTTGAACGATGAGCAGCAAACGGCCGCCGGCGTGAGCAAAGACCTGGTGCGAATCTCGGTAGGAATCGAAGACGTGGAAGACATCCTCTGGGATCTGGACCAGGCGATTACGGCGTCGCAGAAATAGGCCGTCTACCGGCTTTGTTACAATTCCAGCATAAGCAGTTCGGCGGGGAATTGTGCCATGGCTTTCGATTTTTCCTTGAACGGGCATCCGGTACACGTGGAGGACGTCTCTGCCCAGACCACGCTGCTGGATTTTCTGCGTTCCCAGGGATTGACGGGCGCCAAAGAAGGCTGCGCCGAAGGCGAGTGCGGCGCCTGCGCCGTGGTGATGATGCGGCCTCATGGCGCGGGCAGCCAGTTTCTTCCCGTGAACAGTTGCCTGATGTTCGCGCCGATGGCGGCTGGGCAGGAGATCTACACCGTGGAGGCTTTGGCGGGCGGCGGAGCTCTGCTTGCCGCTCAACAATCCATGGTGGAGCAGGGCGGATCTCAATGCGGCTACTGTACGCCGGGCTTCGTGATGAGCCTGTTCGCCGAGCAATACCGGCCGGGTCGCGAGGGGGCGTGCGATGTCCATGCGCTGAGCGGGAACCTCTGCCGCTGTACGGGATACCGGCCGATTCGCGATGCCGCGGCGGCGTTGGGCGCTCCGGGAGTCGACCAGTTTACGGCGCGGATGGGACGTTGCGCGCCTGAGATGGGGGCGGCGGAGCATGGCGGATTTCTACGTCCGGCATCGATGGCCGAGTGCTTGCGACTGCTGGAGGAGCATCCGAAGGCGCGGATGGTGGCCGGCGGCACGGACGTCGCGGTGGAATCCAACCTGAAGGGTCGCCGCTTCGGATCGCTGATCAGTCTGGAAGCGCTGGAGGAACTACGCGCATTTCGCGAGTCGGAGGCTGCGGTCGAAATCGGGGCGGGTCTGACGCTGAGCGAAATTGCGGCGCTCTGGAATGGAGCGCCGGCAGTATGGAGAGAGTGGCTGCCGCTGTTCGCCTCACCGCTGATCCGCAATCGTGCGACGCTGGGCGGCAACATCGCCACGGCATCGCCGATTGGGGACGGTCCTCCGCTGCTGCTGGCGCTGGATGCGGCGGTGCGGATCGTCAGCGCGAAGGGCCATCGAACGGTGCCGCTGGACGAGTTCTTTCTGGGGTATCGGCAGACGGCGCTCGGTCCGGGTGAAATTCTGGAATCGGTGCTTGTGCCGAAGCCCTTCGCCGCGCAGATCCGCTTCTACAAGGCTGCCAAGCGTCGTATGGACGACATCAGCACGGTGGCCGCGTGCTTCGCTTTCGACATCGATGAGCGGGGCGCGGTCCGGCGAGCGCGCATGGCCTACGGCGGAGTGGCGGCGATTCCGGTGCGCGCGACGGAGGCGGAAGAGGCTGTGACGGGATTGCGCTGGAACGAGGCAGCGGTGCATCGCGCGCAGGATATTCTGGGGCGCACGCTGCAGCCGATCAGCGACCATCGCGGGTCGGCGAACTATCGGTTGGCGCTGGCGCAGAATCTGCTGGAGAAGTTCTGGTGGCAGCAGCAGGAAGAGGCCGCCGCATGAAGTTTGCCGGTCAAGCGGTACCGCATGAAAGCGCGCGCGGCCATGTGACCGGCGAGGCGCTGTATACCGACGATCTGGCGGGCCGCTTTCCGCGATTGCTGCATGCATGGCCGGTGATGGCGCCGCACGCGCATGCGCTGCTGACGTCGCTGGATGCGGCGGCGGCGATGGAAGAGCCGGGCGTGCAGGCCACGTTGACTGCGGCGGACGTGCAGGGTGAGAACGATTCCGGCGCCAACCGGCGCGACGAGCCGCTGTTTCCCACGGAAGTGATGTACCATCAGCAGCCGGTGGCGTGGGTATTGGCCGACACTGTGGAGGCCGCCCGCCGCGGGGCAGCGCGAGTGGTGGCAACCTATGAGCCCCTGCCGGCGCTGATCACGATTCCCGACGCCATTTCGGCCGAGAGCTTTCATGCGGGACCGCTGCGGCTGCATCGCGGAGAGCCGGCGCGCGAGTTGACGCTGAGTCCGCACCGGCTGGAGGGCAGCCTGGAGATTGGCGGTCAGGAGCATTTCTACCTGGAGACGATGGCGTCGATCGCCTGGCTGGATGAGGCGGGCGGCGTGGCGGTGCACTCTTCGACGCAGCATCCCAGCGAGACCCAGGAGATCGTAGCGCGTGTGCTGGGGCTTCCGCGCCATCTGGTGACGGTGGAATGTCTGCGAATGGGCGGAGCATTCGGCGGCAAGGAAGTGCAGGCGAATCCCTGGGCCGCGGTGGCGGCGCTGGGCGCGTGGAAGACGCGGCGTCCCGTGCGGGTACGGCTGCCGCGCGTGTTGGATATGGCGCTGACCGGCAAGCGGCATCCGTTTCTGGCGCGCTACTCGGCGGGCTTTGACGACGACGGCAAGCTGTTGGCGCTGGAACTGGCGCTGTACTCCGATGGCGGCTGGAGCCTGGACCTTTCGGAGCCGGTATTGTGGCGCGCCATGTTCCACATCGACAACGCGTATTGCCTGGACGCGGTGAACGTGACGGGCTTCGTCTGCAAGACGCACAAGACGTCGCAAACGGCCTTTCGCGGCTTCGGCGGGCCGCAGGGGATGCTGGTGATCGAGGACATTCTCGACCGGATCGCGAGGCGGCTGTCGCTGCGTCCGGAGGTGGTGCGCGAGCGGAACTTCTACCGCGAGGGCGACACCACACATTACGGACAGACGGTGAAAGACGCGGCGCGCATCGGCGTCCTATGGCGGCGGTTGATGGAGAGCAGCGGGTTTGACGGGCGGCGAAAGGCGGCGGCGGAGTTCAACGACGCGCATCCTCACCGGAAGCGCGGCCTCGCCATCACGCCGGTGAAGTTCGGGATTTCGTTTACCGCCGCGTTCTTCAATCAGGCCGGCGCGCTGGTGCTGATCTATCGCGACGGCAGCGTGCAGGTGAACCACGGCGGCACGGAGATGGGTCAGGGGCTGCACACCAAGATCCGGCAAATTGCCGCGGACAGCCTGGGGCTGCCGCTGGATGCGGTGCGCATGATGTCGACGCGGACCGACAAGGTGCCCAATACGTCGCCAACCGCAGCGTCGGCGAGCACGGATATGAATGGCGCGGCGGTGGCCGATGCCTGCGGGCAGTTGATGGCGCGGCTGGCGCCGATTGCGGGCGCGATGCTGGGATGTCCGCCGGAAGCGGTGAGTTTCGCGGATGGCGCGGCGTCGGTCCGCGGCGATCAGGTGCAGCGGGTGGCCTTCGCGCAGGTGGTGGAAGCGGCCTACCGGCAGCGGATTCCACTGTTCGCGCAAGGCTACTACCGGACACCGGGAATCCACTTCGATCAGAAGACGGGGCGCGGCGAGCCGTTCCACTACCTCGCGTATGGCGCGGCGGTAACAGAGGTGGAGGTGGACGGCTTCACGGGTGAGCATCGCCTGGTGCGCACGGACATTCTGCAGGATGTGGGCGATTCGATTTCGCCGTTGATCGATCGGGGGCAAGTGGAGGGCGGCTTCGTACAGGGGCTGGGATGGTTGACGCTGGAGGAGTTGCTCTGGGATGCGCAGGGGCGCGTGGCCACAGCGGGCGCATCCACGTATAAACTGCCTTCGTGGTCGGAACTGCCCGAGGTGTTCGAGGTGGCGTTTCTGGAGCGGGCCACGGAGCCCGGTGTGATTTTGGGCAGCAAGGCGATTGGCGAGCCGCCACTGATGCTGGCGATCTCGGCGAGGGAAGCAATCCGCGAGGCCATCGCGGCATTCGGACCCGGGGGCGTGATTGCGCTGGACAGTCCTCTGACGCCTGAGCGCATTTTCTGGACGGTCGAGAAGCAGCGGACCGCGCTGAACGTGATGGCGACGCGGTCCGCCGGAGCAGACCGGGCGTGACTCTGGCCGAGATCGACTCGTTGGCGCGCGAGCAATTCGTGGATGCGCTGGGCTTCGTCTACGAGAATTCTCCCTGGGTGGCGGAGCGCGCGTGGGCGCACCGGCCGTTCAGCAGTTTCGAGGATCTCTATGCCGCCATGGCGGCGGAGGTGGAGCGCGCCGGCGTCGAAGAGCAGGTGGCGCTGCTGCAAGCGCATCCCGATTTGGGGGCGCGCGCCCGAATGAGCGACCTTTCCGCAGGCGAGCAGGCGGGCGCGGGATTAGACAGGTTGACGGCGGAGGAGTTGGAGACGCTGCGTGCGTGGAATGACGAGTACCGGCGGAGATTTGGCTTCCCGTTTCTGTTCGCCGTGAAGGGCGCAACAAAGCACGATATCCTGAAAGCCCTGGAACAGCGGTTGGAAGCGCCGCGGGACGAGGAGTTTCGGGAAGGATTGCGACAAGTTTACCGGATCGCGTGGTTCCGGCTGGAGGCCCTTGTTGAGCCTGAGAAAGGAGGCCGTTGATTGCAGCAGTTCGCCACAGGTTGGAAACGAAACTACTACGGCAAGGCCGACGTGGTGGTCTACCGTCTGCATCGCACGGGCAATGCGCCCGCGGGTCAGCAACCGGTCTTCGGCGCGAGTGTCACCATGCTGCTGTATGGCGACGCCTTCTGGCCGACGTACACCACGGGCGACAATACGGGGCTGGTGGCCACGGATTCGATGAAGAACTTTATTCAGCGCGAGACGTTGAATTTCGACGGCGCGGCATTGGAGCCGTACTGCCGGTTTCTGGCCGGGAAGTTCATGGCCACGTATCCGCACACCGAGGGGATACAGGTCTCGGCCACGCAGATTCCATACGATTCGATAGGCCACGGCGGTGTGGCGTTCACACCGGGCGGGGGCGAACGCGGCACTGCCAGCGTGGAGATGACGCAAAGCGGCGTGGCGCAGGTGCGCAGCGGGATTCGCGGATTCAAGCTGCTGCGGTTGGGCGGCAGCGCCTTTCACGGCTTCGTGCGCGACCAGTACACCACGCTGCCGGACATTCACAATCGTCCACTGCACATGTGGCTCGACCTGGAATGGGTCTATGGCGATGCGGAGGCGGCCCTCCGCGGGGAGACTGCGGCGCAGGTACGGCGCGTGGTACACGATGTGTTCGACCGGTTCGAATCGGGCAGCATTCAACAGGTGATCTTCCAGATCGGCACACGTGTGCTGGAGGAATTGCCGGCCGTGTCGGAGGTCAATCTGGAGGCGAACAACCGGACCTGGGACACGGTGGTGGAGCAGGGAGGGGAGGTTGGCGTGTTCACGGATCCACGTCCACCGTACGGAGTGCTGGGACTGTCGCTCAAGAGATAATATGGCTCGACTCTCTACTCACGTGCTGGACACCTCGCGCGGCAAGCCGGCGGCGGATTTGCAGGTCCGTCTGTACCGCGAGGGAGAACTGGTGGCGAGCGCGGCGACGAATCAGGACGGCCGCACGGCGGAACCGCTGCTGAGCGGCGATTCGATTCCTACCGGGATGTACGAGTTGGTGTTTGCGGTGGGCGCGTATTTCGGATCCTCCGATTTCCTGGATGAGGTGGTGGTGCGCTTCCGTGTCGCAGACGGCAGCGCGAACTACCACGTGCCTCTCTTGGTCTCACCATTTGGGTACACGACGTACCGGGGATCGTAGATGGCGACGCTGCTGCAACAGGCGCGGGTAGCGGTGAGCCGCTGCCGCAGGCTCGCGGAGTGCACCGAAGAGCCGGGCCGCATTACGCGGACGTTCCTTTCGCCGCCGATGCACGAGGTCCACAGTCTGGTGCGGGGCTGGATGGAAGAGGCCGGTTTGCGCGTGAGGCTGGACGGGGCGGGTAATCTGCGCGGCGTCTCGGGCGATGGTCCGCGGCTGATGATCGGGTCGCACCTGGACACGGTGCCGAATGCGGGCGCGTTCGACGGGATACTGGGCGTGATGATGGGGATCGCGCTGGCGGCGCAGCGCTCAAGGTGCGCCGTGGAAGTGGTTGGCTTTTCCGAGGAAGAGGGCGTGCGTTTCGGCGTACCATTTATTGGCAGCCGCGCGCTGGTGGGGAAGACTGTGAGGACGGCGGAGGTGCGGGAGGCGATCCGCGACTTTGGGATCGATGCGGCGGAGGATGCCGCGATCGGTCGCGAGGTGAAGGGCTACCTGGAGTTCCATATTGAACAGGGTCCGGTGCTGGACGGGAAGAATCTGCCGGTGGGCGTGGTGACGGCGATTGCGGGTCAGGCGAGATACACGGTTCGCTTCGAAGGTCGGGCCAATCATGCGGGGACCACTCCGATGAAGTTGCGGAAGGACGCGCTGGCAGCGGCGGCCGAGTGGATCGGCAAGGTTCAGAAAATAGCGCGCGCGGTGCCGGGGTTGGTGGCCACGGTGGGACAACTGGAAGTGGTGCCGGGCGCGGTGAATGTGATTCCTGGCGAAGTGACGGCGAGTCTGGACGTTCGGCATGCGGACGATGGTGTGCGCGAGGCGGCGGAGCGGCGGATGCTCCGGGGCTGTCAGTGGGAGGAGCGGTCGAAGCAGGCGGCCACTCCGATGGATGCGGCGATGGTCGATGCTCTTGGTGAAGCCGTGAAGCAGTGCGGGTATCGGGTATGCCGGATGGTGAGCGGCGCGGGCCACGACGCCATGATTGTGGCGGCGAAGGCGCCGGCGGCGATGGTGTTTCTGCGAAGTCCGGGCGGCGTGAGTCATCACCCGGACGAAGCGGTGCGAACGGAAGACGTTGCGGCGGCGCTGGCAGTGGGCGCGCGGTTCCTCGAGAACTGGAGGCCGGCATGATTGTCCGCGGCGGGAATGTGGCGACTGCCGACGGCGTGGTCGCGGCCGATTTCGCGGTGGAAGACGGCCGCATCGCGGCGATGGGGCCGGAGTTGCCGGGCGGCGGCGAGGAAATCGACGCGCGCGGGCTCACTGTGTTTCCGGGACTGATCGACGTCCACGTACATTTCAATGAGCCCGGCCGAGCCGAATGGGAAGGCGCGGGCACTGGGAGTTCGGCGCTGGCGGCGGGCGGCGGTACGTTGTACTTCGATATGCCGCTCAACTCTTCGCCGTGCACGGTGGATGGCGCGGCGTTCGATGAAAAACGCGAGGCGCTGGAGCGGGCCTCGTATACCGATTTTGCTCTGTGGGGCGGCATCGTACCTGGGAACGGCGATCGACTGGAGGAACTGGCGGAGCGCGGCGTGATCGGGTTCAAGGCTTTCATGGCCGATTCCGGCTTGGCCGAGTTCCCGCGGTCGGACGATCGCACGTTGTACGACGCGATGCGCACGGCGGCGCGACTCGGATTGCCCGTGGCGGTCCACGCCGAGAACAACGATCTGGTGCGGCACGTCGGCTCCGGCTCCATCCGCGACTATCTGGATTCGCGGCCGGTGATCGCCGAGGTCGAGGCTATCCGGCGGGCTGCCGTGCTGGCGAAAGAGGCCGGCGCGAAGCTGCACATTGTTCACATCAGTAGCGGGCGCGGCGTGGCGGAAGCACTGGAAGCGCGGGCCGGCGGCGCGGACATTTCGATTGAGACCTGTGCGCACTACCTGTACTTTACCGATGAGGACATGGTGCGGATCGGCGCCGTGGCCAAGTGCGCGCCTCCGCTGCGTCCCGCCGTCGAGCGCGAACGGCTGAGGACTGCACTGTTGCGGGGCGAGATCGATATCGTAGGCTCCGACCACTCGCCGGCACCGCTCTCGATGAAGCAGGATGACGATTTCTTTCGCGTGTGGGGCGGAATTGGCGGGGTGCAATCCACACTCGCGGTGCTGCTGGCGAGCGGCTGTACCTCGGCTCAAATCGCGCTGGTGGCGGGGAGACGTCCCGCGGAGCGTTTCGGCATCGCGGGCAAGGGTCGAATGGCAGTGGGATATGACGCCGATTTCACGCTGGTCGATTTGCACGGCGAGTACACGGTCACGCGCGAGAGGCTGTTTCAGCGTCACGGACTGAGTCCTTACCTGGGCGCGCGGTTTCGCGGCGTGGTGCGCCGGACGGTACTGCGCGGGCGCACGATTTTCGAAGACGGCAAGATGGCGGGGCCGCCCAGCGGCAGAATGGTCACAGCTCATGCAACAACTCGGATACACACGTAGCTCCTGCAAACGGGATCATCTCTTACTGACGGCCGACACGTTCGTGCGGGCTCCGCTGCCCGGCATGGAAAAGGCCACGGCGATTGTGCACGTCTCTCCGGCGGCGGGCGCGGCATTCACCCAGCTCACCGTGGAGTTCGAGGCCGGCGGCTTCATGGCGTCCGTCGCGCACCAACGTTTCGTCTACGTGCTGGAAGGGGAGGTGCGGCTGGGCACACAGAAATTGGCCGCCGACCAGTTCGCGTACGTGCCTCCGGGCTGGTCGGACCCGATCACGGCGACCGGGCCGGCGCGCACGGCGGTGATCGAGAAGACCTACCGGCCGCTTTCCGGCGCGGCCGCACCGGGGCTGTTGGTGGGCAACGAGCGCGAGATTGCGGGTACGGCGCTGTGCGGCGACGCGGATCTACAGGTCCGCGCGCTCATCCCCGCGGACCCGGCCTTCGACTTCGCCGTCAACACGATGGAATATCAGCCCGGCGCCGCGCTCTCCATGGTGGAGATCCACGTGATGGAGCACGGCCTGTTGATGCTGGCGGGCGGCGGCATCTATCGTTTGGGCGACTGCTGGTATCCGGTGACGTCCGGCGACTTCATCTGGATGGCGCCTTACTGTCCGCAGTGGTTCGGAGCACTGGGCAAGACACCGGCGAAATATCTCATCTACAAAGACTGGAACCGGTACCCGCTATGAGTCTGATGAACGAACTGGAAAGGCTGGCGACTTTCTCGGACGCGCCGGCTCCGGCGGTGACGCGCGTGGTGTATTCGGAGACCGATTTGCGCGCACGCGAGTACGTGAAAGGCCTCTGCGCCGCCGCGGGCCTGAGGCTGCGGGAAGACGCCGTGGGCAACATCTTCGCGCGCTGGGAGGGTCGCGAGCCGGAACTTCCCGCCGTGGCCACAGGGTCGCACATCGACGCCATCCCGAACGCCGGGGCTTACGACGGTACGGTGGGGGTACTGGGCGGACTGGAAGCCATCCGCATGCTGCAGCGGGCTGGCGCGCGGCCGCGCCGGTCTCTGGAACTGGTGGTTTTCTGCGCCGAGGAACCCACACGGTTCGGCATCGGCTGCTTCGGCAGTCGACTGCTGGCGGGCACGTTGGATGGCGCGCAGTTGCGCGACAAGGACGGCCGCACGTTAAACGCTTGGCGCAGTGCGGCGGGCTTCGGCGGGGACGTGGCGGAGGTGACTCTGCCGTCGGGATACTACTCGGCATTCGTGGAACTGCATATCGAGCAGGGTCCGCTGTTGGAGCGGGCGGGGATTCCGCTGGGCATCGTCACGGCAATCGCGGCGCCGGCGAGTTTGCGGCTGTGGATCGAAGGCGAGGGCGGCCATGCGGGCGCGGTGCTGATGGCGCAGCGTCGGGATGCCTTCTGCGCGGCTGCCGAGATTGTACTGGCTGAAGAGGCGGCAGCCAAAGCCACGGGTGCTCCGGATACCGTGGCGACGGCGGGCATCTGCGAGGTGTTCCCGGGCGCCATCAACAGCATTCCCAGCCGCGTGCGGCTGGAACTGGATGTCCGCGACATCGTGGAAGCGCGCCGCGACACGGTACTGGCGGCCATCGACCGTGCCTGTGAGGAGATTGCCGCGCGGCGCGGCGTGACTGTGCGGAAGGAAGTGATCAACATCGACGCGCCGACTGGGTGCGACGCGCTGGTGGTGGATGCTTTGACCCGCGCCGCGGAACATTGCGGGCTGGCCTATCAGAAGATGGTGAGCCGGGCTTACCACGATTCGCTCTTCATGTCGCGGATCGCGCCCACTGCCATGCTCTTTATCCCTTGTCGCGGCGGCGTGAGTCACCGCCCCGACGAGTACGCGGCGCCGGAAGCCATTGCCGCCGGCGCGCGCGTATTGAGTGAAACGCTGTCTCTACTTGCCGACCTCTAGGATGGTGAAAGAGTCCGGCACCAGGGGGCCACGTCCACCGCGTCCGCCCTTCTTGGTGGGGTCGGGAGGCGTTGTGGGCGTGGGCGGCGCGCCGTATTCGGCGGCGATGAGCAGGATGTGGCCGGTCTTATCGTCGAGGGTCAGAGTCTTGGCGCCCGCCATGGTTTTCACAGTCTGTTCCACGGCGAAACTGGTGGGGCTGTTCTCTTTCACGACGGTCAGTGTGCCATTGCCTTGCGAACTGAAGGCTTCCATGGTCTTCGGATTGAAGGTCGCGCCGTCGCTGCTGCCGCCAAGCGGCAGCGTCTCGAGAATCTTGCCGTCCTTCGCGCTGACAATCACCATGTTCTGAGGATTGCGGCAGGCGGCAAACAGGATCTGGTTCTTCAGATCAAGCGCCAGTCCGGCGCAGCCATCGCCCTTATCGCCGAGATCGTAGTGCGTCTTGACGGTCATGGCCTTGGCATCCACGACGGCGATGCTGTGCGCGTCTTCGATATCGATGTAGAGCGTGCCCTTCCCGTCGGTGACGGCCTGCTCCGGTGCGCCGCCCAGATCATCGATCGTGCCGACAATGGCGCCGTCAGCGGCATTGATGATGGTGGCGTGCGGCTTCTGGTGGCTCAGGATGTAGACGTGGTCGTTGTAAGGATCGTAGAGGTAGCCATCGGGGCTGCCCTTCAGGTCGATGGTTTTGATGACGGCCATCGTCTTGGTGTCGAACATGATCACCGGATTGCTGCTGGTGAAGCCGTGGTGCGACTTGGGCGATGCCGTGGCGCCGTGGACGCGCATGGCATTGGGAATTTCGCCAACCTTTTCCAGGGTGTCGAGATTGTAGATCATCACCCGGCCGGGATTTCCGCTGCGGCCGATATACAAGTGGCGCGCGCCGGATTCAGCAGTGACGTAGTCGAAGCCGCCATCTCCGCCCACCTTGGCGGCCTTCAGAATCTTGTACGGACCATCCGTGGGAGCCTGTTGAGCGAATCCGGCGGTGGCCGCGGCAAGCGCCGCAAACGCCAGGCAAATGGAACTGTTCAGAGTTTTCATGGTGTGCTCCTTACTTCCCGACTACCAATACGTGGAAACTGTCCGGCAGAACGGTGGCGCGGCCCTTCTTGCCATCCTTCGCAGGCGCCGCCGGACCGTATTCCGCGGCCAGCAGAAATACCTTGTGCGTCTGGGGGTCAACCGTCATGGTGCGGGCGCCGCGCTCGGTGGTGACGGTGTCCACGGTTTCGTATTTGCCGTTCACCTGTTTGATGATGCTGAGCGTGCCATCGCCGTTGGAGCTGAAGGCGAGGCCGGTGCCGGGATCGAAACCGGCGGCATCGGGGCCGTTGCCAATAGCGGGCGTGGCCACAACTTTGAAGCTGGGGATATCGGTGACGGCCATGACCTTGTCGCAGACCGAGAACAGCTTTTTATCTTTCACGTCGATGGCGAGGCCGCTGGGACCTTCGCACGGCAGAATGGAGGCGCGGCGGGTCACTTCCATTTTGGCCGCATCGATTTCCACCACTTCGTTGGACGGCTCGATGTTGACGTATAGTTTGCCGGCGCCATCGGACTGGCAGAATTCGCCCCCGGTGCCGATTGGAAAGCTCTTGAGCACTTCGCCGGTCTTGGCGTCGATGGCCGTAGCGTCGTTGCCGCTGTGATTGATGGCGAAGACGCGCTTCGTCTTGGACTCGTAGCAGACGGCATCCGGATTCTTGCCGGCAGTGGGTTCACCGCTTTTCGCGAGCGTCTTCAAATCAAAGATAGTGACACTGCTGGATTGTCCATTGGTGATGTAGCCCTTCCCCAGGTCCGGGGCGATGGCGATTCCGTGCACGCCGTGCAGACCGGAAATCGTACCCACAATCTTGCCGGAGTCGGGATCGATCACCTCGACGGAACTGGCGTGCGAAACGTAGAGGCGGCGCGCCGCGCTGTCGATGGCAATATAGTCCCACCGGCCTTCGCCGCCGATCTTGATCTTGGTGAGAACCTTATAACCTTCGGCGGCAAACGCCGAGGCAACCACCAGTGCGATAGTCAGAAACTTCTTCATCGGTCCTACTCCTTTTCGTTTACGCATTCCGGCCGCCCAGATAGTAGCGGACTGCCGGGGTTACCACCAGGGAAAGAACCATCGAGGCGGCGATTCCGCCGATTACCGCGATGGCCAGGGGTTGTAGCATCTGAGAACCGGCGCCCCAGGCGAACGCCAGTGGAAGCATACCGGCCACGGTGGCCAGCGCCGTCATCATAATGGGGCGCAGGCGGCGCTCACCGGCACGAATCATACTCTCTTCGGGGGGCACGCCCTCAGCCCGGAATTTCTGGTCGGAGTCGAGCAGCAGAATGCCGTTCTTGGCCACAATGCCGATCACCATGATCAGTCCCATGAAGGATGAGAGGTTGAACGTGGTCCGGGTGATGAGCAGCGCCAGGAAGACGCCGCTGGTGGAAAGCAGCGCGGAACTCAGCACGGCAAGCGGCGAAGCGAAGTTGCCGAACTCGAACAGCAACACCATAAAGACCAGGACTACGGCGAGGACGAGAACGAACGCGAAGTCCTTAAAGGATTTCTGCTGCTCTTCAAAGGTACCGCCGTACTGAACGCGGATGCTGGGAGGCAGTTTCAGATCGGCGATGGCCTGCTGCACCTTCTTCATGCCGTCACCGAGATTGATGCCTTCAAAGCGGGCGGTCACCTGCACGTCACGCTGCAGGTTCTCGCGGCGAATTTCGTTCTGACCGGGATCTTCGATCATGTGAGAAAGGGCGCCGAGGGTAGCTGTCTTTCCGGTACCGCTCACCAGGAGGGTGTTTTGCATGGAATCCAGCGTCTGCGGATTTTGGTGGGGGAAGCGGACGCGAATGGTATAGGCGCGATCGTTGACCACTACCGGGTTGGGTGACGGCTCGCCCTGCAGCACGGCGCTGGCGTCGAGTTCCAGTTCCTGCGCGGAGAAGCCGGCGCGGGCGGCGGCCACCGGATCCACCTGGAACGTTCGGGCCGGACCGCTAATGGT
>DASZMZ010000109.1:0-5016 GCA_035551455.1 Candidatus Sulfopaludibacter sp.
TTCCGATTCACTCAGGTTGAGCCAGATGTCATGCAGCAGCTCCACATCTTCCGGCCACAGCCGTGGAGGATGTGGCCCCAGGTTGACGAAGGTTGAGGGGCGGTCGGGACTGATCACTTCGAGCGAGAAAGCGTGCCGTGGCTCGGGAAGTTTCTCCCACGCGCGACCGATCTGGCGCGCGAGTTCGTCCGAGGCCATGTGCGTACTGACGCCCGTCACCAGACGCGACGCCCGCAGCCGGCTGGCCGTATCCGCCATCGCGTCGAAGGGATTCACCGCCGGCACCACCAGCAATTCCACTCCCTTGCCTTCCTTCTCCGCCACCTCCACTACGTGGCTGAACAGTTCCTTTTCGTAGTCGCTGAAGATCTGATTATCCGCCAGCTCGTATTCCCCGGCCCCGGTCGAAATGGGGCGCACCGTCATCACCACAATGTCGTAGCGCCGCAGATTGGTTTTTTCGAGCACACGCTTCAGGTGCTCCATTCGGTGGTAGTCGCGCACCGCCACCAGCACGCAGCCGGGCCGGGCGTGCAAGCTGCCGCCGTCGATGTGCGCCTGGTGGTCCAGGTTGAACTGTTCCATCCCCTTGGGCTCGGTCAGCTTGCGCCGCAGATTGACCTTCTCTGAAATCGTGAACACCACAAACAAGCCCAGCGTGAATGCCACGCCATACTTGGTGGCAATTTCCTTGGTGAACAAGTTGGCGATGGCCACCGCTCCCAGCACCAGCGTGGTGAGGCCGAGGCCAACCGGGATCTCGCGGCCGCCGATGTGGAAATTCAGCGGCACTTTGTATTCCTGATCTGTGCGCTGAAAGCGCAGCACGGTCACGCCCAGCGCCTTCATGAAGAAGCTCCACACCACGCCGAAGGCATAAGCTTCGGCCAGGATCGTCATGTCGCCGCGGCTGTAAAGAATCGTTGCCAGTTGCAGCAGCGTGATCATGTTGATCATGCGGAAGGTGGTGCCGTAGCGCTTGTGAGGCTCGCGAAACCACGGGACCAGCACGTGATCCTCGGCCACCCGGTTCAATACGCCATTGGCGCCGATGATCGAGGTATTCACCGCGCCCGACAAAATCAGGCCGCCAACGATCACCACGAAAATGTGGAATCCCAGCCGCAGCAGATACGGTCCGCTGAGGTTCATGGCCAGGCCGCCAATCAGGTTGTTGATATACATCGGCCGGACGTTATCGGGAATGATCATCACCGCGAACAGTGAAATCACGCCGGTACAAAGCACCGCGTACCAGCAGGTGAGATTCGCGGCAATTTTCAGATTCTTCATTTTGGGCGAGGCGATCTCGCGATATACCTGCGCCAGGGTTTCAAATCCGCTCATCGAGAGCAGCGAATGTCCGAAGGCAATGATGATCACCACCACCGGAATCTGCATCCAGAAAGTGCCTTGCAGCCAGCCTTGCGCGCTATCTGAAAAAACCAGGTTGGAAGGCTTGGGCGCCGGCGGCAGATGCCAGCCCTTGGTCAGCAACAGCGTGATCGGACACCAGATCAGCAGAATGCCCACCATGACGGTGGTGATTTGCATGATGCGCAGGGCCTTGCCGCTGGATTCATGCACTCCCTTGATGTTCTGCCACCAGAAATAAATGGTAATCAGAATACCCGCGCCCGCCGCGAACAGATTTACGTTGATCTGGTAGCTCTGGTGCAGCATGCCGCTGATCTCGTTCAGCAGCGCTCCCAGATATTGCCCCGCGCTCACTACGCTGATAGGCCCGGTAAGAATGTAGTCGAACACCAGCGCGGAGACCGACAACTTGGCCATCACCGGACCCATGCTGTCATGCACCACCACGTACACACCGCCGCGCACGTACATGCTGCAGCTTTCCAGGTACACGCTGCGCACCGCGAAGCTGAACATCATCACGGCCAGCACAAACCACGGCGCCGCCTTGCCCACCGCCGCTTCCGCCGCGCCGCCCGCATAAAACATGGACGATGCGAGGTCGCTCAAGACGATGGATGCGCCGCGCCAGAAACTAATGAAGGAAAGAGCTACCGTGGTCGCGACGACGACTTTAGGATTCGTCAGCGCCGCCGCCAGCCGGCCATCTTGTGAAGACATCTATATCAACTCTATTCTAAGGCTTCCAGCCCCCACCACGTACCCGGAAGGCGGCGCTAAAGTCCCTCGTGGAGACGAGCCGCGAGGAAATCGGGCAGGCCCGCGGCCCGTATCTTGGCCGCCGCCCGGTCGACGTCGTAGGCGACGCGGCGAAACTCCACCGTGCGCTCCTCCGGTGAGTATACCGCGTAAGCCGCGCGCGGGTCAGCATCCCGGGGCTGCCCCACGGAACCGGGATTTACCAGGTAAAAATAATCCGGTTCCAGTTCGAGAGTGCGCTCCAGTGGAAGCGGGCGCGTCATCCGGCGGGTCATCCGAAAGCCGCCCTGTTTATGCGTGTGCCCAAAGAAAGTGAGCGGCGCCTCCAGTGAAGCCAGCAGCGGCGCGGCATCCGAAACCGAGATCACATATTCGTCTTCGTCGGCGGGCGAGCCGTGCACCAGGTCCACTCCCTCGTAAGGCAGAGGGCCGCGCGGGAGAGACTCCAGATACGTCCGATTTTCCTGCAGCAAAGCGCGGCGGGTCCAAAGCGCCGAAGTCTGTGCCGCAGGATTGAAAGTTTCAATGGTTTCGAAACCGCTGGGATCTTGCGCCGCACTCGCCCGGTCGTGGTTGCCGCGGATCACGACGGCTGCATTTTCGCGAACCCATTCCACGATCGCATTGGGATCCGCGCCGTATCCCACCAGATCCCCCAGGCACAGAATGCGGTCGTAGCGCCCGCGAGCGTCTTCGAGAACCGCCTGCAGCGCCTCCAGGTTCGCGTGAATGTCGCTTACGATCAGGAACGGCATAAGCGCACGAGCGAAACCTCGGGAGGGGCCCCCAGCCGCGCCGGAACGGCGATGGTTCCAATGCCGCGTGACACAAAAATAGAAGCCGGTCCGCGCCGATAGACTCCGTCGACGTAAGGCGTATAAAAGCGGCCCGGATTCAGGTCGGCGCTCAAAAACTCCATGCGGATCTGCCCGCCGTGAGTATGGCCCGAAATTGTCAGGTCGTAACCTTGGCGCGCCGCCACCGGAAAAACATCCGGGTTATGGGAGAGCAGCACGTTCAATGCGCCGGGCGCTACCAGCTTTTCGGTCCCCACCAGATAACGCCGGCTGAGCCGTTGATAATCGACGCCCGCCAGGTTGAGGACGGATTTGCCAAACCGCAGCGGCGCCGCGGCCGAACGCAGAAACCGCATTCCGCGGCGTGCGCCTTCGCGTTCCACATAATCCTCGGCATCGGCATAGATCTCGTGATTTCCCATGCAGCCGAAGATGCCGGCCTCGGTGCGGAGCTGCGCCAGGATGTTGAGACAATCGTCCAGCGGATCGCCAACCGTGGTGATCAGGTCTCCGGTCACCAGAGCGATGTGCGCCCGGGTTTCGTTGGCCATATCGACGGCCCGTTGGAGCTCGGCGCGGCTCAAAAAAGGACTGAGATGAATATCGGACAACTGCACCATGCGCAGGCCGTCCAATTCGGGCGCCAGATTTGGGATTTCCAACTTATGCTCGCGCAGGGAAAGCTGGTGGCGCTCAATAAATAATCCGTAGGCCAGCGCGGCGGGCGGCGCTGCGAACACGGCGGCGTAGGCGGCCTGGAAGAAATGCCGGCGCGTGGGGCTGTGCCCCGAGCCCATACGCGACGCGATCCACAGCACGAAGCACCCCGCCAGCCAGCACAGCGACAGCATCGCCCAGGTGACCGCCAAGCCAGTTCCCCAACTGATCCACCAAACCGGAAAATTCCGGGCTATGCGGCGAAAACGCAGCAGGAACGTCAGCAGGGAGGCGGCCATCGACAGCGCGCCCGCAGCTACGATCCAACTCTTCGTGCGGCGGCTGGCATCCGCCGCCCTCCAGCCGATGAGCCAAGCCACGCCGGCAAACTGGGCCAGCAGGGAGACGATCAAGACCAGCAGATCGGGGAGCGCTCGCAGCAGACGATCTAACACTACTTCCATCTTATCGGCTCCATCTGGACGACCTCATCCTCTACAATCAAGAGATGTCCTTGGTGGTGGTCGGCTCGGTAGCTTACGACGGCGTCGAAACGCCGCACGGCCGCGTCGAGCGGATGCTGGGCGGCGCCGCTACGTACATCGCGCTTTCCGCCAGCTATTTTACGCAGGCCCGCATTGTGGCCGTGGTGGGCGACGATTTCGCGGAGGCGGATACCGATCTGCTCGTCAGCCGGGGTATCGACCTGGAAGGCCTGGAGCGCGTGCCCGGGAAGACTTTCTTTTGGGCCGGCAAGTACACCGACGACATGAATGACCGGGTCACACTCACCACCGATCTCAACGTGTTCGCGGATTTTAAGCCCAAGCTTCCCGAGAGTTATCAGAATGCGCGCTATCTGCTGCTCGGCAACATCCAGCCCAGTCTGCAGCGCAGCGTTCGCGCGCAGATGAAGCACGTGCGTCTGGCCGGCGGCGACACCATGAATTTCTGGATCAGCGACTTTCGCGCCGACCTGCTGGAAGCCATTCGCCACTGGGATTTCCTGCTGATCAACGATCACGAAGCCCGCCTGCTAGCGGGCGAAAGCAATCTGCGCAAGGCCGCCACGAAGATTCTGGACATGGGCCCGCATACTTTGGTGATCAAGCGCGGCGAGTACGGCGCCGTGCTATTTCGCCGCGACTCCTATTTCATCGTGCCCGGCTATTTGCTGGAAAATGTTTTCGACCCCACTGGCGCAGGCGATTCTTTCGCCGGAGGATTCGTCGGCTATCTGGCCGAGCACGGCTTCAGCCTGGATGGCGATCAGATCAGCCGAGGGATGCTCAGCCGCGCGGTGATTTACGGGTCCGTCATGGGAAGCTTCTGCTGCGAACGCTTCGGCGTGGAGCGCTTCCGCACGCTCACGCGTGAAGAAATCGATGCCCGATTTGAAGAGTTCCGCAAGTTCACTTCGTTCTAA
>DASZMZ010000110.1:0-5661 GCA_035551455.1 Candidatus Sulfopaludibacter sp.
CTGGGCGGTGGCGCACCGCATCTGCAAGGTCATCTGGCTGATCATGCACGAAGAAGTGGAATATGAAGAGAAGGGATCCGCTCCGCTTAGCCCCAAAGTTCTCAATCGCAAACTCCAGCGCTTAATCAAGGAATTTGCTAAGGCTGGCATTGATGCCCACGCTGCGATGGCCCAAGCAGTCACGGCGCTTCCGTAGCGGCAGTTTCGGGGGGATTTTCGGGGGTGTCGGGATGGGCCTGTCGGTTATGGGCCTGCACCCCGACCTGCACGTAGGATAGGCTTTAGCCTGTCCAGCCGGTTTTTCGACCCTGTGAGCAGAGCTCGGCCTTCAAATTGGGTTCGTTCCGCAATTGCTCGGAAGCCGGCCTGCCTAAACGGGGTAAACTATCCCCATGTCTTATTTGCGATTGCTCGTGGCCGTGGCTTGCTGTTCCGCGTTTGGCCAGACAGCGCGCCACCCTTTGCGGCTGGATGATCTCGACCGGATTCGCGACGTGCGGGATCCCCAATGCTCGCCCGACGGCCAGTGGGTGGCCTACGTCCTGGGAACCACCGACGCCAAGGATGACAAGCGCGATTCCGATATCTGGATGGTGAGCTACGACGGCAAAACCAATCTGCGTTTGACGTCGAGTCCGGAGAGCGAGAGCTCCCCGCGGTGGAGTCCGGACGGCAAGTTTCTGGCGTTCCTCTCTTCGCGGCCCGGCAAGGCGAAGGGCAATCAGGTCTGGCTGCTCGACCGGCAGGGCGGCGAGGCCGTGCAGCTTACGGATGTGAAGGGACGGCTCCAGGGGTATGAATGGTCTCCGGATTCGAAGCGGCTCGCGCTGGTGATCGGCGATCCCGATCCCGAAGCCGAGGGCGGCGCCGAAGGCGGCAAACCCAAGACGCCGAAGCCCATCGTGATCGACCGGTATAAGTACAAACAGGATGGCGCGGGGTACCTGACGGCAGACCGCCACAGCTACATCTACCTGTTCGACGTGGCCACCAAAAAGCTGGAGCGCCTCACGGCGGGTAAGGTGGACGAGGCGGCGCCTTCATGGAGTCCCGACGGCATGCACATCGCTTACATGAGCAATCATGCCAAGAATGCCGATCGCGACCATTACAGTCAGGTGTATGTGGCAGAGGCGAAGACCGGCGCGGCGGAGAAGCAACTGAGTCCGCTCTCGATGCCGGCGGAGCGTGGACGGCCCGAATGGAGTCCCGACGGGAAGTGGATCGCCTTCCAGGTGGGCGAGGGCAATCAGTACGAAGAATACGCCATGGCGCACCTGGCGGTGGTGCCGGCCGACGGAAGCATGACGCCCACGCTGGTGAAGGCGACCGAGGCGCTCGATCGCGGCGTCGGCTCCCCGCGGTTTTCGGCGGACGGCGCGTCGCTAACGTTTCTGGTGACCGACGACCGGTCGGTGTATCCGGCCGTGGCCAAGGTGACCGGGGGCAGCGCCGAGCGGCTGATGTCGTCCCCCATCGTAGTGACCAATCCGAGCGTGGCGAAGAGTTGCTCGGTGGTGGTGTCGGGCGGCGACTCGCGGCCGGGCGAGATCTTTGCCATGGAGGGCGGCAAACTGCGGCAATTGACGCATCAGAACGATGCGCTGGTGGCCGAGTGGGAGATTCCGCCGACCGAAGAATTGAGTTTCAAGAGCAAGGACGGGACGGAGATCCACGGGCTCCTGACCCGGCCAGTCGGATATACGGCGGGAACGAAAGTGCCGCTGCTCTTGCGGATTCACGGCGGCCCGAACGGACAGGACGCCCACAGCTTCAGCACGGAGCGGCAGATTTTCGCGGCGAACGGCTACGCGGTGCTTGCCGTGAACTATCGGGGCGGGTCGGGTCGCGGCCAGAAATACTCGCACGCCATCTTCGCGGATTGGGGCCGGCTGGAAGTCGAAGACCTGGAAGCCGGGGTGAATCACGTGATCGAGATGGGCGTGGCGGATCCCGAACGCCTCGGCGTGGGCGGGTGGAGCTACGGGGCCATCTTGACCGACTACATGATCGCGACGGACACCCGGTTTAAGGCGGCCACGAGCGGGGCAGGTACCGGCTTCGCGCTGTCATTCTACGGCACCGATCAGTACATCATCCAGTACGACTATGAGATCGGGCCGCCGTGGAAATCCCTCGACACGTATCTGAAGATTGCGTATCCGTTCCTGCATGCGGACCGGATCAAGACGCCGACCCTGTTTCTGGGCGGCGAGAAGGACTTCAATGTGCCCGTACAGGGCAGTCAGCAAATGTATCAGGCGCTGCGAAGTCTGGGCGTGGATACCCAGTTGATCATTTACCCGAATGAGAATCATGGGATCCAGCGGCCGAGTTATCAGCGGGACCGGAACGAGCGGTATCTGGCCTGGTACGACAAGTATTTGAAGAAGCGGCCGTGAGGATTCGTTAACTTCCGGTAGGGTTCGTTACTGTCCTGGTACCCCTGGCACTCGCACCACCAGCTAGAGGAGGTGCATACTAGGACACTGTGATGATTGTTGTCGTTCTTATCTTGACCGGGCTAGCCGCGGCGCTGGTCCTGGTCTTCCGCCGGCTGGCGGTCCGTGCCTGCAAATTGCCGGTGACCGTGGAATGGATGGAGGCTCTGTCCGTGGATCGGTACCGTCCGATGCTGCGCCTGCTGAATCAGGAAGATCTGACCTTCTTGAAAGCGCAGCCGGGCTTTCGTCCCGATATGATCGGAAGGCTGCGGCGCCAGCGGTGCCACATCTTTAAAGGGTACTTGCGGAACCTGTCGACGGACTTCCAACTCACCTGCACCGCCCTGAAACTGGTCATGCTGCATGCCGATGTGGACCGGCCCGATCTGGCTTCTGCGTTGGTTCGCGCTCAGGCCACATTTACTTACGGTCTGATGAAAACTCAAATGCACCTGGTGTTATACCGGCTGGGAATCGCCAGCGTAGACGTTACGGAACTGGTCCAGTTGTTCGACGGGATGCGGTTGGAATTGCGCACTCTCGTTCCAGCGGCCGATGCCGGGCTCGCCTGACACGACTACGTTTCGTAACTTGTAACGCCTGTCCCCATATACCCGCTCGATTCGGCCCCCTAAAACACTCGATAAGCTGCCATAACGGGCTTATTATTAGCAACTTAAGCCATTTCCACTCGTGTTTCTCAATGCGAAACACCGGAAGCACCCAAGAATTCATTCTCGGATCTTTCCGGCGACTCCGCATAATGTCCCCCAGCAACTTTGGGGTCCTGTCGACTCAGTGGAGGGGTTTCAGAATGTATCGCTTCGTCGCGACTTTCCTTTTTACCAGCTTGGTGCTGGCGGCTCAAACCAATCGGGGCACGATCGCCGGCACCGTCACGGATCAATCGAAGGCCGTGATAGCCGGAGCTAAGATCACCATCACCAATCAGGGCACGAACGAAACGCGCCACCTCACCACTTCCGAGTCGGGCAACTACTCGGCGCTGGATCTCGAGCCGGTGCTGTACACCGTGCAGGTGGAAGCGCAGGGCTTCAAGAAGGCGGTGGTGGAAAAGGTCAAAGTGGACACCGCCTCGGTCGCGTCCGTCAACGTGGTGCTGGAGCCGGGGTCGGTCGACACGAAGATCACGGTATCGGCGGATGCGGCGATGGTGAACACCGAGTCGGGGACGACCAGCCAGACCATCACGGAGCGCGAAATTCAGGATGTGCCGCTGCTGAATCGCAGTGTCCTGGATTTGGCGCTGACGCTCCCCAACGTGAGCGGAGACGCCGGCAGCGAAGACCCGGTGTTGCTCAGCGTGACGCCGTGTCCGGGTTGCAATCTGACGCTGGGCGGCGGCCGTCCCATGAGCACGATGTTGATGGCGGACGGGACCAACAACACCGGAATCAGCCTGGGACGTTCGATGGTGAGTTTCACCCCGGAAACGGTGCAGGAGTTCACGGTGCAGACGTCGGCATTTTCGGCCGAGTACGGCAACACGGGCGGCGGCATCATCAATGCCACTACCAAGAGCGGAACCAACGATTTTCACGGCACGGCATTGTGGTACAACCGCAATCCTGCCTTCGCGGCGGCGCCGTTCACGCTGTCGGCGGTGAACCGGCCCGTGGCGACGCTGAAGCGGAACCAGTTTTCGCTGGCGGCAGGCGGTCCGGTATACATTCCGAAAATCTACAACGGCAAGAACAAGACCTTCTGGTTTGCCGCGGTGGAGCCCACTTACCGGCGCGACCATCTGGACCAATACGGCCTCATGCCGACCGAAGGAATGCGCAACGGCGATTTCAGCGGACTGGTGAATACGGCCAGCGGATGGCTGCCGAAGAGCGTGGTGGACCAGTACACGGGGGTTGCTCCGGCCAGCGCGCTGACCCCGCTGGATAGCACCATCTACGATACGTACAACGTGGTGGGCAATCAGTTCACGGCGGCCACACTGCCCACCGGGCAGACGGCATTCGCGCCTTTCCCCGGCAACGTGATTCCCAAGAACATGCTGGACACCGCGGCGCAGAAATCGCTGACGTACATCGCCCCCGCCGGAGCCTACTTCCTGAACAGCAACAACACGATTTCGAATATCTACGCGCCGCGCCTGCTCAGTCAGGACGAGAACCGGTACACCGTGCGCGTCGACCAGACGATCAGCGACAAGAACCGGCTTTACGGCCGCTTCACGTCCACACCGATCGTGAAGATTCAGGGCACCCCGGCGAGTCCCACGAACAATGGGGCGCTGTATAGCTGGGGCAAACAGGCGATGCTGGCGGATACCCATTCGATATCGCCGACGTTGATGAACGATCTGCGGTTGAATTACACGCGCGGCCGCTTCAGCAATACGGTGGATCCGCAATGGGATCCTTCGACGGGATCCAACCTCAATACGGCGTTCGGATTGCCGACGATCACCAAGGGCGGACTGCCGAGTTTCACGGGGCTGTTCCCGGGCTCGTCACTGGGCGGCGGCGGCAGCACGGCAACCGGATTCGGCGGCGCCGGGTCCACCAACGAGGACGACCGCGAAGAGCGGTATGGCCTCACGGATATCGTCTACAAGAGCCGCGGGAGCATGAGCTTTAAGTTTGGAGTGGATATTTCGCACTCGCTACAGAACGTGATTCCGCTTTTCGGCGCTTACGGCGGAGTGTACGCCTTCAGCAACATTCAGACGGACTCGACGGGCACATCGACGGGCACGGGCGGCAGTCCGTGGGCCAGTTTCATGCTGGGCGTGGTGAACGGCACCGTGACTGCGCGCAATGTGGAGGTGCCGTATTACTACCGCTGGAATGCCGGTGCGGCCTTCATTCAGGACGATTGGAAAGTGAAGCCGAACCTCACGCTGAGCCTGGGCCTGCGCTATTCGCTGGAGATGCCGCGCACGGAAAAGTACAACAATCAGGGCGTATTCCGGCCGGACCTGGCGCAAACCCAGTCGCTGGCCGCGCCCATGACTCTGCAGGACGGCACGGTGCTGAAATCGGCATCGGTGGTGCCGTTCGCCTTCAGCGGGATTGGAGGCAACTCGCGCTATCTGACCGCGCCGCAGTATCGCGACTTCGAACCGCGCTTTGGTTTTGCCTGGAGTCCCACGGCGCTGCAGAATCATCATGTGACGTTCCGCGGCGGGTGGGGCATGTCGCATGCGCCCATCAGCGGCTTCACGCAGTTGCCGCAGCCGGAC
>DASZMZ010000111.1:0-16962 GCA_035551455.1 Candidatus Sulfopaludibacter sp.
CCGCCGGCTTTTTTGCGTCCCGACTTTTGCCCGGTCTCTCGCATCTCAATAAAGTGATCCACCTCGTCCTTCTCGCCGCCCTTCCGTCTCTGGCCGCCGCCACCCCCGCGATCCCACGCGGTTGCACGGGCAGCGCTCCCATCGGCACTTTCCGCATCGCCGTCCGGCCGTCTTCCGGCGCTCCGCCGCTCCCTCTGAAATCGCTCGCCCTGGTTCCCGCCGCCGCCCGCCTGGTCTGGGACCCCGTCCACCTTTCAAGCCGCATCTCCGAGAAGGCCGAAGTGGCCGCCCTGCTGGTGCCCCAATCGCGCGGCGCTGTCATCGTGCTGGAACCCCGGAAGGCCGCCCAGCATGCCGAATGGGCGCTGCCCCAGAGCCCCTCGGTGGTCGCACTGATCGTGGGACCCCAGGGACTCAGCATGGGCAAAGTCAAATCCCTGGTCAGCAAGAATGAAGACATTCTGGCCCAACTCGCCGACTATGCCGAACAGACCTCGGAAGTGGAAACCCTGGTCCAGGAATTGGCCGATTCCGAAGATTCCGGCCGCAGTGCCGACGCCGCACTAAAGGGCTTTTCCGCACAATTCGGCGTCGCCATGCCCAAGCTCGATACCAAGGCTGCCACCGATCAGCAGGCATCGCTCCTCCTCCGGGCCGTGCTCCCCTCGGCCAACACCTACGACCCGCTGGCCCCCGCCGGCACGCAGGTGTAGCAGTCGTTGGGCTTGGCCGCTGCCGTGGCCGGCCTCTTCTTCGGCAACAATGTGGCACTAGCCGCCGGAGGCACTGCCCTGTTCGCCAATCTAAAGACGGTGATGTTCCCGAATACGGAATTCCGCTCCGCCTTCGCCCAGGCCAATGAGGCCGATGCCCTCGCCCTTTGCACCAAGAACACGGCCGCCAAATCGCGAACTCGCATTGCTTACCTGTGGGCTTACCGCGTACCCGGCGTCACACCTCCCGTCGTCGCCATTGCCGGCGCCGCCCATATCCCGCTCGGCGTGAAGTCCGCCATCAAACTTCAGGCCGCCGAAGGCTCGGCCGTCAAGGACCTGTCGCGCGCGCACGATTGGAGGCTCATCCCCGTGGCAGGCGGCGCGCCCCTGGTCGCGCCCGTCACTCTCTCCTCTACCGACTCTATCGAGATCGACCTGACCAAGACCAAGGCCGAGCCGGGCGCCTATCGCCTGGCCGCCGGCTGGGATTGGGACCCGCTCAGTCTCGGCACTCTCTGGCTGCACTCCTGCGCCACTTTCTCCAGCGTGAAACTCCAGCCCGGCATGGCCGATAAACTCGTGGAAGGCAGCGGTTCAGTCCCCGCGCAGCTCAGCGGCGCCGATTTCGAATTCGTGGAGAAGGTGGAATGGAAGAAGGCCGCGGGTTCCGCCAAACCCGCGGAACTGCACTTCACCCTGCCCTCCGGCAAACGCGCCGGCGAGCAGCGCACCATGCAGGTCGATATCGACGCCTCCGCCCGCGGCGCCTACGATCTCATCCTGATTCAGTCTGACGGCAAGAGTCACGAAGTGCCGGTCACCGTACTCCCGCCCAATCCCAAAATCTCCAATCTTCCCGTGCGCATCAATCTCGGGGAGGCCCGGCAGCAGGTGCGGCTTGCCGGGTCGGGACTCGACCAGATCGTGGCGGTCACCACGCCGGCCGGTACTGTTTCCGGTCACGGATCGCGGCAGGAATGGACAGGCGAACTCGCCTTGCAGCCGGGCAGTCAGGTGGGCCGACGCTTCGCCGTCACGCTTCAGGTGAAGGGCAGGGAAGAGCCGCTGGTTCTCCCCGACGCGCTGGAAGTCGTAGGGCCGCGCCCCAGTGTCGCTTCGCTCCGCAAGTCCATGCCCACGGGTCTCGGCGTGGAACTGCGCGACGACGAGTTGCCGGCCGGGATCACGCTGGGCTGGGTACTCCAGGTCCGCAATCTGCACGGCCGTCCCCAGGTGGAACTCGCGTGCGAAGGCGGCGGTCTCCGCCACGGGCTGAAACTGGCCACGGACGAGCCGTCGGGCGGCGCTACGCTCAGCTTCGCCGGACCGGGCGAACTGTATCTCTCCTTTGACCCCGGCGCGGTCGGCTATCCCGGCTGCACCGTCGCCGCGTCCGTCACCACCGAACCCGAAGGCCGCTCTGACGTCACCAAGCTCGGCCGCGTGGTTCGCATCCCGCGCCTCGATCAATTTACCCTGACCAATGAGGCGGTCGGTCCCGCCGTCTATGCCGGCATCCTGAAAGGCAGCGACCTCGATCTGGTCGAAAAGGCCGGGTGGGACGCGCAGCACGGCCTGCCCGTCGAATCGATTCCCACCCCGCTCTCCACCGAGCCCGCCAAACAGACTCTCCGCATCTCGCTGCCCTGGCCCGCGCCCGCCCCCCACGCCCCGCTGTACGTCTGGCTCCGGGGCGAGGCGGAAGGCCGCAAGACCTCCGTCGCGTATTGAAAGCCTTGCGAATGCGCCCTCTGCGGCATGGTACTATCCATAGTTCTAATGGAAGAGGAAGCAGCACGGCCTAAGTGGAGTGGTTTGCCGTGGACGACTGTCGAGAAGTGGCTGAATCCATTAGTCATAGCCATTCTGGTCGCCCTGTTTTACGCCGTCCCGCTGCTGTCCGTAAACGCCTCCATTCACTGGGACGCCGCCAACGTCACGGCTCCTCTGCAAAAATATTTCGCGGACCGCGTGATTGGCCGCCAACTGCCTTTCTGGACTCCCTACCTCTTCTCCGGCTACCCGCTCCTGGCCAATCCCGAGGTCGGCGCCTGGTATCCGCCGAACTGGCCTTTCTTCCTGATTCGCGGACTGCAGGGCGTGCAAGGCGAGTTGATGTTGAACGCTCTCCTGGCTTGCATGGGCGCGTATTTGTTTTTTCGAGAGACCGTGACCCGCTCGACCGGCGCTGTGGTGGGCGCACTCGCCTACGGACTTTCCGGCTTCTTCGCCGGCCATAGCTCCCACGTCACCATCTTTCAGGCCGCCGCTTGTTTTCCCTGGCTGCTATGGGCTTACCGCCGGGCGGTGGACGGTTCGGCCGCCCGCGGCATCGCCGCCGGTGCGCTGGCCGGCGGTTGCATGATTCTGGCCGGGAGCCTGCCCGCCGCCTTTTTCGGATTCGCCGGACTCGCCTGCTACGCGGCCGTCTCCACGCTGCTGGATGCGCGGCGCCGCGTCCGCTCGCTCGCCGTCGCCGGGGCCATCCTGCTTTTGTCCCTCGGCGCAGCCTCCGTGCAGTTGCTGCCTGCCGCCGAATTGATCCAGCGTTCCAGCCTCTCCCCTGCCGATGCTTCGCTCGCCCTCCAACCGCGCGCCCTCCTCACGCTCCTGCTTCCCGACGCCGCCGGCACGATTTCCATGACCGACAAGGGCATGGTGACGAATCACTACCTGTACGCAGGCCTGCTGCTGCTTCCCCTGGTCTTCTTCGGAGCCTTCAGCCGCCGCATCCTGTGGCCGGCGCTGGCCCTGATCGTCCCAGCCTTCTGGTACGCCCTCGGCCCCTCCGCCGGGTTCTCCCGGCTCGCAGGCTTCGTCCCGTATCTCCAATCCCTCAGTTCCCCCGACCTGGCCTGGTTCCTCTGCGCCTTCGGTCTGGCCTGGCTGGCCGCCGCCGGCCATTACCGCGTCTTTCAGTTCCGCTCCCGTCTGGGCTTCCTGATTCTGGCGCTACTCTTCGCCGACCTCTGGTATTGGAACCTCTACCGCAATCCTCTGGCCTTCGCCCACCGCCCCTATGACGCGCTCTATAGCGAGACGGTCGGCCGAAACATCGCGGCGCGCCAGATCGGCATCTCCCGCTTCGATTCCCCGGGTCCGCTCAGCGGCGCCGGTCCCCTGCTGTTCCCGCTCGACCTGAAATTCGAAACCACCAGCGGCTACCTGTCGCTCCAGCCCGCCCTTTATGCGGAGTATGCCTCTGCCATTCCCACCAATCCTCGCTTGCGCGATGGTCTGAACGTGCAGCGCTATCTCGATGCCTCTTCGGGCGCCATTGAGATGAACAACTCCATACTGCCGCGCGTCTACTTTCCCCGTTCCGCCGTGGGAGTCGCCGGTGAAGCAGAATCGCGGGCCGCCCTGCGTACGCTCGATCCCACGGCACAGTCCACCGTTCTGGTGCCGGATTACGGCCTGCAGCAGGACCCGGCGGCGGATCTCTATATACTCCGCGCCGACGAGCAGTCCTATCTGGTCCACTATCGTTCACGCGCGCCCAGCCTGCTCAAACTCAGCGTCCCCTGGTACCCCGGCTGGACGGCCAGCCTCAGCGGCCAGGAACTGCCCGTGGTCCGAGTCGATCATGCGCTGATGGGTGTGGTAGTTCCCCCCGGCGATGGCCGGGTCGAGTTCCAGTTCCATTCGCGGTATTTCGCCACAGGTGTCATCGCCAGTTTGGCGGCCTTGGTGCTGATGGTCTGGCTAGTGCTTGGGGATGCCCTGTGGAAACGTCTCACCATGAAAGCGGTGTGAGGGGTTATCCAACGTTAAACATTTTTGTGGCCATCCCGTGTTTCGGCTCACAAAATTCCTGCTAAACTAGTGATGATTTTCCCTCCGGAGATTTAGTGCACACCGAAATCATCAGCCTGTCCAACCGCCAGAAGCTGAACTGGACAACCACTATCGTCCTGACCCTGCTTCACATTGGCGCCCTCGCAGCCTTTTTCGCGTTTAGCTGGAGAAGCTTGGCCGTTACGGTCTTCCTTTATTGGGTGGCCACCGGTCTCGGCATCAGCATGGGTTACCACCGGCTGCATACGCACCGGTCTTATCAGGTTCCCCGCTGGCTGGAGTACTTCTTCGCTGTCTGCGGCACCCTCACACTCGAGGGCGGACCCATGTTCTGGGTGGCTACCCACCGGATCCATCATCAGAAGTCCGACCAGCCCGGCGATCCGCACTCGCCCCGCGACGGCGCCTGGTGGGCTCATGTGGGCTGGATCCTCTTCGGGGAAACGAACCACAACAATACCCGCGCCATGGCACGGTATACGCCGGATCTGGCGAAGCACAAGTTCTACACCTGGCTGAACAACTACCATTGGGTGCCCCTGACCGCGCTGGCTGTCGGCCTGGCTTTCTTTGGCTGGTCGATGGTGCTGTGGGCTATCTGCTTCCGCATCGTCTTCGGCTTGCACGCCACCTGGCTGGTGAACTCCGCCACGCATATGTGGGGCGCGCGCCGCTTCCCCACGCGCGACGATTCGCGCAACACCTGGTGGGTGGCCCTCATCACGTTCGGCGAAGGCTGGCACAATAACCACCACGCGCATCCCACGTCCGCCCGTCACGGTCTGGCCTGGTACGAATTCGACATCTCCTGGCTGCAGATCAAACTGCTCAAACTGCTGGGCGTCGCCAAGCGCATTCAGGTGGCGAGTGTGAATACCCGTCTGGCCTCTGAACAAGAAGCCGCCTGACGCCATGCGCTGGGCCCTTTGTCTTGCGCTGTGCCTCACTCCGGCGACGGCGCAGACTCTCGACTTCCTGAATCACAACCGTCCCGTCCTGGACGCGCATAACTGCTATCCCTACGACGGCAAGTTCACCGACCGCATCGATCGTGCCCTGAAGACCGGCTTCCCCGTCGGCATTGAGCAGGACTTGGCATGGTACGACGGCAAGGTTGTGGTGACCCACTCCGCGCAGACCCACGGTGGCGAGCCAACACTCCGCGACCATTTCTTCGAAAAGGTGCGGCCCATCATCGAAAAGGCCCTCAAAGATAACGACCGGGCGCACTGGCCCATCATCGTTCTCCACTTCGATTTCAAGGACAACCAGGAACCCCTCATCCGCGCCGTCTGGAAACTGCTGGGAGAATATCAGGGCTGGATCACCACGGCCGTAAAGTCGGCCGATCCGCACGAATTGACGCCCTTCGATCCCAAGCCTCTGCTGGTGCTCACCGAGATCCCCGATATCCAGGAAAAGGTGTTCTACACCGAGATTCCGGTGGGCGGAAAGCTGCGTCTGTTCGGCTCCGCGCACACCGCGCCCATCACCGCCGCAAATAAGAAAGAGGAGAATCACCTCCTGGCCACGCTCCCGCCTGAGAAACTGCTGGTGGATCGCGCCACTACCTACCGCCGCTGGTGGAACAACTCGTGGTTTGAGGTGGAGGAAGGCGGTCAGCACGAGGCCGGCGATTGGACTCCGGCCGATGAGGCTCGTCTCAAGGCGCTGGTCGATCACGCGCACGATCTCGGCTATTGGATCCGCTTCTACACTCTGGACGGCTTCGCGCCGGCTCAGGACCAGGGCTGGGGCAACGCCTACAATTTCGGCTCCCGCGACGCCGTGCTTCTTCGCTGGCAGGCCGCCGTCCGCGCCGGAGTCAACCTCATCGCCTCCGACCAATACGAAGACCTCCGCACAATAATCAAGTAGGACTGACGATCGCCTTGCGTCGTCGGTCCACCGAGCGGAACTCGGCTGTGCGATCTACTGGCCCTCGCCAGCCGCCAGCGGCTTCATTCCGAGCGGTAGAATAGGCCGCGCCCGCTCCACCCTCCAGGCCACGCCCCCCGCCGCTTCGCGTTCCGTGCGGGTGACGCGCAAATCGCCGTTCGCCAGATATCGCAAGTGTACGTAGTCGAAGGCCAGTCCCGCCGACGCCATCAGCTTCATGTAATCCCCATGCGCCGTCTCGTCGGGAGCTTCCGTATACGCCGCGTCCCACGTGATGTCGGCGTTCAGACCGCCTACGCCCCCGCTGCCCGGCGTCCCCGCACCCGCCGCTGCTTCGCCACCGCCCGCGCCTCCCCGACCTCCGCCCGCGCCCTTCAGCCCCATATAAATCCGCACCCCGTTTACAATCGGCTGGAACATGTCCTTCGGCTGCCACCGCTGACCGAAGCGCTCGTACCGCGAGTTCATCCGGTCCTCCAGCGCCAGCATCCCCGGCACCTGCCGCACAGATTCCACAATCTTGTCCTGAATGGCATACGCCACCACTTTGCTATACGGATGCGTCTCATCCCGCAGGTAGCCCATGCTGGTGAACCAGCCGCGCGGGATCCACCAGGCCCGTCCACTGTTCGCGCCCTGCCGGCTCTGCACCCATCCCGTGTATTCGCTGAACGGCTGCACCCATTCGTGCGACGGATACCCGTGCGGATTCAGGAAGGCATCCGGCAGCCACGTGTCGATCAACTGCTTCCGCGTGCGCGACTCCGGATACACAGGATCCACCTCGGTCTGCCCCGCCGACACGTCCGCCGCCAGCGCGCCGTGATATCCCGGATGCAGCATGTTGTCCGGCGTCACCTTCGCCAGGTCCACCGAAAGCTGCGCCCCGTCCGGATTGGTGATGGGATGGATCACCACGTTCACCTTCTTCAACAACTCGCGTTTGTCCGGCTCGGTAAGCAGTTGCTCGGCCAGCTTCAAAATGTGACTCGTGCTGGAGACCTCGTTGGCATGCTGCCGGCCCGAGTACACAATCACCGCCTTGGTGGTGCTCTCCTTGGCGCCCGACCGCAGCAGCGCGGGCGAAGGCAGCATCAAATCGGCCGCCCAGATGTTTTCGCCCAGATAGCTGCGCCCCATCCAGTACACGTTGACCCCGGGGAACGTGGCGAAACGCGCCAGAATCGACGCGTTCTCCGCCGGCGAAATCGGCTCGTCCCACTGCACAATCGGCGTCGTGGCCATCTTCGCGAAGTCGCCGATCTGCGGCCGCTTGGTCGCCGGCTGAGGCACCTGCCAGCTTACAAAGACGCGCTTGGCAGGGCCGTCCAGTTTATCCGCGAGTTCGAGCGGCAGATCGAGCTCCATTCCCATTTGCCGCACGCGCGAATAAGCCAGATCGTCGCGGAACAGTCCAGCCGCGTGCATCTCTTCCAGCCAGTGCACCGCCCCGCGCGCCTTCTCCGCACTGAAGATGCTGCGGTCTACCTGATCCTGACCCTCCACCTTCAGCCAGTCGTCATACTTTTCCTCGGCGAAATCGGCGGGCAGCGACCAGACCAACCGTTCCACGCCTTCTTCTCCCGCCTTCACTCGCGCCTGAATCAAACGCGGCTGAAACTCCCCGGTCAGCGCCGGCAGATTCCGCTCCTGTTTGTGGCGCTCGCCTTTGCCATCCGTCCAGGCCAGACGCACCAGCGGATTGGCCGCCGGCTTGCCGTAGAACTCGATATGCACCCGCCCATCCTTGCCGTCTTCTGACCCATGCACGATGGGAATGATGCGGCCTGTGTAGGTGATCGGCCGTCCCGTTTCCAAATCGCCCATCATGCTCAGGAATGTCTCCGTGGAATAGAACGTGTCTTCCTGAATCGCCTCCAACGACGAGATGCGTTCGCGATCCAGATCCAGACTGTAGTCCGGTTCGCTCATGTGGATGTCGAGCTTGATCGTGTCGAAGGGCGGCGAAAACTCGGCGCGCAATTCTCCGTGCGCCTGCGACATCACGGATTGAAACACCTTGGGCAGCGTCTGATTCTGATAGTGGTCCCAGAATTCCTCCAGGTCCGTTCGGATGCGTTCGTTGAGCAGCGGCTTGCCGGCCGCCTCCAGTTTCACCCAGCCGGTATCCACCTGTACCTGCTCGTATCGCGGAATCACACCGTTGTACGGCTGCATGTGCGTCATGACCGTGAACTCGCGGCTCAGAAGCTCCTTGCCCGTCGCATCCATCGCATGCACGCGGTAGGTAGCTCCGCTGGACGGCGGCTCGATCTCGTTGAGCGTGATCTTCTCCAGCGGCAGATTCAGCTTGCGCGCCAGCATCTCATCCACCGGGTACAACTCCTGCACCCAGCGAGCTTCGGACTGCATGGAGCGAATCCCCGTCGGGTCCACATTCCTGGCGAAGTCGATGCGGATGCTCGCCACCGGTTTGCCCGCTAGCGACGGCGCAATCTCATCCATCAGCCAGCTATATCCGGGCTTGTACGCGCACAGCACTTCCACATTCAGGCGTTGCGCATCGGCCCCAGCCTTGGTGAGGATGTCGCGGATCTCCGTCGTCAATTTGCGGCGCTGTTCCGGACCTTCACTCACGCGCGCCACCAGTTTCACATCCTGCCCGGCCGCCACTTTGGCGGCGGCGCGCCGCACCGCATCCGTGAGTCGGCGTCCTTCCCACGCCACGACGATGTCCTCGGAAAACGTGGGCGCAGCCTGCTGGAACGGAACGTTGGGGGCGCGATAATGCAGCGCCGGATCCTTCTCACAGCAGTGCGTGCCCGCATGCAGACTGCCGGTCTTCACCGCAGCCCCGGGCAACTCGCGGCGCAGCAAGCCGGCCAGTCCCGGGTCCGCGACATCGACGTACAACTCCGCGGTCACGCCCCTGGCGCCCGTGCCCATGCCGCTCTTCCAGCGATCCAGTTGATACAACCCCGCGGCCGCCTGTCCCACACTGGATTTCTGCGAGAAGAATTTGTGCAGGTCATAGCGAATCTCTTCCAGCGAGAGATGCTGCTTGCCCTGCTCCCACAGGCTCGGGAAGTGAGCGCCCAATAGTTCCAACGCAGCCGCCTGACCCGCCGCGTCGCCGCGCGCCAGCACCGCTCCGCGCCGTCCGAAGGCGTCGTCCACGATGCGCAATTCTCCTTCGCCCGTGGTGAGCGGCGTTTCCGCTTGCGCCGACGCCGTATCCTGCGCCAGCAGTTTGCGCTCGGCCTCCCGCGTGAGCTCGGCATCGCCGGCGACCACGGCTTGCGCGCGGACCTCGCGCGGCACGGCGCTATCCACCGGCGAGGCCAGCGGCAGATTCATACCCGTCGATTCCATGCCCATGCGCGCGGCCACATTCGCCATCGCCATGCCCGCCGCTCCCGCCGGAACATAGAGGTGTCCATTCAGCGTCGCAGGCAGGGGAATTCTTCCCGCGCCACCGAACAGTCCTCGACTCGTGTACAGGGTCGCCAGGTCGAGCCTCGTGGGCGCGGTGGGTGCGGCCGTCGCACCCCCTGCCGCCGCTGCTGGTCCGTCCGCTGACGGAGCGGCGCCGCCCGCCTGTGCCGGGACCGAGGCTTCGGCCTTCGTGTTGACCGCCGGCGCGCCCCCTGCCACGCTGAGCGAATGGACCGCCGTAAGGCGGCTCGAGGTCAGCGCCTTCTCCAGGTCGACAGCCTCCGAACTGCGCAGGATGGCGCGATGCACGCTGGCTTTGCCTTTTAAGTAGGTGACGCCCACGAGTTCGGCGTGGCCGCCTGCCAATTCCGCGATGGCCGCCAGTTTTTCTCCTCCAGCGCGCCACTGAAAGGGGGCCCGCGCCGAGTAGGCATCCGCCGCCGCCATCAGTCCCGCGTCGTCGGCTCCAATCACCGCCAGATTGCCGGCCGCGAAAAAGACTCCACCCTCGTCCTTCTCCAGTCCCTTGGACAGCGCCTCGACTTCCGCCGCTGCGCTTGCCGGCACCGCGCCTTTGCCAACCCAGATGCGCGGACCGCTGCCGGGATCGCGATTCACCACCACCGGGGGAGTCATTCCCGTCGACGCGAATCCGGTGCGCGCCGCCAGATTCGCAGCCGCCGCGTTCTCCGCCGCCGTGGGATCCGGCGGCACCACGATCTTCCCGGCGATGAAGTCCGCGATCCCGTCGCCATTGGTGTCCACGACCATCCAGCCGGTGGCGAAAGGATCGGCCACCCGGTCGATCGCCGCCGGAGTCGCCGGCGTCTGCAAACCGTAGGCGGTGGCCAGCACGGCGGCAATTCCGGTAAAGAGGACCATTTTTCGCGACATGAGGATATCCTAGCCTATATGAAATTCGCTCTCAGCCTGCTTTTCTGCGCGTGGACGCTTAGCGCGGCCGACGTGAACACCTTCTCGATTGTGGGGTACGATCCGGTCAACGGGGATTGGGGCGTGGCCGTGGCCTCGCGCTACTTCTCCGTCGGTGCGGTGGTGCCTTGGGCCGAAGCCGGCACCGGCGCGATCGCCACCCAGGCCAACGTCAACGTGGGTTACGGACCTCGGGGCCTTGAACTCCTCAGGCAAGGACTTTCCGCCAGACAGGTACTCGACAAGTTGCTGGCCGAAGACACCTTCGAAGGGAAGGACGGCCGCCAGGTCGCCATTATCGACGGACATGGCATGATTGCGGCATATACGGGTCCCAAAGCGCCCGATTGGGCTGGCGACCGTCAGGGGAAAACCTGGTCGGCGCAAGGCAACATCTTGGTCGGACCTCAGGTGCCCGAAGCGATGGGCCGCGCATTTGAGGCCACCCAGGGCGAACTGGCTGAGAGGCTCTTCGCGGCGCTGAAGGCGGGTGACGACGCCGGCGGCGATAAGCGCGGCAAACAGTCGGCGTCCATCCTGGTGGTCCGCAAGGGCGGCGGTCGCAATATCAACAATGACAGGTACCTGTACCTGAACGTCGACGACAATCCGCTCCCCATACCTGAATTGCGCAGATTGCTCACCATGCAGCTTGGGATGACCTATCAGGATCAGATGAGCAAATTCCTAACCGCCAACAAGCCGAAAGAGGCACGGGCGGCGGCCGCAGCCTATGCACGATACATGCCAACTGCGAACGCGCTCATCTCGCTGGGACTGATGGACTACAACCTGGGCGATAAGCCCTCTGCCCTAATCGATTTCCGCAAGGCAATGGAGCTGGATCCTGCTGTAAAGGCCCGATTTAGCCCAAATCCACAGCAGGGCGGAGGGCGCATGCGAGCCGTCCTGGAAGACTCGGAATTCCTGAAGCAGCTATTTCCGAAAAATTAATTGTCTTTGAAACGTTAAAAACGGAACCTTCCAATTGTGAAATTCCGTATTCTTTCGCTTCTGAAAATGGAAGGTTACTCTTTTGAAAATAAAGGGCTTTTACCCCGAATATCCCTTGTTTTTCGATGTGCCATGAACTATGCTTTTATTCGCATTCACCCGTTGGATCATGTCCGATTGTTTACAGTACGTTCGGTCTGAAATCCAGCGAGGGGCCCTGAATAGCCGAATGTACTTCGGCAGGCGCAGGCCACACACGGGGCTAGCCGTGTGGGGCTGAAAGTTTGGCATCGCTCTCGGGATATTGAGGTTAGCTCGGGTAGTATTCAGGAAAAGATAAGGGAGACTTATGAAGACGAGAAGTATCCTTGTTGTGCTTCTGTTGTGCTCGTTCGGTCTTTTCGCGCAAGACCGTGCGACGCTAACGGGGACTGTGACGGATCCTAGCGGAGCCTCAGTACCCAATGCGACCGTAAAGGCGACCAACTCCGCCACAAATACGGCCACAGAAACCAAGACCACCGCAGATGGACTCTACACAATTCCATATCTGGTTCCCGGCAGTTACAACGTGGAAGTGACGGCACCCGGCTTTCAAGGTTTAAAGCGGGCGTCCATCACTCTCGAAGTCGGAGCCCGTTTGAATTTACCGCTTCAATTGACAGTTGGACAGGCCACGACGGAAGTCACGGTCACTGGACAACAGGAACTGATGAACACGGCTGACGCCAACCGCGGTCTGGAATTTGACCCGGTGAAAACTCAGGAATATCCGCTCAACGGACGGCAGACCTACATGCTGCTCATGTTGACCCCCGGCGTCATTTTCGGACAGGAACAGTTCGGCGCCTCGGGATTCTCCGGTACTCGCGGTTGGGACGTGAACAGCAGCTACAAGTTCAACGGCGCCCGCCAGGGTAACGGCAACAACGCCTTCCTGCTGAACGGCACGCTGATCAGCGATAACGGCAGCCAGTGGGATTTCGCGCCCAGCGTGGAAGCCATTCAGGAATTCAGCGCCATGACCACGATTTACGACGCGCAGTACGGCCATGAGGCCGGCGGCGTTGTGAACCAGGTGCTGAAGAGCGGCGGAAACAGCTGGCACGGTACGGCGTTCGATTACATCCGCAATCGCATCTTCGACGCCAACACCTACGGCAACAACACGGTGGGCGCCCCCAAGGGCCGTCACAACGTGAACCAGTTCGGCGGCACTTTCGGCGGTCCGATCCGCAAGGATAAGGACTTCCTGTTCGCCAGCTTTGAAGGATGGCAGGAAGTGATTCCGTTCCCCGGCGCCGGCGTGACTGCAGTTCCGCTGGATCTCCGCGACGGACAGCACTTCTCCAACTACAACATCAGCATCTTCGATCCGTTGACCACGCACCCCTGCGGCAATACGGCCGCCGAGCCTTGCAGCGGCAGCAACGGTTCTACCTACTGGCGCGATCCGTTCCCGGGCAACGTGATTCCCAAGAATCGCATCAGCCCCGTAGCCACCAAGATTCTGTCCTATTTGCCCGCGCCGAACGTGGCCGGACAGGGCGGCGTCAACGGCTTCCCCGGTATCACCAACAATTTTATTAACCCCACCAACGAGGGCCGCTACTGGTACAACTCGCCCATCATCAAGTGGGATCACAACTTCAGCGACCGCGACAAGTTCTACATGTCGTTTAGCGAAAACCACGGTTTCGAGTATCGCTCCACCACCACCTTTGCTCCTCCGGTGGCCACGGGCAACACGTACAACAACCGTACCTTCACCGGTATCAACCTGGATGAAACGCACGTGATCTCCCCGACCGCGGTGTTGGACCTCCGCGCCGGCTGGTTCCGTTTCGTGCAGTTCAGCCCCGGTTACACCACCGATGCTCTGGCCATCACTCCGGCTTCCATCGGCATGACCGGTATGATCCACGCTCCCTCGGTCAGCCAGGCGGCCATCCCGAACATCAACATCGGCGGCTTCACCGGCTCCCTGTTCGGTTCCGGCAGCTATAGCTGGTCTCCCTACAACTCGTGGGATTTCACGCCTAACGTCACCTGGACCAAGGGCGCCCACACGCTGCACTTCGGCTTTGAAGCTCACTACGAAGCCAAGGGCAACGTGGCTCCGGGCAATGCCTACGGCGCTTTCACGTTCGGCAGCGGCCTCACCCAGCAGGCAACCGGCCATGCGTCTACCACCAATGGTGGTACCGACGCTTTCATGGGCGTAGCCTCCCTGCTGTTGGGCATACCCACCAGCGGCAACATCGACAACAACACCACCTACTACGCTACCCGCGAATATTATTCGTGGTATGCGCAGGATACCTGGAAGGTCAACAACCGCTTGACCGTCGACATCGGCTTGCGCTATGAATTCCAGCTTCCTTATCTGGAACGCTACAACCGGCAGAACTCGCAGTTCGATATCAACACTGTGAACCCGGTCAGCTCCCAGGTTCTGGCCAACTGGAATGCCGCCGCGGCTGCTTACAATGCCACCAACCCCAAGTATCCGTATCCGGCAGCTCCGGCCGCCATTATGGGTGTTTGGCGCTTTGCCGGCAAAGACGGCATGCCTCGCCGCAAGAACTACACGGATTGGACCAACGGCGCTCCTCGCATCGGTTTTGCCTATAAGATCAATGACAAGACTGTGGCGCGTTGGGGCTTCGGTACCTATTACCAGTCCGACACCAACAACATCAATGGTCAGACCGGCTACAGCATTCAGACGCCGTACCTGGCCAACGTTGCCAGCCAGTTCCTGCCTTCGGCTTGCGACAACGGCGGATGCGCCAATGGCGTCCCGACCGGTCCCTACTCGCTCGTGAACCCGTTCCCGAGCGGACTGCTGCAACCGCAGGGCAACTCGCTCGGCCTCCTGGCGAATATCGGCCAGGGCCAGAACGGCAACATCCTCACCTACAAGATTCCGCGTACCTATCAGTATTCGGTTGGAATCCAGCGGCAACTGCCGTTGAGCATGGTGTTGGACATTTCCTACGCCGGCAACAACAATCGCTTCAATACCACCGGTTCCGGTCATGACTTGTACCACCCGCAGGATCTGGTCGGTATCCAGAATCAGCAGTTGGCCATCAATGACGGCACGTTCTTCAGCCGCACCGTCGCCAATCCGTTCTTCGGCGTGGCCGGCATTCCGTCCACCACCGGTGTCGGTGTCAACTCCACCATCGCCGCCAGCACTCTGATCAACCAGAATGCCCTGGCGTTGTGGGGCGGCTACACCGATGGCAACATCGCTGCCCGCATCTTCCGTTCGGATGCTTTGCAGGTCAAGTTCGAGAAGCGCGCCTTCGGCGATTCGCACAGCACCACGGGTATCATGACGTGGGTCTTCTCTTACACGTTCAGCAAGCAGATGTTCTGGGATTGCTGCATCGGCCAGTCGTGGTCCAACACCGTCGGCGCCAACCTTGTGTTGAGCCCCGATGGCAAGACCGCCACCCTGGTTCCCACGCAGATCAAGAGCCCCAAGGATCTGTTCTACTGGCAGCCTGACTCCGCCAATAAGCCGCAGGAATTCGCATTCAGCGGCGTTTGGGATCTGCCGCTCGGTAAGGGCCGTCGCTTCATGAACGGTCTGGGCACGGTTGGCGATAAGTTCGTCACCGGCTGGACCATTCCGTGGACCTTGACGTATATCTCTGGCAGCTTTGTCGGCTTGCCCGGTGGCGTCAACTTCTGCGGCGATTACACTCACTACCAGGATCCGGTCACTGGTCAGTTCACCGGACAGACGCCCCAGCATTGGTTCAACAACAATGCTTCGTGCTACGCTAACCTGCCTTCGAACGCCATCAACCAGGCGCTGCCGCCCCGTTTCTCCGGCAATGTGGAGAACCCGGCTAAGCCCCAGTTGAACCTCGCTCTCGAAAAGCAAATTCACTTCAAGGAACGGTATGGACTGACGTTCCGCGGCGAAGCTTTCAACATCAGCAATTCGGCCATTCGCCCCGGTCCCGGCAGCACCAGCTTTACCAGCTCGACGTTCGGAATCATCCCCAACGTCCAGAACAACTTCCCGCGCCTGGTTCAAATGGCGCTGAGGTTGAGCTTCTGATCGGTGGGCCGGCTTGCCTGTTCGGAAGCCGGCCTCCTTTCGCTCAAGGAGATTCTGAATGATCAATCGTAATCGACTCGTACTTGCTGGATTCTGCTGCTTCTTCGCAGCGGCCACGCGCCTTCCGGCGCAGGGCAACACCGCTGAAATTTTCGGGGGCTATCAGTATACGAAAGCCAATCCCGAAGCTCCCTTGCCCAAGCAGAGCATGAATGGCTGGATGGGCGGCGCGTCGGGCTACCTCACCAAGATGATTGGTGTGTCGGCGGAAGTTTCCGCCGGCTTCGGTTCCGCTCCGGCGCCTTCGAGCATTGGCGGCACGGCCTTCAATTTCAAAGAATATACTTACATGGCCGGCCCGATGTTTCGCTTCGTGGACACCAAGAAGCTACAGACGAGCGTGAAGTGGTTGTTGGGCGGCTCCTTCGGCCAGGCCAACATTCCCACCAGCACCTCGCCCGCTAACGTCCTGGCGCTGGCGCAGGCCGGTTACTCCGGCTTCAACCAGACCAAGTTCGCCATGCTGGTCGCCGTACCCGTGGATCTGTCGGTCAGCAAGCTGATCGCCTTCCGCGTGGAACCGGGTCTCTACATGACAGACTTCAACAAGACGAAGCAGAGCAACTTCCGCATCAGCTTCGGACCCGTTTTCCGCTTCGGCGGCAAATAGGTTCCTTCCGTGCTTTAAACTGGGACAGGCGATCGTTTTCGATCGCCTGTCTTTTTTTATTGGAATAGAGCATCTTAGTGCCTCAACCCAACTGGCGCAACCTCTGGGTGCCGGCGGCAATACTCGCGGCCACTCTCCTGGTTTATTCAAATTCCTTCTCTGCCGGGTTCGCGCTCGACAATAAGCCTATCCTGTTGCAGGATCCCCGCGTTCAGGCTTCCACGTCGGAAAACATCTCCAACATCTTCCACCACACCTACTGGTGGCCCACCGGAGAGAGCGGACTCTATCGGCCCGTCACCACCCTCTCTTACCTCTTCAACTATTCGATCCTGGACGACCGCGATCAGCCCGCCGGCTACCACTGGATTAATCTGCTGCTCCACGCCTCCAATGCCATCCTGTTCTACTTCCTGCTGCTGCGTCTCACAGCCAACATGCGAATAGCCGCTCTGGCCGCCTTGCTCTGGTGCATCCATCCGGTACTCACCGAATCGGTGACCAACATCGTGGGG
>DASZMZ010000112.1:0-4853 GCA_035551455.1 Candidatus Sulfopaludibacter sp.
GTCCGCCGATTTCGCCGGCCGCCTGGAAGAAGCCCGCCGCGAAGCTGCTGCCGCGTTCGGCAACGATTCCGTCTTCATCGAGCGCTTCGTCCGCCGCGCCCGTCACATCGAAGTCCAGATTCTGGGCGATCGCCACGGCAACATCCTCCACCTCTACGAGCGCGATTGCTCCGTGCAGCGCCGCCATCAGAAAGTGGTCGAAGTGGCCCCGGCCGTGTCGCTGGATCCGCGCATTCGCACCGAACTCCATGATGCCGCCGTCGCCCTGGCGCGCTCGGCCGGCTATTACAACGCGGGCACCGTCGAATTCCTGGTGGACGCCGATTCCGGCGAGTGGTACTTCATCGAAGTCAATCCGCGCATTCAGGTGGAACACACCGTCACCGAAATGGTCACGGGCATCGACCTCGTCCGCTGCCAGATTCAGGTGGCGCAGGGCCTCGAACTCCACAGCGCGGAGATGAATCTGCCGCCGCAGCAGGCCGTACCGCTCTACGGCTACGCCCTGCAATGCCGCATCACTACGGAGGACCCGGCCAACAATTTCGTCCCCGATTACGGCCGCCTCTCCACCTACCGCTCCCCGGCCGGCTTCGGCATCCGGCTCGACGGAGGCTCGGCCTACGGCGGCGCCGTCATCACGCCCTACTACGATTCGCTGCTGGTCAAGACCACGGCCTGGGGCCGCGAGTTCCAACACGCCTGTCAGCGTATGGATCGCAGCCTGCGGGAATTCCGCGTGCGCGGCGTGAAGACCAACATTCCGTTCCTGGAAAACGTCGTCAACCACGCCGATTTTCAGGCGGGCAGCGTCATCACCCGCTGGCTGGAAGAGACGCCCGCGCTCTTCAAATTCTCCACGCGCCGCGACCGGGCCACGCGCCTCCTCGCCTACCTGGCGGACGCGATTGTGAACGGCAATCCCACGGTCGCCGGCAAGCCCGCTCCCCGGCAGTTTCACACGCCTCCCGTGCCGCGGCACGATCCCTCGGCGCCGCCGCCCGGCACGCGCCAACTCCTCCAGGAACTCGGACCCGCCGGTCTCGCCGAATGGGTGAGTAAGCAGAAGCGCCTGCTCCTCACCGACACCACGTTTCGCGACGCTCACCAGTCGCTGCTGGCCACGCGCGTCCGCACCTACGACATGATGGCCATCGCCAATTTCGTGTCGCACCAGCTTCACGATCTCTTCAGTTTGGAAATGTGGGGCGGCGCCACCTTCGACGTCACCATGCGCTTCCTGCACGAAGACCCCTTCTCGCGTCTTCGCCGCCTCCGCGAGGCCATTCCCAATATTTGTTTTCAGATGCTGCTCCGCGCCTCCAACGGCGTGGGTTACACGGCGTATCCCGATAACGTGGTCGCTGAGTTCATCTACGAAGCCTCCGCGCAGGGCATGGACATCTTCCGCATTTTCGATTCGCTCAACTGGCTGCCGAATATGAAGGCTTCCATGGAAGCCGTGCGCAAGACCCGTAGCGTTTGCGAAGCGGCCATCTGCTACACCGGCGATATCCTCGATCCCAAGCGCGACAAGTACCCGCTCGATTACTACGTCCGCATGGCGAAGGAGTTGGAAAAGATGGGCGCGCACATGCTCGCCATCAAGGACATGGCCGGACTCTGCAAGCCTTACGCCGCGGAGAAACTGGTGAAGGCCCTGCGACAGGAAGTCGGCATCCCCATCCACTTCCACACCCACGACACCAGCGGCATCAACGCCGCCAGCATCCTGAAGGCTGCCGAAGCCGGCGTCCACATTGCGGATGGCGCGGCGGCATCGATGAGCGGCGGCACCAGCCAGCCTAATCTCAATTCCATCGTGGCCGCGCTCAACCACACCAAACGCGACACCGGCCTCAGTCTCGACTCCCTCAATCAGTACGCCGACTATTGGGAGACCGTGCGCGAGTTCTACGCCCCGTTCGATACCGGCCCCAAGAGCGGCACCGCCGAAGTCTACGTCCACGAAATGCCCGGCGGTCAGTACACCAATCTCAAGGAGCAGGCCGAGTCGATGGGCCTGGGCGCCCGCTGGCACGAACTGGCGCGCACGTACGCCGACGTGAATATGGCGTTCGGCGATATCGTCAAGGTCACGCCGTCCAGCAAGGTGGTGGGCGACATGGCGATTTTCCTGGTCAACCACAACATGACCATGGACCAGTTCGCGGCCCTCACGCCCGAGCACAATCTCACGCTGCCCACCAGCGTCATCGATATGTTCATGGGCTCGCTCGGCGAACCCGAGGGCGGCTGGCCGAAGAAGCTGCAGAAGATCATCCTGCGCGGCGCCAAACCCCAGCGTGGACGGCCCGGCGCGCACCTGCCCAAGGTCGATCTCGAAGAGACCGCCGTCGCGCTGGAAAAGAAGATCGGCCGCAGGCCGTCGCGCGACGAGGTCCTCAGCTACCTGATGTACCCCGACGTCTTCGTGAAGTTCGCGCGTAACCGCGCCAACTGGGGCGATGTCGATGTCCTGCCGACGCCGCAGTTCTACTACGGCATGGAGCGCGGCGCCGATGTCGCCGTCGAACTCGAACCCGGCAAAGCGCTCGTCATCAAATTTCAGACCGTCGGCGAGCCCCATCCCGACGGCACCCGTACTGTCTTTTTCGAGCTGAACGGCCAGCCTCGCGAGGTCACCATCCGCGACCGCAGCCTGGAGGTGAAGGAGCCGGCCAAGGCGAAGGCCGATCCGGCACAGCCCGGCCAGATCGGAGCCCCGATCCCAGGTGTCGTCTCCACGGTGGCCGTCCAGTTGAATCAACAGATCAAGAAAGGCGACCGCCTCCTGGTGCTCGAAGCCATGAAGATGCAGAGCACCGTCTACGCCCCCATTGGCGGCACCGTGACGCAACTTCTCGTCCAGCCCGGCCAGCACATCGAAGCCAAGGACCTGATGCTGGTTATTGGTTGACCGATCGTTCTATTACACGGAACGCGGGAGGGCTCCATTCAGACCAGTCCGCGCACGAAGGGTTACCGAAAAGTCTGAACCTTCGGGATCTGACAGGAGAAGGTGTTGCTAGACAGCTTGTGCTCTTTGGATATGAAGCGTGTGCAATATCCCTGACGAGCGCACTCGGATACAGCCGGAAGTCCGTGCATTGCGGGCCCTTTCGTCGTGGCCCCATATTCGGTACCATCCCAGAAGCATGAAGAGAAAAGGGGAACTGAATCTGGACGCTTATCCGTTCACGGTACGGAAATTGACGGTAGAGGAAGGGGGTGGCTATTTGGTGGAATACCCAGACCTGCCGCTCTGCCTGTCGGATGGCGAGACGATTGAGGAAGCAATTGCGAATGGCCGGGCTGCCTTGGAAGGAAGCCTGATGTGCTATTCGCAGGACGGCAGGCCACTGCCGAGGCCAAGCTCCGGCCAAGCGTACAGCGGCACGTTCCGTGTGCGCATGTCGAAAACCATGCACGCGCGGATTGCTGCCCGGGCGAAGGAGGAAGGCATTAGTCTGAACCTGTTCGTTGTGGAAGCAGCGGCCCAGGCTTCCGGCGCCTACGAGGGTCTGAATAAGGTGGCAACCCGCCGCGGCAAATCACCAGTACGGAGGAAAGGCGGCAGGCGAGTGGCGTGAAACTGTATGGCTCTCAGTGTCTTCGTACGAGGCATCAACCTGGGGGGCCGCCGGTCCTTTCGCCCGAGCGTGCTTGCAAAGGAACTGTGCGCCTACGATGTAGTGAATGTGGGCGCGGCCGGCGCCACATGAAGACCATCGGATACCTCGGCCGGATCGACGAAGTGTTCGGCGCCCCGGCGGCAACCCGCAGTTGGACCACGGTCCTCTGCGTGCTGCGGATTCTGAGAGCCTGCCGGAGCGGACCACCGCGATAGCCTTCCCTTGAGAGAGATTCGTGTTTGAGCCCGTGACCGGCGTCTCATTGGCAAGGTCTGTGTTGCCGGAAGCGATCAGGCGTCCCGGACCGCTCACCTCGAAGGTGATGGACGCGATGGCGTCAAGGATGTGGCCCGCCGGCGCCCAGCACCGCCACTTCGATGGTCGCGAACTGAGCGGGCCGCTCCGGCGGCAAAAGACCGCCGGCGTTACCGAAGGCCCCTTTACAATGAACTCATGCGCACGGCAGCCTCCTTATTCCTCGCATTTTTGACCGCGCTTCATGCGGAAGTGCATACCATGACCCTGCGCCAGACCATCGAACTGGCGCAGAAGCAGAATCCCGACGTCGCCCTCGCGCGCTTCGACGAAGAAAAGGCGCGCGCCGGGGTCCGCATCGCACGCGAGCCGTTTCTCCCGCGCGTCATCGTTGGCAGCGGACTCGCTTACAGCAACGGCTTTCCCATGAGCATCGAAGGCTCGGCGCCCAGCATCGTGCAGGCCCACGCCATACAGGACATCTTCAATCGCTCGCAAACGCTCACCGTCGCGCAGGCCCGGGAAGACGCGCGCGGAGCCGGTATCGCCGTCGGCGTGAAGCAGGACGACGTGGTCTACCGCACCGCCTCGCTATTCCTCGAAGCCGAGCGCGCCATGCGCATCGTCGCCCTTGCCCGCAAGGCCGTGGACAGCCAGCAGCAGGTTCTCGATTCCGTGAAAGTTCAGGTGCAGGCAGGCCGCGCGCTGCCCCTCACGCAGAAACAAGCCGAGCTCAGCGTGGCCCGTGCGCGCCAACTCGCCGCGAATTTGGAAGACGAAGAGGCCGCCGCCGAATCGCAGCTCGCCGTGGCCCTCGGCTTTCCCGCCGAAGACCGCATTCATCCCGCCGTCGAAGAGCGCACTGCTCCGCCCCTGCCGGTCTCTGAGGATCAGGCCGTGCAGTCCGCGCTCGAATCCAGTAAGGAGCTCCGTCAGATCCAGTCTCAGCTCGTGGCCAAGGGC
>DASZMZ010000113.1:0-14646 GCA_035551455.1 Candidatus Sulfopaludibacter sp.
ACGCTCAGCGAAGCAAACTTCACCGCGGCTTCTCCGCGATCAGCACCAGCGATTGGCCCACCGGAAAGCTGCCGCCCGCGCCCAGATATTTCGCCTCCAGCGCCAGTGCCGCATACAGCAGGCTGTCCAGCCATCCGGCCACCGGGTCCACGCCGCTGGCCGCGGGCTTGTTCAATAGCGGCTCCCACAGGCGGAACTTAGCCAGTGCCACCGGCATCAGTAGCGTGTTGGTATACGTGCAGCGCACCACTTTCAAGCCGGCCTGCTCCACCATCCGGGTGAGCCTTCGCCGTGTGAAGCGCTGCTTCTCGAAAGCGAATTGCGAGTGGCGGCTGCGCAGCACATCGAGCGCCGCCGCGCGCACCACCAGCAGACCTCCGGGCTCCAGCACGCGCCCCATTTCCTTGGCCGCCTGATGCTCGGCGCCCGGCGGCAGGTGCGGCAGCACGTCCATGGACAGCACCATGTCAAAGGCGCTGTCGGCAAACGGCAGGATGCAGGTATCGGCCTGCACGGGAGAGTTCACGCCCATCTCGCGGGCATAGCGCAGGCCGTCCGCGCTCAGGTCCATCGGCACCACGGGCCAGCGCCGCTCGTTCTGCAGCAGATGGGAGAAGTACCCGGTGCCGCATCCAGCCTCCAGCACACGGTGGAATGAGCGGCCTTCCACGTGCCGCGCCAGTACTTCGAACAGGATGGCGCGCACCCCGCGATACCACCAGAAATCCCGTTCGCACTTGGCAATGTTGGCGAACTCCGCCGGGTTCATGCCGATCATGCTATTCGGCTACCGCCGGATTCGCCTTCGCCTCGTTCTCCTTTTGCAACTGGTCGTACAGACCGCGCGCCGCCCGCTGCGCCGCAATCTTCTTGGTGCGGCCTTCCGCCCGCGCGGACATTTCCTTGCCTACCTGTACTTCCACCGTGAAGAGTTTGGAATGCTCCGGACCCCGCTCGTGTACGATGGCGTAGCGCGGCTGCGGAAGTTTGCGGGAGAGCGCCAGCTCGAGCAGCGCGCTCTTGAAATTCGTGATCGCCGGTTGAATGTCCGTCCCGGCTTCCACGTCGCCTTCGAACGGCGCATCCAGAATGTGATCGCGCACGAAGGCGCGCGCGGCGTCAATGCCCCCATCCAGAAACATGGCCGCAATGATGGCTTCCAGCGCGTCCACCAGGAGAGTTTTCTTTTCCCGGCCGCCGGTCATCTCTTCGCTGCGGCCTAATTCCAGATGGCTCCCGATCTCCAGCCGCCGCGCTACTCCGTGCAGATGCGCGGCGCTCACCAGGTAATTCTTTTGGCGGGAGAGTTCGCCCTCGTGGAAGAGCGGAAAGCGCTGCACGAGGGCCTCGGTGATCAGAAAACCCAGCACCGAATCGCCCAGGAACTCCAACTGTTCATTGTCGTCCATCGGCGACGCGGCCGCGCCGTTGCGCGATTCATTGGCCAGGGAACTGTGGGTCAACGCGCGGTGCAGCAACCCCGGAGAAAGAAACCGGTAGCCGATTCTGACTTCCAGTGCTGACAGCTCCGCGCCCATGGACGGAGCCTACTTTCCTCCCTTGGCCTGCGTAGCCGCAGTCTTGACGCTCACCGCCACTTGCTTGATAGCCGGATGCAATTGCGGATCGGCCAGCAGTTTGTCGCAAATCGCGATCGCTTCGTCGTTCTTCCCGGCCGATTGCAGCGCCGAGGCCAGCCGCACCGAGTATGCCGGTTGCGGGTCGGCTTCCACCGCCGTGCGGAAGTACGCTGCGGCCTTGTCGTAATTCTTGCGCGTCAGTTCGCAGAGGCCCAAATCGTTCTGCGCTTCGGCCGTGATGTATTTCTGGCTCTCGGCCCATTGCGCGTCGGTGATCTGCGGATTTGGTTTGCCGCCGGTTTTGACGTTCTCAATGGTGGCGTTCAACTGCTTTTCAGCCTTGCCGAGTTTCTCTTCTTTGTCCAGATCGTTCTCGCGGGTATGCTGCGCCAGAAGTTCACCCACCATCAGCGTGGCTTGGATGTTCTTCGGGTTCAGTTCCAACACCTTTTCCGCGTAGACGTCGGCCTTGATCCAATCGCCCTTCTGCTGGTAGGCGGCTGCTTCCAGGTAGGTGGCGATTTCCTTGTAGTCGGTATCGGAGTACTTGGTGACCAGGTCGTCCGCGCCTTTGATCACGCCGTCCCAATTGCCGGACTGCTGCGCTGTGAATAGTGCCTGCAAGGCTTCTTGTTCACCCTTGCTCTTGGGTGCCGGGCCTTTGGCAGCCGGCGCGGCCTGCTGCGCCATGAGTGCGGCAGCGCCGGCGCCCAGCGCCAACATGCCGGTCAAAATCATTCGTTTCATGTTCGAAAAACTCCTTAAAAGGTTTCCTGCTACTTCAAATCCTGGAGGCTTTTGGTGGCTTCCTTCCGCGCCGTCTCACTGGCGCCTTCCACTTTCAATGCCTCGTTCAGATACTTTGCAGCCAGGGGACGATCTCCCGAGGCCAGAGCCAGCTTGCCCAAATAGACCAGCGTCCATCCTTTTACGAATGGATCCGGACCCAGATCGCGGGCTTTCGTCAGCAGCTTTTCAGCGGTCTCCGGATCTCTTTGCAACAGGGCGATCCGGCCCAGACCGTAATACGCGGTAGCTTGCTGCGGCTTCAGATCCGTCTGCTGCAGCGCCGCCAGAAAGAGGTTTTTGGCCTTGTCCAAGTCGCGCTTGACGTACAGCTTCTCGGCATCGTCCAGGGTGCGCGCCGCGCCGGTCAGCGCCGGAGGTTCCACTTCGTGCGTTTCGCTCCGTACGAGCTTGCCGGGCGCCTCATCGTTGAAATGGACCGGATCCAGACGCAGATTCTCTTTATAATTGTCGATCCCCCCTACGAGTTCCGGATAGTAGAGCACCATGTTCTGCTCCTGCTTCTCGTAAAACGGCAGCCGCTCGGCAAAATACGGCGTGAGAATGTAGCCCTGCAGCAGCGCCTGCTGAACAACGTCCGCGGAATGGTCCAGACGCGCCTCCACCGCTTTGATCAGGCACTCGGTGACCAGCAGCAGGAAGTCCTCTTTAAAGAACCCGGGAAGCGCCTTGGCCCGCTGGGCATGGTCGCTCAGCCCTTTCTTCCGATTGATGATTTCCTGACTGCGCGTCGCCAGCGGATCCAACAGATAGTGCAGATAAGCATGGCGCACATCGAAAGTGCGAGGCTCGGCCGAGGGGGCGATCACGATGAAATACTCGTCGCCGTAACTCCGCGTCTGCACCAGATTCGGCGGACACTGCAGCTCCACGAAAATCTGGAAACGGCGTCCCCGGAAGCCCGACGTCTGCTGACGCAGGTAGGCGTTCACCGCCAGCACCGAATCCACCACCGGCGTATGATACCGGGCGATGTACTGGTCAATCGCTGGCTGCGACTGCCGCCACAATTGCTCAATTCCCGCCTCTTTATAGAAGCTCTCCAGCAGACCCGATAGCTCCAGCATGCCGGTGACGTCGGGTGGAATTTCCACATCCCGCTTGGTGATCGCGAAACTGGGCGGTCCCGAGGCCGTCAGGGCGAAACTGATGTATTGGCTGAGTTCGGCGGCATCCGTGCGTCGCCGGTGATTCTCAAAGAATTCCTTCAGCGCGGGCAGCGACGGAATCTTGCGCTTAGACAATTCCGCACGAATGGCGTTTCGCAAGGGATGATTATTCGGAGACGCCAAATCCGCGTCGAACCCGGCCGCGTTGATCGCAGCCATTACCGTGAAAAGGGTAGGGCTGGCGTCAAGCTGTCCGAGTTCCGGCTGGTCGGCGCGAGCCACGAATGCCACCGCCAGGATGGCTGGAAGGACTAACCGATTCAAGAAGATCCGCCTAGAACAGTAACAGTTTAGCGTACTTCAGACCGGCTTGTCCGAGGATCTGCCTTAATCGACCACGTCGTTGCCGTGTTTATACCGCGCCAGGGGATTATCCGGCTCCGGCGTCTTCGGCCACCGAACCATCAGGTTCATGGAGAACACGCCTGCCACCAGCAGCAGCGCCAGAATGATGTACGAAAAAGGAGCCCACGCACTGATCCAATCGCCCGAATGGCCCAGCATTCCCGAAACCATCTTTCGGGTCTGCGGTGTAATCATCAGAAAAAACGCGAGAAATAGCAGAGCGCCCCACATAAATGCCGGTTCCGCCCGGCACCCTATCTTAGTATTTCGTAGTACTTACGGTCTATATATTTCTGGTACCACTCGTACCAAGGTTATCACTCCATTTCCTGAATCTTTCTGAATTGCAGTAAACTCTATGGGATATGGGTAGATTCGCTGCATTTTGTTTTTTCACTTTGTCCTTTTCCGCCTCCGCCCAATCGATTCAAGGACTTTGGGACGCTCAAGTGACCGTCAACGGACGCGAGATTCCTTTCCGCATGGAGTTTTCCGGTGCCGGCGCCCAAGCGGCCGGCTCCTTTTTCAATGGCGACCAGAAGGTCACTTCGAACTCCGGCACGGCTGACGGCGACTCCCTCATCCTGAATTTCGACTACTACGCCGCCCGCCTCACCGCGAAACTCTCCGATGGCAAGCTCACCGGCACCTATCGCCGCGCCGCCACCGAGTACCCCTTCCAGGCGCACCGCTTCGCACCGTCGCCGCTGACCGAAGATCAAGTCCCCGCCATCGCCGGACTCTGGGACGTCGAGGTAGCCAGTTCCAAGGGCGAAAAGGCCTGGCGCTTCGTGGTGCGGCAGTCGGGCGCGGAAGTCTCGGCGGCCATCCTGCGCATCGATGGCGACACCGGATCGCTCGAAGGCTCGTGGCGCGGCGGCAAGTTCGTCCTCAGCCATTTCGATGGCGCCCGTCCGCTGCTGCTCGAAGTCACGCCGCAGCCCGATGGCACGCTGCAACTCGTCCAGAACGGCCGCACTCCCATGACCGCCGTCCGCTCCACCCAGGCCCGCGCCCAAGGACTCCCCGAGCCCACCGACCCCTCCCGCCACACCAGCGTGCAGGACCCCACCGTGCCCTTCCATTTCGCCTTCCCCGACCTCTCCGGCAAGATCGTCAGCGACACCGACCCGCGATTTCGCGGCAAAGTCGTGATCGTGGCGATCGGCGGCAGTTGGTGCCCCAACTGTCACGATGAGGCTCCGTTCCTGGTGGAACTCTATCGCAGGTATCATGCGCAGGGACTGGAGATCGTCTCGCTTTCTTTCGAAGAGGCCGATCAGTTGAAGGATCCGGCGCGTCTGCGCGCCTTCATCCGCACGTATGGAATCGAGTACCCCGTGCTGGTGCCGGGCGAGCCCTCCGAGTTAAGCGCCAAACTTCCGCAAGCCGTGAATCTGAACTCGTGGCCCACTACCTTCTTCCTCGGACGCGATGGCCTGGTGCGCAGCGTGCATGCCGGATTCGCCGGTAAGGCCAGCGGCGAGTTCCACACGGAGATGCGTAACGACGTCACACGCCTGCTGGAGCGCCTGCTTGCCGAGAACGACCTCAGTGACGCGCCAGCACCCATTCGACGCCGCCAATAACCGTGCGCCCGGGCATCACGATGCCCTGAATTTCCTGGTACGACGTGGCAGTGACGTTCGACACCTGCAGGAACGGGTGCAACGCGCCGCGCGAATACGCAGCGTAGAGATCCCACAGCGCGTACGGATCTCGCTCGCGCCGGTTCAACACGCCGATGCGCGAACGGCAAAGCACGCCGTGAAAATTGCCTTGCCACGCGATCACACCGGAATCGGTCGGATAGTTGAAGCTGTACTTGGTGAAGCCCACCGGCACCGTGTCCTGCACTCCCAGCAGCCAGCTGTATCGGAAATCCAGAGTCTGGTTGCGGCCCGGGGTGACACGCAGCGAACTTTCCACGCCGGTGAAATTCAGATTGTCGATATTGAGGGCCTGCCACAAACCGTTCGGCGACGTCCGGTAGAAGTCGATGCCGTTGCGTTCCCGCCGCTCGAATACGGTGACCGAGCCGCGCACGCGCCGCGCTGGCGTCCAGTCCAGCCCGCCTTCATAAGTCCATGCATGCTCGGGCAGCAGGTGCGGATTGCCTTGATTGGCCGGGTCTGAATAGTAGAGATCCGTGTACGTGGGCACGCGAAATCCGCGGCTCACCGACGCGCGAAACTTGAGCGCCTGTGAGATCCACACACCGCCCGCTACCGTGGGACTCAGCGTCCCGGAGAAATTGCGATACACCTCTTCGCGCGCCGAAATAGAGAGCGAGAAGCGCTTGAGCGCGCGGAAATCCACAGCTCCGTACGCGGCGGCGCGGCTGCGCGAATGCGTGCCCAGATTGTTGCTCACGATGGCTTCGTGCAGTCCTTCCACTCCGTAGTTCACGTGGATGTTGGAGCCGAGTTCCTCGGTGCGCCGTACGGCAGCCTGGTAGCTTTCGTCATGGTGGTGATTGGCGTAAATTTCCGGGCTGTCGCGGAATAGCACGAAGAGATCGCTATGCCGCCGGTAGGCGAAACTTACCGTCGTCTTCTTGCCTAGCGCCTGCTGCACCGCGGCCCACCACGTCTTGGTGTTCTCCCACGAAGGGTACGGCCCGTAGAATTGGTCGGCGCCGAAGGGATGATCCATGTATGCCAGCGTTAAATCGGTGCCGCCCCACGCCGTCAGCAGATGTGTCGTAGAGGCGAATTGCAAGTTGCGATAATCGCGATCCGGCATGAAGCCCGAGGAGAAATCGCGCGAGAACGTCAACTGCTCGGCGACCTTGCCAAAGTTGTCGGAGATCGAGACGCGCTGCTGATTGATACCGTCATTGCCCGCCGCCGTGCGCAGCCGCAATTCGAATCCGTCGGGCGGGGCCGTGATGATGTTGATCACTCCCGCGGTGGCGTCCGACCCGTACATGCTGGAACCGGAGCCGCGCATCACTTCCACGCGGCTCACGGCTTCCATCGGGACGGGAATGTCCATGTCGTGATGGCCGCTCTGCACGTCGTTCACGCGCTGGCCGTTCAGCAGCACCAGGGTCTGTCCGAAACTGCCGCCGCGAATGGAAATGTCGGTCTGCACGCCGTCGGGCGAGCGTTCCTGCAAGTCCAGCGACGGATCGAGACGCAGCAGGTCGGTGAGAGTATTGCTCACCAGGTACATATTGCGGGCCGGCAGCAGGGTGATGGCGCGATCCATCTCATCCAGGGAGAGCGGCTCGAACGTGCCCGTCACCACGATGCTGTCATGCTGCGGAGGCACGGTCTGCTGCTGTTGTGCCGCGCAGAGAGAAAGGGAAAAAGGAAGGAGAAGCAGGATTTCGGAGCGCAAAATCTATTCTACATTGAGTAAGCTATACAAAGAATGAACTGGAACGACGCTGCTGAAGATTTCCTGAACGCCGTGATTGCGGAAACGCCGCGGCCTGTGCGCGAAGCCACTGAGGCCAACCTGCGCGGCCTTGCCGAGGCTATGGCCGAAGAAGACGGCAAGAACCGCGTGGGCGTGGAGACGGTGATTGCCGCATGGGTGCGCTCCACGCCGGAAACGCTGCGCGCCGACCTGCCGCGCCTGATGGAGAAATTCGGCCTCGATCCCGACGAGTACCAGCACCTCTTGTAAATTCTGCGGCGTCCCATGGATTACACTCATTCCATGTTCTGGAAGAGTGTTTTCGCTTTCACCGCCTTCGCCTCACTTCTCGCCGCGCAGGGCCGCCCCGTCACGCCCGCCGATCAGGCTGCCGGGCAGGCATGGTGGTCGAACGTGCAGGCTCTGGCCGCCGACGGCATGGAAGGCCGGCTGACCGGCTCGGCAGGCTACCTGCGCGCCGCCAAATATGTGGTCTCGCAATTCGATTCCGCGGGACTCCTGCCGGCCGGCGTGAACGGCTACTACCAGCCTGTGAAATTCGACGTCACGCGCGTGATCGCGGACCAGTCGTCCGTGTCGCTGGTGACCGCGGGACATGCCGAGCCTCTGGTGTTAGGCCGCGACGCCACGCTGGGCTCGCGCGGCAGCCAGCCCAGGAACATCACCGCCCCGCTGGTCTTCCTCGGCTACGGCCTGCATCTGCCCGAAGCCAAGTACGATGATTTCGATTCGCCCGAGGTGCCGTGGTCCTCGCTGAAAGGCAAGATCGTCGTCACCATCAACGGCGGACCGGCCGACTTGCCGGGGCCGCTCAAGTCCTTCGCGCGCACCTCTCCGTTCCAGAAAGCCCTGGCCGATGCGGGCGCTGTCGGGTCCATCAGTATCCCCACTCCGAAGTCCATGGACTTCCCGTGGGACCGCGTGGCGGCCAACGCATCGCAGCCCGGCATGAGGCTCGCGCCGGATCCCAAAGATGCCGCCGTCGCCGCCCGCCATCCGGCACTCGCCGATCAGCGCCACACCATGTTCAGCGCCACCTTCAATCCGGCGGAGGCCGAGAAACTCTTCGCCGGATCCGGCCACACGTTCGCCGAACTGCTGGCGCTGGCCGACGCGCAGAAACCGCTGCCCAGGTTCGACCTCAAGAAGAATCTCACCGCCGCCGTGACCACGCAGAATAGCTCGGTGGAATCGCCGAACATCGTCGCCAAACTCGAGGGCTCCGACCCGCGCCTGAAGAACGAATACGTCCTCGTCTCGGCCCACCTCGACCATCTCGGCGTCGACGCGCGCGGCACGCTCTTCGCCGGCGCCATGGACGATGCCTCGGGTGTCGCCTCCGTGATCGAGATCGCTAAGAGTTTCGCGCACAATCCGCAGCGGCCCAAGCGCTCCATGCTCTTCGTGATTTTCACCGGCGAGGAGAAGGGGCTGCTGGGCTCGCGCTATTTCGCCGGTCGGCCCACCGTGCCCGAAGCCAACATTGTGGCCGACCTCAACATGGACATGTTCATGCCCATCTTCGCGTTGAAGAAACTGCACGTACAAGGCTTGGCCGAATCGACACTCGCCGCCGATGCCAAGGCCGTGGGCGCGGAGCACCACATCGAGATCGCCATGGATCCCGAGCCCGACCGCAATTCCTTCGTCCGCACGGACCAGTACAGCTTCGTGCAGGCCGGGGTCCCGGCGCTCGCCATGAAGTTCGGCTGGACCCCCAATTCGCCGGAGTATAAAGCCTGGCGGCAGTGGCTGGCGCAGCGCTACCACTCGAAGGAAGACAATCTCACGCAGCCCGTGGATACCGCCGCCGCGGCGCAGTTCAATTCATTTCTGGGAGACCTGGCGCGCCGGGTGGCCAACAATCCCGAGCGGCCCCACTACGTGGAATCGAGCTTCTTCCACCGCTTCGAAAAGTGATCAGAGGACGTGGTAGTAGCCGTCGCGCTCCAGCACTTCGGCGGGAATCTCGAAGAGTCCCTGTAGCGCTTCGGACGTCAACACTTCCTGCTTAGCGCCGTCGCGGTACACGCGGCCCTCGCGGATCAGAATGACGCGCTGCATCTCCGGAATGATGTCCGGCAGGTGGTGCGTCACCATCAGAATGCTGATGCCGTTCCCCGCGAGTTTGCGGAGAATCTCGCGTAGTTCATAGGTGGCGCGGAAATCCAGACTCGTAGTGGGCTCGTCCAGCACCAGCGCCTGTGGATTCTGCACCAGAGCACGGCCGATCAGGATGCGCCGCGCCTCGCCGCTCGAGAGTTCATTGGTGTTGCGCGCGGCCAGGTGCGAGACATCGAGCAGTTCCAGGATGGCCCGGGTCTTCTCCTCCATCACCGGCGTCACTTCGTGATTGGGCCAGACTCCCACGCTGCCGAAGAAGCCGGAGAGGACAATCTCGTACGCCGAATAATCGCGCGTGCACATCTGCATCCAATCCCCGGAGACGATGCCCAGGTGATTGCGCAGATCGAACAGGTGCCACCGGTCGCGGCCGAGAATGCGCAGACTCCAGGGCTCGGGCTTGAGTCGCGGATACAGTTCGCGCGTCAAGAGCTTGATGAAGGTCGATTTGCCGCAGCCGTTCGGGCCGAGAATGGCAACATGCTCGCCCTGCGCGATCGATAGCGAAATGCCGTCCAGCACGATCCGTTCCCCGCGCTGCACGGACACATTTTGAAAATCCAGAAGTGGTGTCGGTTGAGCCAATCTCCTAGTATCGCAGGCCGTAGGATAGACGATCGCCTTTCGTCGTCTGTCCTCTTTCCCCGTACGATAGACGATCGCCTTTCGTCGCGTCTACCTCGTATCCAAAACACGGCCATCCGGTCCAATCAGCCGAACCGGCATCGCCAGCGTTCCGTCGGCGTGCGTAGAGCAACTCAGGCACGGGTCGTACGCCCGCACCACGGCCGAGACGCGATTCAGCATGCCTTCCTTGAAGTGCTCGCCGTCGATGAAGTGGCGCGCCACCTGCCCGATACTCCGATTGATCGCCAGATTATTGTGGCCGGTCGCGACAATCAGATTGCACCAGCGCATCGCGCCGTTCTCATCCACCTTGTAGTGATGGATGAGTACGCCGCGCGGCGCCTCCACCATGCCCACGCCCTCCAGGCAGTTGACGCCGGCGTGCGCGCGCACGCGCTTGCCCAGAATCGCCGGATCGTTGAGCAGCAGTTCGATCTTTTCGAGTCCGTGCAGCAGTTCCAGCAGCCTCGCGTAATGGTAATGGAAAGAGCTGTGGACAACCGGGCCGTAGCGCCTGCGAAACTCCGCCAACTCCGCGTCCGCTTCCGGCGTGCCGAAATCTTCCGACGCGTTCACGCGACCCAGCGGTCCCACCCGGTAGACCCCGTCGGGATAGCCGATCGGTTTGAAGTACGGCGCTTTCAGGTACGACTTCTTCAGCGATGCCTCGCCGATAAACTCCGCGTAATCGCGCCCGCGAATATCGGCGCCCATCAGACAGCCGTCGGCGTCCTTGAACTGCAGCAAACCCTCATACCACTGGCTGTGGCCGTCGCCGTCCACCAGGCCCGCGTAGAGCGTCGGCGTGGTGCCGAAGTTCTCGATCTCCTCGGCGAACTGGTCCAGCAGAGTCTTGTAAAAGGCCAGCGTCCGGACGGCGTGCTGCCGCGCCCCCGGCAGTTCGGCCAGCATGTGCCCGCGAGCCTCCGCCGTCAGCGGAGCATTCACGCCGCCCGGTACGATCCACGAGGGATGGATGCGTTCGTTCGCCAGCGCGGCGATGATCTCCTGCCCGAATTTGTGCAGCGCTACGCCCGCCTTGGCCACGTCCGGATGATCTTCGATGAGTCCGAAAATATTGCGGCGCGCCGGGTCGGAATCGAAGCCCATCAGCATGTCGGGCGCGGAGAGGTGGAAGAAGTTGAGGGCGTGCGATTGGACGAATTGGGCGCAGTGCACCAGTTCCCGCAACTTCACGCCGGTCTCCGGAGGAGTCACGCTCATGATGGCGTCGCAGGCCTTCGCGGAAGCCAGCAGATGACTCACGGGGCAGATGCCGCAGATCCGCGAAGTGATGGCCGGCATCTCGTAAAACGGCCGGCCTTCAACGAATTTTTCAAAGCCGCGCACCTGCGTGACGTGAAAGTGGGTATCGGCAACGCGGCCCTGATCATCCAGGAAAATGTCGATCTTGGCATGACCTTCGATGCGAGTGACGGGGTCGATCGTTAGCTTCTTCATAATGTCCTACCCGAACTTCACTTTCGATGTCAGATCCGGCATCCGCCCCTCCACCAGTTCGCCCAAAACGAAAGCGATGGCGTCGGCGCTCGGCGGGCATCCCGGCACGTGCAGGTCGACCTTGATCACCTCGTGCACGGGAACCGCCTGCCGTAGCAGCGCCGGCACTCCCTCCGTGGGCACGCAGCGGCTTTCCTCCGCGCCCTCCATGTAGATGCGCTCCAGCAGCTTGCGAGGAGCGATCTGATTGCGCATGCCGGGAACATTGGCAGTCACCGCGCAATCGCCCAGCGCGACCACCAGCTTCGACCGCTGCCGGATCGTGCGCACCTGCTCCAGATCGTGCTGCGAACTAACGGCGCCTTCAATCAGCACCACGTCCACCAGCTTGGGAAATTCCTGCGCGTCCACCAGCGGACCATACACCACGTCCACGCGTTTGGCGATATTGAGAATCCGCTCGTCCATATCCAGGAGCGAAATGTGACAGCCGGAGCAGCCATCCAGCCAGACCGTCGCCAGACGAACTTTCTTCATAGCCGTCCTCCGCGCCTGGCCGCCAGGCGTGTGACATTGCGGTCGTGCTTCACCATCTCCTCCACGGCAAAGCCCTTCTCAGCCAGCGCGCCCGTGGGACAAACCTGCACGCACTTGCCGCAGTTGGTGCAGTTCACCGCCTCGCCCCAGGGGCGATTCATGTCGCACACCACCATGCTGCGGATGCCGCGCCCGCTCACGTCCCACACGTGCGCGCCTTCCACCTCCGCGCACACCCGGACGCAGCGCGTACACAGGATGCAGCGGTTGTGGTCCAGCACATAGCGCGGATGCGAGAGGTCCACCGGCAGTTTGGGGAACGCGTAAGGGTAGCGCACGCTGTTCACCCCCATGCGCTGCGCCATGGCCTGCAGTTCGCAATGATTGTTGGAGACGCAAACGGCGCACTGATGATTGCGTTCGGAAAACAGAAACTCCAGGGCAATGCGGCGGTAATGCTGGAGCTTCTCGGAGTTGGTGGTGACGCTCATGCCGTCCTGCACCGGAGTCGTGCAGGCAGGCAGCAAACGGTTGACCCCGGCCACCTCTACGATGCAGAGCCTGCACGCGCCCACGCTGCTGATGCTCTCCAGCCAGCACAGCGTCGGGATGTATTTCCCGCCGGCGCGCGCTACTTCGAGGATGGTCTGGCCTTCCTGCGCATTGACGTATTCGCCGTCGATTCGAATCGAGAGGTTGTCAGCCATTGGGAAGCTCCTTTACCGCCGAGGCGCAAAGACGCCGGGACATTCTTAGTGATGATCTTTGATGTCGCATCGCAGGCACCTTTCCGCCTCCTCTTTGGCGTCGCCCGCGGAGAGACAGGCTGCCACTTCGCCGAAGCTTTCCACTCGTTCCGACGCCGGCCGTTCCGTCAAAGAATGGCGCTTCGTCTCGCTGGGCGTGCCGGGAGGCTGGTGGCTGTACTCGAACGCCACATCCAACTGATCCCAGCGATAGACGCCCATCAGCCGCTGATCGATATTGCGCGCCGCCTTCTTGCCGTAGCCCATGGCGTTAGAGACGTTGGACGCTCCGCTGATCAGGTCGCCGCCGGCGTAGAACTTACTGCGGCTGGTCTCGAGCGAATACCGATCCACTTCGAGCGTGCCGTTCTCTTTGATGCGAAGTCCGGACGCGCGCACGAAATCCAGGTCGACCGCCTCGCCTACCGCCAGGATCACCGTATCGCACTCCAGCCGGCGGATTTCCTCGGTGGGCACAGGCCGGCGCCGGCCCGACGAATCGAACTCGCCCAGCCGCGTCTTCACCACCTCGATGGCCTTCACATTGCCCTCGGTGTCGCCCACGATGCGATGGGGCGTGGCCAGGAAGACGAACTTCGCGCCCTCGGCCTCGGCGTCGTCCGTCTCCTCCTTAATCGCCGGCATGTCCTTCCGCTCGCGCCGGTAGATGACGGTGACTTCCGACCCCATGCGCAGCGCCGTACGCGCCGAATCGATGGCCGCATTGCCGCCGCCGATGATGGCCACCTTGCGGCCAAGCCGTACGGGCTCTTCCTTCGAGATCGCTTCCAGGAACAGCAGCGCCGGAATCACGCCCTTCAACTCCGTACCGGGCAGGTAGACCCATGCTTCCTTCCACGTTCCAATGGCCAGGAAGACGGCGTTGTACTGGTTGTCCAGATCGTTGAGCATGATGTCCGTGCCCACGGCCACTCCGCAGACGAAATTCACGCCCATCCGGCGGATCAATTCCACTTCGCGGCGCACCACTTCGCGCGGCAGTCGATACTCCGGCAGCGCGTAGCGCAGCATGCCGCCGGGCTCCGGGTTGGATTCGTAGACCGTCACCTCGTGACCCAGCAGCGCCAGGTAGAACGCCGCCGTGAGTCCCGTGGGACCGCCGCCGACTACCGCCACCTTACGGTCCGTGGGCGGCAGTTTGTGCGCCGCGATGCGCGCCGCCATTTCGTCGAAGCGGTCCGACCCATAAATCGAATCGGCGATGTAGCGGTGTACCTCCCGCATGTTTACCGCGGCATCCAGAGAGCGGCGGCGGCAGCGATTGTCGCACGGATGCTGGCAGACGCGGCCCGTGGAGGCGGGCAGCGGATTGTCCATCACCACAGCTTCAAAGGCCTCCTCCAGGTGGCCCTCCTGGAAAAGCTGGAGGAAGCGCGGAATGTTCATGTGCAGCGGGCAGCTGTTTTCACACGGCGAGAGCGCCAGGTCCTCGCAGACCCCGGCGCGGCAGCGATGCGCACGGATGTGGTCTTCGAATTCATGCCGGAAGTGGCGCATGGTGGTGAGCAGCGGATTGGGCGCCGTCTGCCCCAGTCCGCACAGCGACGTGTCGCGAATCATGCGTCCCATCTCGTCCAGCCGGTCCAGATCCTGCTCGGTGGCACGGCCGCGCGTGAAGGCGTTCAGAATGCGCAGGGATTTGTCCAGACCCACCCGGCACGGCACGCACTTGCCGCAGGATTCCGAATGCGTGAACTCGATGAAGTACCGCGCCACATCCACAATGCAGTTGTCTTCATCCATCACCACCATGCCGCCCGACCCCATGATGGAGCCGAGCTGCGCCAGCGTCTCATAATCCACCGGCGTATCGAACATCTCCTGCGGGATGCAGCCGCCCGA